>CALRZT010000009.1:0-32185 GCA_943372725.1 Pseudoxanthobacter soli DSM 19599
CGAGGTGGCACCGGCGAAGAGGCCCGCGATCCCCGATGCGTCACGCCGTCTACTACGCGCCGCGCGACACGGCGCTCATCGCCCGCCTCGGCGCCCGCTGGCTCGGCCGCGACGCCGCCGACGGACGTGCCCTGAAGCAGCCGGAGATCGACGGCGTCAGCGGCCCGGAGTTCGAGGCCGCCACCGCCTCGGCGCGCCGCTACGGCTTCCACGCGACGCTGAAGCCGCCGTTCCGTCTCGCCGCCGGCCACACCGCCGCGGAGTTCGAGGCGGCCGTCGAACGCCTCGCCGCGACGCAGCCGGTCGTGACCATTCCGAGCCTCGTGATCGCCCGCCTCGGTGGCTTCATTGCGCTGGTTCCGGCGGAGCCGGTTGAGGCGCTCGACGCGCTCGCCGGCCGCGTCGTCGCCGATCTCGACGGCTTCCGCGCGCCGCCCGACGCCGACGAGATCGCCCGCCGGCGGCCCGCCACCCTTTCGCCGCGCCAGCGCGAGATGCTGGAGCGCTGGGGCTATCCCCACGTCTTCGAGGAGTTCCGCTTCCACATGACGCTGACCGACGCGCTGCCGCCGGCCCTCGGCGACCGGCTCGCTGCCGCGGCGACACGCCATTTCGCGCCTGTGCTCGGCCGGCCGGTGCTCGTCGATGCGCTCACCGTGTTCGTCGAGCCGCGCCCGGCCGCCCCCTTCGTGATTCGCAAGGCTCTGCCGCTTGCCGGCGCCGGCCGCCGCTTCGCCAGCATCGGAGGCGGCGCCTGATGGGCGAACAGGTTCTGACCGGCGCCCGCGTCGTCCTCGACGACCGCGTGGTCGAGGGCACGGTGGTTGTGCGCGACGGCGTCATCGTCGCGATCGACGAGGGACGCTCCACGATCGGCGAGGACCTCGGCGGCGACTATCTGCTGCCGGGCCTCGTCGAGCTCCACACGGACCACCTCGAGAGCCACTTCCGCCCCCGGCCGGGGGTGCACTGGAACCCGATCGCGGCGCTGCAGTCGCATGATGCCCAGGTGATCGGCGCCGGTATCGTCACGGTGTTCGATGCGCTCCGCGCCGGCGACGCCGACGAGCGCCCGCTCGGGCGCGACTCGCTGCTGCTCGCCGACGCCATCGCCTCCGCCCGCGCCGACGACCGGCTGAAGGCAGACCACTTCATCCATGTGCGCTGCGAGATTTCCTCGCAGCAGCTCCTCGCCGACGCCGAGCCGCTGTTTTCCACCGGCGCCGTGCGGCTCGCCTCGCTGATGGACCACACGCCGGGCCAGCGCCAGTTCGCCCGCCTCGACGCCTACCACCGCTTCTACCCCGAGACCGCCCGCCTCTCGCCGGCCGAGCAGGACGCCTTCGTCGCCGAGCGGCTCGAGGCGGCCGCGCGCATCGTGGCGGCGAACCGGCCGGCGATCGTCGCGATGGCGCACGCCGGCGGGGCGATTCTGGCAAGCCACGACGACGCGACGCTCGCCCACGTCGAGGAGGCGGCGG
The DNA here is from genome assembly GCA_943372725.1 of Pseudoxanthobacter soli DSM 19599. Taxonomy (GTDB): domain Bacteria; phylum Pseudomonadota; class Alphaproteobacteria; order Rhizobiales; family Segnochrobactraceae; genus CAMDHY01. The sequence goes on from CALRZT010000009.1 coordinate 1,482, forward strand.
CCGACGGCATCGCCATTGCCGAGTTCCCGACGACGGTGGAGGCGGCGGCCGCCTCCCGCGCGGCCGGCATGAAGGTGCTGATGGGGGCGCCGAACGTCGTGCGCGGCGGCTCGCACTCCGGCAACGCCGCCGCCGGCGACCTCGCGCGCGCCGGCCTGCTCGACATCCTGTCCTCGGACTACGTGCCGTTCTCGCTGATGCAGGCGGTGTTCCTGCTGCCGGAGACGGTGCCGGGGATGGATCTCGCGGGCGCCGTCCGCCTCGTCACCCGCGTGCCGGCGGAGACGGTGGGTCTCCACGAACGCGGCTCGATTGCGCCGGGCCGGCGCGCCGACCTCGTGCGCGTCCGCCACGCCCCGGGCACGGTGCCGGTCGTGCGCGCGGTGTGGCGCGAAGGCGTGCGCGTCGCCTGATGGATCAGCCGGCCCGTCGCGATCGTGCCGATTTCGGCGCCGCCGCGAGGTCCGCGAGCGGGTGGTGCTCGCCGACGAGGGCGGTCAGTCGCTCGTCGAGCACGTGGGTGTAGATTTCCGTCGTGGCGATGTCGGCGTGGCCGAGGAGCGCCTGCAGCGAGCGCAGGTCCGCACCGCCGGCGAGCAGGTGGCTCGCGAAGGCGTGGCGGAGCACGTGCGGCGACACCCGCGCGGACGGAATGCCGGCGAGCGCCGCGATGCGCTTCAGGTCGCGGGCGAAGGCCTGGCGGGTGAGGTGACCACTCTCGCCGTGCGAGGGAAACAGCCAGCGCCCCGCCTTGCCGCCGAGAAGGGTGCGAAAGGCGACGATCGCCGCCTTCGAGCGCGGGCTGAGCGGCACCATGCGCTCGCGCCCGCCCTTGCCGCGCACCACCAGCGCCTCGAGCCCCGGCCGCGCCGCCGCCGCCGGCAGCGCCACGAGCTCCGACACGCGCAGGCCCGTCGCATAGGCCGTCTCGACGAGGGCCACGAGCCGCGCCGCCCTGAGCCGCGCCACGGGGGTGGCATCCTCGGCCACCGCCTCCGCGCCGGCGGTGGCGAGGATGGCCCGCATCTCGCCCTCCGACAGGAGCTTCGGCAGGGCGCGGCGGCGCTTCGGGCTGTCGATCGGGCCAGTCGGGTCGTCGGTGCGCACACCCTCGGCGAACAGGAAGCGGTGGAAGCGGCGCAGCGCCGACAGCCGGCGCGCCTGCGAGGTGGCGGCGAAGCCGCGACCGTTGAGGTCGGCGAGGTAGGCGCGCACGTCGTCGGCGGTCGCAGCAGACACGGCGGCGTCGGCGCGGAAGCGGGCGAAGTCCTCGAGGTCGCGGCGATAGGCGTCGAGCGTGTTCTTCGCCGCGCCGCGCTCGGCCGACATCATCTCCAGGAAGCTCTCGATCAGATGGCCGTCGCGCACGGGGGTGGTTCCTCTCGCCCGCCCACAGCATGACGGCTTTCCGGTCAACGAGGCGTTGCCGAAACGCGCGGGCGTGCTACCTTTTTGACAGGCTGGGCCGACGGCGCCGCTTCATCGCCGGCGCCCGCTTCTGGAGGAGGACCGACATGACCCGACTGACCGCCCCTCTCGCCGCCCTCGCGCTCCTCGCGGCGGCCTCCGTGCCGGCCGTCGCCTGCCCCTACGGCAAGGCCGAGACCACCGCGTCCGGCCCGACGGCGCCGATCACCACGGCCCAGGGCCCGATGACGCCGGTGCCGACCACCACCGCGCAGTGATGGTTTCGCCGCCCTCCGCGGCGGCCTGAGACGAGAACGCCCGTCCGGTCCCACCGGGCGGGCGTTTCCTGTTTTTGCGGCCGTGCGCGCCACCTTCGCCACCCTGACTACCCCGACGTCCCCCGCCGATGACCGCGACGTGACTTGCCGTGAGCGGCAGGCGGAGCGGACAGTGGCGGCAACGAACGGCGACGCCGTCGCCGGATCGGGGCGGGACGGCGAGGCGAGACCTCGCGGGGAGGCCGACGATGCCAGTGCAGATGGTCGCGCGGACGGCGGCGGGGTTGTTGTCCCTGGCCGGCCTGTCCCTCACCGCCGCGCCGGCATGGGCCGAGGGTTCGTGCTCGCCGCAGCCCTACTGGCAGTATGTCGGCTCCGCGGCGACGTCGTTTGAGCGCAACGCCCGCTTCATCCTCGGTGACGGGTCGGTGCGCCAGATCTCCAACGATCTCACGGTGTTCACCTGGTCGTGGCGCGAGGACGGCCTGCGCACCTGCACCAACCTGTCGCCGGCGACCCTGACGGACGGCAGCTCGAACACCGTCGTCCTCGGCGAGCAGTGCACGGAGACGCCGATCCCGCCGGAGAACCTCGAGCATTCCTGCATCGGCGATGTTTGGGCAGCGACGGCGGCCGGGGAGCGGCCGTTCGCCTACTCGTCGCTGTCCTATTCCTCGCTCGCCTATGACGGCGAGGACGTGGTGGCGAGCTACGTGACCACCTGCGTCGCCAAGATGGCGATCAAGGACCCGACCAAGCCGGGCCTCACCCAGCGCGCACCCGACGTCGAGTGCCTGCGCGAGCAGATCTGGCCGGGACCACAATAGTCCAGCCGGATGCGGGTGGCGGCACGCCCGCACTGCCCGGCCTGGCCGGCGGATCGGCGCAAAGGAGCAAGACCCGACCGTGATCCGTGATCACGGTCGTAGCCCCGGTCGCGCCGGCGTTCGGCCGGTGGGCGTGATCCTGGATCCGTGATCAGTGATCGCGGTGGTTGCTGCGGTCGCGCCGGCGCTCGGCGGGCTGGTAGGCGATGCGGGCGTGGGCGGTGCAGTAGGGCACGCCGGTGTCGGAGCGGCGGCCGCAGAAGGTGAAGCCCTCGCTGCCAGGATCGCCGATCGGCCAGCGGCAGGTCTGCTCGGTCAGCATCATGATGGTGACGCGCTGGCCGATCGAGACCACCTCGCCCATCGGCTCCGGCTCGGGCCGTGTCGCCACCACATAGGCGGGCTCGGCCTGAGCGAGCGCCGTATTGCCGACGGCCGCGACCGTCGGGCGCGTGCTGCGGCGGACGACCGGCGCCGGCTTCGGCTTGTGGGCCGGCGCCATCGAGGGCTGGCCGGTGCGGGCGCGGCCGGAGAGGCCCAGCCGGTGGATCTTGCCGATCACCGCGTTGCGCGTCACCTCGCCGAGGGAGGCGGCGATCTGGCTGGCGCTGAGGCCGTCCGTCCACAGGCGCTTCAGCGTATCGACCCGCTCGTCGGTCCAGGACATGTCGCCTCATCCTTCCGTATCGAAACCGGACTCCGAATCCGAGAGCGCCGGGCGACGGGAGCCCGCCTGACGCTGCAGGGGTGGTGTCGGGAACTTTCGAGTGCGACGGACACGATATGTCGTGTCGGTACGCCCGGACGCTACAATATGCCGTGACTCTCTGACAAGAGTCGGCGGCCGCCTGTGACGGCGTGAAGGGGGTTTTCCCCAGCGAAGGTCAGTTTGGCGAGCGGTTCACTCGCCTTCGCCGTCGGCGCCCTCTTCGCCCGCATCTGAACCCGGCGGGGCCGGCGAGCGATCGAGGGCGAGGGATGCGACGGAGGCGGCGTCGCCCCGGCGTTCGGCGAAGCCGATCACCTCGAGCACCCGCACCCGGCTGCCGACGACGACGGTGAGCACGTCGCCGAGGCGCACCAGCCTGTCGGCGCTGGTGACGCGGTCGCGGTTGACCCGCACCTTGCCCGCCTCGACGAGCGCCTTGGCGAGCGGCCGTGTCTTCACCACGCGGGCGAACCACAGCCACTTGTCGAGACGCTGCGCCGCGATCGTCATGGCGCGATCGTCATGGCACGAGCATCATGGCGCGCGCATCACGCGGCGACGCTCACGAGGCGGAGCGGCAGGTCACCGCTCCTTCGCCCGCCGCTCGAGATCGGCCTTCAGCGCCGCGAGCGCGGCGAAGGGCGAATTCGGATCGGGCTGGCGGCCGCGCCCGCTGTCGCGGGGCCGGTCGTCGCGCGGACGATCCTCGCGCGGCCGGTCGTTGCGGGGGCGGTCGTCCCGCGGGCGATCGTCGCGGGGGCGGTCACCGCGCGGACGGTCGTCGCGGGCGCGCTGCCCCTCGGGCCGATCGCCACCGGGACGGCCGCCACTGCGGCCTTCCGGACGGCCCTGGCCCTGGCCCTGGGGTGGGCGGCCGCGGCGGTCGTCGCCGCGGGGACGGTCGGGACGGCGGTCCGGCCGGGCCTCGCCGGCGGCCGGTGCTTCGCCCGGGCCACTGGCGGCCACCGGGGCGCTCTCGGCCCGGCGCGGGCCGCGGTCGCCACGACGCTCGCCACCGCGGTCGGCCTGACGGTCCGGCTGGCGGTCGCGGTTGCCGCGCTGGCGCGGCTCGCCGCGCCGCTCGGGACGGCCGGGCCGCCACACCTCGACCAGCACCGGCTCGGCAGCGGCCTCGGCCGTGACCGGCTCGCCGTCGGACGTCTCGGTGACAGCCACGGCCTCGGCGGAAGCCACGGCTTCGGCGGACGCGGTCTCCTCCGAAATGGCGACGTCTGCGGCCGCAGCGGCTTCCTCGGAGGCGTCGGTGATGTCGGGCGCGGATGCCGCTTCGGAAGCGAGCGCCTCGTCGGCGGTGTCGACCGGAGCGGCGACCGCCTCGACCTCGGTCGCCTCGGTGGCGGCCGCGGCGTCGTCGGGATCGACCTTCGGCTCGAACTCCTCGGACGCGGCCTCCATCTGGGCGGCTTCGGACGGGTCGGCGTTCCCCTCGGCGGCTTCCGCCGCCTCGGCGCTCTCCGCCGTCACCGGCGGCTCGCGATCGTCCTCGGGCGTGGCCGACGCTTCGATGGCGTCCGCAGCTTCGCTGCCGGCGTCATCCGACGCGGCGGTCCCGGTTGTGGCCTCGGCCTCCATCGGGGTGTCGCCGGCGGTGTCGAAGGTGGGCTCGGTCGCTGCGTCCGCCGCGTCCGTCTCCACGGCCTCCGGCGCGACAGTGGCCTCCGTCGTCGACGGTGTCGCCGCGGCGGCCGGGGTCTCCGGCGGGCGCACCGGCAGCGGGCGGCGATCCATGCGGTAGCCGAGGCCACGCAGGATGGAGGCGAAGTCCTCGCCAGAGCAGCCGACGAGCGACGTCATCCGCACGGTCGCCATGAAGCCGCCGGCCGGGTGGGCGCCGTCGGGCATCGGCCCCGCCTCGGGGCCCGGCCGCCAAGCGAGGATCGGGCGGATGAGGTCGGCGAGGCGCTCGAGGATGTCGATGCGCACCGCGCGGCCGCCGCAGGCCTTGAAGCCGCAGACGCGGTAGAGGTCGACCGGCACGGCCGGGTCGACCGGGATCGAGGTGCGTCCGGAGGCGGAGAGTTGCGGCACCTCGAGCAGGCCGGGAACGTCGAGGCTCGCGTGCTTCAGTGCCCACAACTCGGCGAGCAGGCGGCTCGGCGCCGGCTTCAGCAGCGCCGGGACGAACAGGTGGTAGGCGCCGAAGCGGACGCCGAGCGAGCGCAGGCCGGCGCGAGCCGCCTGGTCGAGCCCCTTGACGTCGTCGGCGATCGCCGGCCGCTCGACGACGCCGAGCGCCTCGGCGATGCGGAAGGCGATGCCGCGCGGCAGGCCGGGCAGTTCGGTGGCGTTGCGCAGGTCGATGAGCGGCTTCAGCAGCGTCTCGACCTGGGTCTTCAGCCAGGTGCCGAGGCGCGTCTGCACCCGCTCGCGGGCCGGACCCGTGAGCTGGTCGTCGGCGAGCACGACGAAGCCGGGCGTCAGCACGTCGTCGCCGGGGATGAGCTTCGCCACCGGCTCGCCGAGCCAGCGGATCGCTCCGTCGGCGGCGAGCACGAGGTCGCCGTCGGCGGCGCGGCCGAGACGGTCGGCGCGCGCCTCGATCTCGCCGGCGAGGGCCTTGGCGGCGGCGCTGCGCAGCGCCTTGCCCTCCGGCCCGTCGCCGCCGCCGCCACCGCCGTCGGCGACGAAGCGGAAGCCGGCGAGGCGTCCGACGTGCTGGCCCTCGACGGAGACGTCTCCCGCCGGCGTGATCTCCGCTTCGAGCATCGCGTTTTCTCTCAGGCGTTTCATCAGGACGCTCGTTCGCCGGTCGACGAAACGGCCGATCAGCCGTTCGTGGAGGGCGTCGGAGAGTCGATCCTCGACATCTCGTGTGACTCCGCGCCAGTGCGCGGGATCGGCGAGCCAATCTCCACGATTGGCGACATAAGTCCATGTCCGAACGTGCGCGATCCGGTTGGAAAGCGCATCGATATCGCCGTCGGTGCGGTCCGACTGGTCGACCTGCCGGGCGAACCAGTCGTCCGGTATCCTACCCGACCGGGCGATGAAACCGTAGAGGGCGAGCACCAGATCGGCATGATTGGCCGGGGCGATGCGCCGGTAGTCGGGCACCTGGCAGACGTCCCAGAGCAGCGAGACGCGCGCCCTGGTCGAGGCGAGAGCGCGGATGTCCGGGTCGCGGGCGGCATAGTCGAGGCTGACGGAATCCTCCGCCTGGGGCGCCCGCGTCAGCCCCTCCTGGCGCGGCGGCTCGTCGAGCGACCGGCGGAGCGCGTCGAGGGAGGCGAAGTCGAGGTCGGGGTTGCGCCACTGCAGCACCCGGAGCGACTGGAAGCGGTGGCTCTCCAGCGCCTCGACCATCTCGTTGTCGAAGGGGGAGACACGGCCGGTAACGCCGAAGGTGCCGTCGCGCATGTGGCGGCCAGCGCGGCCGGCAATCTGGCCGAGCTCGGCGGCGTTCAGCGCCCGGTACTGGTAGCCGTCGAACTTGCGGTCGCCGGCAAACGCGACGTGGTCGACGTCGAGATTGAGGCCCATGCCGATCGCGTCGGTGGCGACGAGGAACTCGACGTCGCCGGCCTGGAAGAGTTCGACCTGGGCGTTGCGGGTGCGTGGGCTGAGCGAGCCGAGCACCACCGCCGCGCCGCCGCGCTGGCGGCGGATCAGTTCGGCGATGGCGTAGACCTCGTCGGCCGAGAAGGCGACGATGGCCGAGCGCGCCGGCAGGCGGGTGATCTTCTTCGAGCCGGCGTAGGCGAGCACCGACATGCGCGGCCTGGTCACCACGTTGAGGCCGGGGATCAGCTTCTCCAGCATCGGCCGGACGGTGGTGGCGCCGAGCAGCAGCGTCTCGTCGCGGCCGCGGGAATTCAGGATGCGGTCGGTGAAGACGCGGCCGCGTTCCAGGTCGCCAGCGAGCTGCACCTCGTCCACCGCCAGGAAGGACACGTCGGCGTCGCGCGGCATCGCCTCGACCGTGCAGACGGTGAAGCGCGGCGACGGCGGCACGATGCGCTCCTCGCCGGTGACGAGGGCGACGGCATCCGTTCCGACGCGGGCGGCGACCCGGTTGTAGACCTCGCGGGCAAGGAGCCGCAGCGGCAGGCCGATGAGGCCGCTGCCGTGCGCGATCATGCGCTCGATCGCGAGGTGTGTCTTGCCGGTGTTGGTCGGCCCGAGGACGGCGGTGACCGAACGCGAACGGACGACGGAGGCGGACGCGGATCTCGACTCGACGTTCATCGACTTCCCAGGCCGGCCGGTTGGACCCGGGCGGCGGGTGGAGGGACCGGCTGCCTCATAGCACGGCCGGGCGGCGGCGCTCCAGCGATAGAGGGGCTCTCGCGGGTGTCCACGTTCGCTCCGGTGGGCCGCGCCGCCGACAGTACAACGCGCGACGCGGCGAATCGGAACGAGTCCCGAACGAATCCGGCCCGAATCGACGACTCGCCCCGAGTCCGGCTTTGTTCCCTACGAGACTTGGGAAAGACTCGGAGCTCACCCACGATATCTTGCGTTTTCTGGGTCTGCGCGGCGAACGACTCGGCGGTGGCGGCAGTGTTATCGCGAGGACTCCGATCGCCCGTCGAGTCAAGCGGCCGAAAACGTAGCCTGGACGGCCCCGGGAGGGGGCGGGAAAGAGGCCGCTTCGCCTCAGTCCGCTGCGCTTCAGTCCGCGGTGCCGGTGGCGGCGGTGCCGGTGGCGGCGGTGACGGTCGGTCCGGTTATCTTGAGGTCGGTCGCCTCGACCACCAGCGTGCCGCGCATGGTGCCGACAGAAACCCGGTAGGGGACGAGCAGGGTCGTGCCGGGGATCGGCGCCAGCCACGCCTCCAGCGCGCGGTTGTTCTGCATGTAGCGCACCGACTCCTTGTTGCGCTTGTGGCCGGAGACCGGCACCCAGCGGGCGGAGCAGACGACGACGGTGCCCTTGTAGGACTTCGTCTCCACCGTCTTGGTGCCCTGGTAGGACAGCGGCACGTCGAAGCGCGTCCAGCCGTCGAAGATCGGCAGGGTGCGGGCGCAGGCGGCCGGGCCGGTGGCGTCCTCGACGGTGCGCACCGGCATGACGACGGCGCTGACCGGGTCGAGCACGCCCTTCCAGTGCTTCGACTGGATCGGCACGACGTCGCGGTGCGGCTTCGTCGGCGGGTCGGCGGAGACCGACTTCAGCGTGCCGGAGGCAAGGTCCATGCGCACCGAGCTAGACTTCTCGCTGTTGCTCGCCTCCATCGTGTAGCGGGTCGGCAGCACGGACGCGCCGCGCAGCCAACCGGCCGCCTGGGCGTCGACCTTTTCGGAGGAGAAGATGCGCGCCAGCGAGGCCGGCCGCATCGCCACCTTGGCGGAATAGGCGGTGCCGTCGACGACAAGCGAGAGCTTGCCCTGGGCGAACGACATGCCGCCGAAGGAGATGTCGTAGATGGCGCCGACCTTGGCGCTGTCGGCGAGCGCCGGCGCGGCGGCGAGCGGCAGCGCCGCGAGGCCGGCGGCGACGACGGCGGTCGTCGCGAACTGTCGAACAGCCCGCGACGGGGCGAAGAGCCGAGGATGACGAGAGCTCACGATGTCCTCCGCTGTCGCCGGCAACCGGGGATGGAGACCCGACCGACCGACGGTCCGGCCGGAATGCGCCGAATCTTGGGCCCCAGCATTGCGGCCGGCATGGTAAGCGCCCGGTTAACGTCGCACGTCGCGCCGTCCGACGCGATGGCGAACGGCGCGACAGGGCCTCCCGGCTTCGGCTAGGGTGGCGACGATCTTGCTTGCCACGGGCGCGGCACCCGCCGGGACGGCGGCAACCCCCGGCCGTGCCGCCGCGCTTTCAACCGGACCTCCTCATGACCGCCGCCGTCGCCAGATCCGCGACCAGCACCGTGCCCGACGCCCCCCGGCTGGAACGGGCGCGCGGCATCGTGCGGCTCGGCTTCGTCGCCGACGCGGACGGCACGACGCGGCTGACGACACTCTACCAGGCCGGTTCCGGCAAGGCGCGGCTGCCGCGGGCCCCCACCGGCGCGCCACCGCTGGCGGTGCTCCTGAACACCGCCGGTGGCCTCACCGGCGGCGACCGCTTCCTCACCGAGGTGTCGATCGGCGACGGGGCCGCGGCGGTGGTGACGACGCAGGCGGCCGAGCGGGTCTACCGGCGGCTCCGGGGCACGGCGCGCGTCGAGACGAAGCTCGTCGTCGGCGGTGGCGCGCGCCTCTCCTGGCTGCCGCAGGAGACCATCGTCTTCGACGGCGCCGGCCTGGAGCGGTCGCTGGACATCTCGATCGCCGCCGGGGCGCGGCTGATCGCCTGCGAGGCGATCGTGCTGGGCCGGGCGGCGATGGGCGAGACGGTGCGGCAGGTGGAGGTGCGCGACCGCTGGGACATCACACTTAACGGCCGCCTCGTCTTCGCCGACCGGCTGCGGCTCGTCGGCGACGCCGCGGCGATCCTCGCCGGACCGGCGACCGGCGGCGGCGCGCGGGCGATCGCGACGCTGGTGATGGCCGGGGAGGGCGCGGCGGAGCGGCTCGACGAGGTGCGTGGTGCGATCGACGCGGCGGTGGACGCCGCCGGCGGTGGCGTCGAGGCGGGCGCGAGTGCGCTCGAGGGCGTCGTCGTGGCGCGCCTCGTCGCAAGCTCGGCGACGCCCTTGCGGGCGACGCTGGCGCGGCTCCTCGCCGCGCTCGAGGGCCGGCCGCTGCCGAGGGTGTGGTCGTGCTGAAAACGTGGCTAGTGTGCCCGCCGGACGGGCACGCGCGGCCGGTGCGGGATCGGTGGAGCCGGGCCGGGGGCCCGGTCGGTGCGGATGATGCTGGAGCGAGGCGAATGAAGCTGGAGCGACGCGGATGAACCTGACGCCCCGCGAGAAGGACAAGCTTTTGATTTCCATGGCGGCGATGGTGGCGCGCCGGCGGCTGGAGCGCGGCGTCAAGCTGAACTACCCGGAGGCGATCGCGCTGATCTCCGACTATGTCGTCGAGGGCGCCCGCGACGGCCGCTCCGTCGCCGACCTGATGGAGGCGGGCGCCCACGTCGTCGGCCGCGCGCAGGTGATGGAGGGCATCGCCGAGATGATCCACGACGTGCAGGTGGAGGCGACGTTTCCGGACGGAACGAAGCTCGTCACCGTTCACCAGCCGATCCGCTAGCGGGCATGGAGCGTCTTCGCCGCCTGGCATCGCTGCGCCGTCAGTCGGTCGTGGTTGCGATGGCGGCGGCGATGGTGCTGGCGAACGGCCTCGGGCCGGCACGGGCGGCGGCGGCAACCGGGCCGCGCAAGCTGCCCTCGCCGATGGTCGGCGTTACCCTCGACACCATCGAGCACCTGCCCGAGACGATCGAGGCACTCGCCGCCCTGCCGGTGATGCCGGTGGCGCGCATCGTCTTCGACCGCGGGCCGGTCTCGATGTACACCGCCGCCGTCGATGACCTGCGCCCGGTCGCCTTCCTGATGGGCGAGATCGTCGATTCCTCCGACTTCCGCCGCTACTCGCTGTCCGCTTACCGCGACCGCACGCGCAGTTATCTGGCCGCCCTCGGCGACCGGATCGACCTGTGGGAGATCGGCAACGAGGTGAACGGCGAGTGGCTCGGCCCGACGAAGGACGTCGTCGCCAAGCTCCGCGCCGCCTTCCGCCACGTCGAGGGGCAGGGCGGCCGGACGGCGATGACGCTCTACTTCAACCAGGATTGCTGGGAAAAGCGCGACCACGAGATGTTCGCTTGGACCGAGACGAACGTCCCGGCGGAGATGAAGGCCGGCCTCGATTACGTGTTCGTCAGCTGGTACCCGGACGATTGTCGCGGCGTGACGCCGGACTGGCCGGCGGTGTTCGCCCGGCTGCGGACGGTGTTTCCGACGGCGAAGCTCGGCTTCGGCGAGATCGGCCGCGACCGCTCGGCGCCGCGCGCCGCCAAGGCGCGGATGGTGCGGGACTTCTACGGGATGGAGCGGCTCGGGCCGCGCTTCGTCGGCGGCTGGTTCTGGTGGTACTTCGCCGAGGACATGGTGCCGAAGACGAAGCCGCTGTGGCGGACGCTGCACGACACGGTGACGGCGAGGGCGACGCCCTGAGGCGGGCGCGGACGGCGCCGCCGCGTGGTGGAAGTTTGGGCTGGGCGACGGCCTCGATCGGGACGAAACTTGCATGCGGCGCTGCCGCCGACGGGAGGGGAACGGATGCTGGAGCTTCGGCCGAACTGCGAGTGCTGCGACCGCGACCTGCCACCGGACGCCGCGAACGCGATGATCTGCACCTTCGAGTGCACCTTCTGCGCCGACTGCGCGGCGCGCGAGTTCGGCGGGCTCTGCCCGAACTGCGGCGGCGAACTGGTCCGCCGGCCGGTGCGCCCGGCCGGCAAGCTCGCCCGCTTCCCCGCCTCGACCGAGCGCGTGCTGCGAGCGGCGCCATGCGGCACGCGGGCGGCGTGAGCCCGAGGGTGGCGCGAAGCCGCCCGTGCGCCGCGACGATGACCAGCAAACCGACCTTGTGACCCCGCTCGACCGCGCCCCACCGACCTGAGAGGACCCGCCCATGATCCCCGGTGAACTGATGCCCGCCGAGGGCGAGATCGAGCTCAACGCTGGCCAGCCGACGGTGACGATCGAGGTGTCGAACACCGGCGACCGGCCGGTACAGGTCGGCAGCCACTACCACTTCTTCGAAACCAACCCGGCGCTCGCCTTCGACCGCGACCAGGCCCGCGGCCTCCGCCTCGACATCCCCGCCGGCACGGCCGTGCGCTTCGAGCCCGGCCAGTCACGCACCGTGACGCTGGTGCCCTACCGCGGCCTGCGGAAGGTCTACGGGTTTCGGCAGGGGGTGATGGGGGCGTTGTGAACTGGCGTGCCGGTCATCGACGCCTTACATTCTCAATAAGGTAAGGCGATGGGGGTTGGGTAAGGAGGCCGGAATGGGCGCGGAGGCAAAGGTCACCTCGAAAGGGCAGATCACGCTGCCGGCGAAGCTGCGCGCGGAGTTCGGCATCGAGCCGGGCGACATCGTCGTGTTCTTTCGCGATCTCGACAACCGACCGACCTTCAAGGTGCGGCGGATGCGGCGGGGGGCGATTCAGCCGATCATGAAGTGGGACGGACCACCGCTCACCAACGAGGATTTGGACCGCGGCATCGCCGAGGCGGTCATCGAGGACTTCGAGCGCTCCGATCGCAACAGCCGCACAGAGAAGCCGTCTTGATCGGCGCCGACACAAACGTCGTCGTCCGGCTGCTCGTCGATGACCAGCCAGAGCAGGCGCGGGCGGCTCGTGCTCTCGCGAACGCTGCAGAGCGGCTGGATGATCCGATCCTTCTGACGCCGCTCGTGCTGGCGGAGACGGAGTGGGTCTTGCGGCGGAGCTACCGCTTCTCGAAGCAGCAGCGTCTCGCCGCCCTCGACAGTTTCTGCAGCGATGCTGGCGTCGTCATCGACGACCGGAATGCCGTAGAGGCGGCAATCGAGGCATGGCGCTCAGGGTCTGCGGGTTTCGCCGACTACTTGATCGCCGCGCTGGCCCGCGAGCGCGGCGCCCGGACCACCATGACCTTCGATCAGAAGGCTGCAAAGACGGCGGCCTTTACGCTTCTTCCTTCCTAACCGGAAGCCAACGACCGTTCCCGAGGGAATCCCATGCCCTTCAAGATGCCCCGTGCCGACTATGCCCACATGTTCGGCCCGACGGTCGGCGACCGGCTCAGGCTCGCCGACACCGAGCTCGTCATCGAGATCGAGAAGGACTTCACCACCTATGGCGAGGAGGTGAAGTTCGGCGGCGGCAAGGTGATCCGCGACGGCATGGGGCAGAGCCAGGTGACGCGCCACGGCGGCGCCGTCGACACGGTGATCACCAACGTCGTCATCGTCGACCACTGGGGGATCGTGAAGGCCGACGTCGGCCTGCGCGACGGCCGCATCGTCGGCATCGGCAAGGCGGGCAACCCGGACGTCCAGCCGGGCGTCGATATCATCGTCGGGCCTTCGACCGAGGCGATCGCCGGCGAGGGCAAGATCCTCACCGCCGGTGCGATGGACTGCCACATCCACTTCATCTGCCCGCAGCAGATCGAGGAGGCTCTGATGTCCGGCGTCACCACGATGCTCGGCGGCGGCACGGGCCCGGCGACCGGCACCAACGCCACCACCTGCACGCCCGGCGCCTGGCACATCGGCCGGATGCTGCAGGCGGCCGACTCCTTCCCGATGAACCTGTCGCTCTCCGGCAAGGGCAACGCCGCGCTGCCGGCGGCGCTGGAGGAGCAGGTGCACGCCGGCGTCGGCTCGCTGAAGCTGCACGAGGACTGGGGCACGACGCCGGCGGCGATCGACTGCTGCCTGTCGGTGGCCGACCAGCTCGACGTGCAGGTGATGATCCACACCGACACGCTGAACGAGTCCGGCTTCGTCGAGGACACGGTGGCGGCGATCAGGGGCCGCACCATCCACGCCTTCCACACCGAGGGCGCCGGCGGCGGCCACGCACCGGACATCATCAAGGTCTGCGGGCTGCCGAACGTCATCCCGTCGTCGACCAACCCGACGCGGCCCTACACCGTGAACACGCTCGAGGAGCACCTCGACATGCTCATGGTCTGCCACCACCTCGACCCGGACATTCCCGAGGACGTCGCCTTCGCCGAGAGCCGCATCCGCAAGGAGACGATCGCGGCCGAAGACATCCTGCACGACATGGGCGCCTTCTCGATCATCGCCTCCGACAGCCAGGCGATGGGCCGCGTCGGCGAGGTGCTGATCCGCACCCTGCAGACCGCCCACAAGATGAAGGTGCAGCGCGGCGCGCTTGCCGAGGACAAGGGCCGCGGCAACGACAACTTCCGCGTCCGCCGCTACATGGCGAAGGTGACGATCAACCCGGCGATCGCGCACGGGATGGCCAGGCACATCGGCTCCGTCGAGGTCGGCAAGCTCGCCGACCTCGTCCTCTGGTCGCCGGCCTTCTTCGGGGTGAAGCCGGACCTCGTGCTGAAGCTCGGCATGATCGCCGCCGCCCCGATGGGCGACCCGAACGCCTCGATCCCGACGCCGCAGCCGGTCCACTACCGGCCGATGTTCGGCGCCTACGGGCGGGCGATGACGGAATCCTGCGTGACGTTCGTCTCGAAGAACGCGCTGGAGGCCGGCGTCGCCGAACGGCTGAAGCTTTCCAAGCACGTGCTGCCGATCGAGAACGTCCGCGGCATCGGCAAGAAGGACATGATCCTGAACGACGCGCTGCCGGAGATCGAGGTGGACCCCGAGACCTACGAGGTGCGCGCCAACGGCGAACTCCTCACCTGCGCCCCGGCCGACGTGCTGCCGATGGCGCAGCGTTACTTCCTGTTCTGAGCGGGTTCGAGATGCACGCCCACGCCGTCGCCCCTGCGGGAACCTTCGACGCCGCCGCCGTCGCCGACACGGTGGTGCTCGACCGCGAGGACCGCCACCGCCGCCGCATGGCGATGACGGGGGAGCACGGGCTCGCCTTCCTGCTCGATCTCGCCGAGGCGACCGTACTCGCCGACGGCGACGGGCTGGTGCTGGAGGACGGCCGGATCGTGCGGGTGCGCGCGGCGGAGGAGGATGTGGTGGCGATCACCGCCGCCTCGCCAGCCGAGCTCGTGCGCATCGCCTGGCACCTCGGCAACCGCCACCTGCCGACAGAGCTCCACCCCGACCGGCTGGTGATCCGCCGCGACCACGTGATCGAGGCGATGGTGGAAGGCCTCGGTGGCCGTCTCGCCCCGGCGCGGGCGGCCTTCCGGCCCGAGGGCGGGGCCTACGGGCTCGGCGCGGTGCACGGGCACGAGCACGGCGCGCATGGGCATGAGCCGCATGGGCATGCGCACGAAACGCACGGGCACGCTTCGCACGCACCCGGACCCGGGAACCATCACCACCACGACGATCACGGGCACCACCACCATCACGGTGACCACGACCATCATCACGCTGCGGATGACGGTCACCATCACCACCACGGCGGACACGATCACCACCACGGCCCGGCGCACACCCACGACCCGGTGCCGTCGCTGGCGGTCGCTGAGGAACTCGCGGCCAAGGCGGCGCTCGTTCCCCACCACGACGACCACGGCTATTGCGCGCCCGACGACGCGACCGGGGGGCGCTGCGGCGGCGGCCATGCGCACGGCGGCTGAGCGGACCGGCAGAGCGCCCGGCGGCGATGCGGGAACGGCCTCGCCGGTGCCGGCCCGGCCGGTCGCAGACGTCGCCCCGCCGGCCTCGGTCGGGCCGGATGCCCCCTCGGCCATCCTGCAGACACTGATCCTGCAGACGTGGCTGTCGCCCGCCTTCCCGGTCGGCGCCTTCGCCTACAGCCACGGCCTCGAATGGGCGGTCGAGGACGGCACCGTCCGCGATCTCGGCAGCCTGGTCGCCTGGCTCGACGGCGTCGTCAGCAATGGTGCCGGCCGGTCCGACATGATCCTGCTCGCCCACGCCTGGCGCGCCGTCGACGCCGGCGACGCGGCAGGGCTTGTGCGCGTCGCAGAACTCGCCGCGGCGTTGCAGCCGACCCGCGAGCGGCGGCTCGAATCGCTCGCGCAGGGCGAGGCGTTCCTCAAGGCGGTGCGGCAGACCTGGCCGGGCGAGGCGGTGGAGAGGGTGGTGGCGACCCTCGCCGACGCCGGACTTCTGGCAGCGCTGCCGGTCGCGGTGGGGGCGATTTCCGCGGCGCATGGGCTTGCTTTGCCGGCTACGCTCGCCTCGACCCTCACTGCTTTCGTGGCTAACCTTTCCTCGGCCGCCGTCCGCCTCGTGCCGCTCGGTCAGACCGACGGCCAGCGCGCCGTCGCGGCCTTGATGCCTGTGGTAGTGACTGTGGCCGCCGAGGCGGAGGCTGCCACTCTCGACGATATCGGCGGTGCGAGCCTGCGCGCCGACATCGCCTCCGCCCGCCACGAGACCCAGTACACGAGGCTGTTCCGCTCATGACCGACGTTGCGTCGTTCGCCCCGATCCCGCTGCCCGTCCGCCCGGTGAAGTCCCCCCACGGGCCGCTTCGCGTCGGCGTCGGCGGGCCAGTCGGCTCCGGCAAGACGGCGCTCATGGACGCGCTCTGCAAGCGCCTGCGCGACCGCTTCGAGCTCGCTGCCATCACCAACGACATCTACACCAAGGAGGACGCCGAGTTCCTCACGCGCTCGGGGGCGCTGGCGCCGGAGCGCATCCTGGGAGTCGAGACCGGCGGCTGCCCGCACACGGCGATCCGCGAGGACGCCTCGATCAACCTCGCGGCCGTCGCCGATCTCAACGCCCGCTTCCCCGACCTCGACCTGATCCTGATCGAGTCGGGCGGTGACAACCTCGCCGCCACCTTCTCACCGGAGCTCGCCGACATCACGATCTACGTCATCGACGTCTCGGCCGGCGACAAGATCCCGCGCAAGGGCGGTCCGGGCATCACCCGTTCCGACCTCCTCGTCATCAACAAGATCGACCTCGCGCCGATGGTCGGCGCCTCGCTCGAGGTGATGGACCGCGACGCCCGCAAGATGCGTGGGGCGCGGCCGTTCGTCTTCACCAACGTGAAATCCGGCCAGGGTGTCGACGACGTCGTCCGCTTCGTGGAGACTGCCGGCGGTCTCGGCTGACGGCGTCGGGGGACGCCCGGCCAGGCCCCGGGAGGGCAGTCACGATGCATTCGACCGCCGCAGGCGAGGCGCCGCGCAGCTTCGGCGCGCGCGCCCTGGCGTTCTTCCTGCACGAGTTCCGCCAGGTGCTGCCGCCGACGATCTTCTTCGCCGTCGGTTTCACCATCATCGTCTTCACCCAGCAGCTGATCCTCGCGGAGTACGAGATCGCCTTCTCCGGCTACCTGATCGCCGTGGTGATGGCGCTGGTGGTCGGCAAGGCGGTGCTCGTCGCCGACAAGATGCCGTTCCTGCGCGTCTTCGACCACGCCCCGCTGATCGCGCCGATCCTGTTCAAGACGGTGATCTACTGGGTCTTCGTGTTCATCGCCCGGCTGCTCGAGGCGCTCGTGCACTACATGTTCGAGACCGGCGGGGTGGGCGGCTTCGGCACCCACATGGTCGAGCACTTCTCGTGGAACCGGTTCCTGTTCATCCAGACCTGGATCCTCGTGCTGTTCCTGCTCTACTGCACGGCTGCCGAGGTGGCGGGGCTGCTCGGCGACGGCGAGCTCTCCCGCGTCTTCTTCCGCTACCAGCCGAGCGAGCTGAAGCGGACGCGCCGCCAGCGGGCGCGGGCGCTGGTCCGCCTCGCCACCCTCGGCCGCCGGCACACGGCGGCGGATTTCCGTGATCCCGACAGTGCCGTCCACAAGGAGACGGTGGCGCTGATCGAGGCTCTCGCGTCGGATGCCGCGCGGCTGGACCCCGCGCCGCCGGCAGCAGCGCCGCGTCGCTCCGGCGGCTGAGTGGCGACGGCGTCAGGCGACGACGTCGGACTTGCCCGCATCGGACTTGCCGGCGGGCCCCGCCTCGGCGCCCTCGATCGCGGCGTCGAGGGCGAGCCGCAGGCCGTCGATCTCGCGGCGCAGGCGCTTCAATTCGCCGACATCGAGGCCGAGCCGGCCGGCGATCACCGTTGGCAGGCCGGCCGCCTCTGCCCGCAGGGCCCGGCCGGCGTCGCTGAGGGCGATGCGCACCTGGCGCTCGTCCTCGGCGTCGCGGCTGCGCGTCACCAGGCCGGCGGCGGCGAGGCGCTTCAGCAGCGGCGTCAGCGTGCCGGAATCGAGGCCGAGCCGCTCGCCGATCGCCTTCACCGTCAGCCCGTCGCGCTCCCACAGCACCAGCATGACGAGGTACTGCGGATAGGTGAGCCCCAGTCGCTCGAGCAGCGGCCGGTAGGTGCGCGAGAAGGCGTGCGAGGCGGCGTAGACCGCGAAGCAGAGCTGGTTGTCGAGGGCGAGCGCGCCCGCGTCGATCGCGGACCGGCGGTGGGCGGCCTCGTCTGAGTGCGGCATGGAATCCAGAGCCTCCATCCCCGTCATAGCGCGGCCATTTCAATTGCGCAAAATCCAATCCTGCGCCGTCACCCCGCGGCTTGACAGCGTCCGATTAAATTGTGCACAATGCAACTGTCTGGTCGAGAGCGTCCCCGCGCCCGGCCGCAACGAAAAGGGAGATGTCACATGGCCAGCGTCTATACGGCGGAAGCCTCAGCCACTGGCGGCCGCGACGGCCGCGCCGTCTCGAGCGACGGCGTCGTCGACGTGAAGCTCGCGGTGCCGAAAGAGATGGGCGGCGGCGGCGGCGGTGCCAATCCGGAGCAGCTGTTCGCGGCCGGCTTCTCGGCCTGCTTCCTCGGCGCCGTCAAGTACGTCGCCGGCAAGGACAAGATCGCGGTCCCGTCGGATGCCAAGGTGACCGGCCATGTCGGCATCGGCCCGCGCGACGACGGCACCGGTTTCGGCCTCGAGGTCGACCTCAAGGTGTCGCTGCCGGGTCTCGACAAGGCGACGGCCGAGAAGCTGCTGCACGACGCTGAGATCGTCTGCCCCTACGCCCACGCCACGAAGGGCAACATCCCGGTCCGCATCAGCCTCGCCTGAGCGACGCTGGCGGCACCGTCCGGGCGCTCCAGGCGAGCCGAAGACGACCTACGGAAAACGCCGGCCGGATCGCTCCGGCCGGCGTTCTCTTGTCTGGAGGGAGGATCAGCCGCGCCTCAGCGCGCCGCCGTCCAGCCCTGGTACTCGCCGAGGTTCTCCGAGGTGATCAGCTTCGGCTCGAGCAGCACGACGGCCTCGGCCGGCTTGTTGCCCTTCAGCACCTCGGCAGCCATCGTCATCGCCTGGCCGGCCATGACGTAGGGGTCCTGCGAGGCCGACGCCTTGATCAGCGAGGTGCCGGACTTCAGCTCCGCCTCGATGTCGGGCGCGCCGTCCACCGCGGTGATGATGAACTCGCTGCGGCCGAGCTGCTTCGCCGCCAGGTTCACGCCGATCGCCGTCGGGTCGTTGATGGCGAAGATCGCATCGACCTTCGGGAAGCGCGTCAGCAGCGACTGGCCGACCGCAAAGCCGCCGTCGCGCGAGCCCTTGGCGTCCTGGTTGTCCGACAGGATCTTGATGTCGGGATACTTGGCGAAGGTCTCCTTGCAGCCGTTGACGCGGTCGACGATGGACGACACCTGCGGCCCGTTGACGATGATGACCTCGCCCTTCCCCTTCAGGTGGTCGG
The DNA here is from genome assembly GCA_943372725.1 of Pseudoxanthobacter soli DSM 19599. GTDB lineage: Bacteria > Pseudomonadota > Alphaproteobacteria > Rhizobiales > Segnochrobactraceae > CAMDHY01. The sequence continues at coordinate 20,827 of CALRZT010000009.1, forward strand.
CGAGATACTGGCAGGCGATGGCGCCGGCCTTGACGTTGTCGGTCATCACCGTCACGTCGGCGCCCTTCGCCGACACGTCGAAGGCGCCGACGACGATGCCGGCCGCCTGGGCCTTCTTGATCGCCGGCTCGATCGCCACCGGATCGACGGCGTTGATCATGATGACGTCGACGCCGGCCGCGATGAAGTTGTCGATCTGGGTGAACTGCTTGTTGAGGTCGTAGTCCGACGAGGCGTTGGTGAAGCTCGTGTCCGGATTGATCTTCTTGGCCGAGGCCTCGATGCCCTTGATGGTGGCGACGAAGAACGGGTTGCCGAGCGAGCCGACCGAGATGCCGACGGTGTTGAGGTCCTTGGCGGCGGCCGGGGCCGCCACGGCGGCGGCGACGGCGAGGCCGATCGCGATGCGGGAAAGCGTCATCTTCTGTCTCCTCCGGTGGTGATGTGCGGCGGCCCGCCTTGGCGCGGGGTTCGCCTTGCTGCGTGGTCCTTGCGACGGCCGCGCTGCGCGGCCGCCGTCCGTCCGGGTGACGATCAGGTCCGCCCGCCGTGGCTGAGGCGGTAGCGGTCGAGCGCGACCGCCCCGATGATCACCAAGCCCTTGATGATGTACTGCCAGATGTCCGAGACACCGACGAGGATGAGCCCGTTGGTCAGGATGGCGATGATCAGCGCGCCGATCAGCGTCCCCCAGATCGAGCCGATGCCGCCGGTGAACGAGGTGCCGCCGAGGATGACGGCGGCGATGGCGTCGAGCTCGTAGCTCATGCCGAGTTGCAGGCCGTTCGCCGCATAGAGGCGGGCCGCCGCCATGACGCCGCCGAGGCCGGCGAGGAGGCCTGCGGCGCCGTAGACGAACAGGAGGATCTGCCAGACCTTGATGCCGGCGAGCCGCGCCGCGTCCGGGTTGCCGCCGACGGCATAGATGCGCGTGCCGAGCACGGTGCGCCGGAGGATGATCCAGGAGATGACCACCACGGCCAGCGCAATGATCACGAGCCACGGCACGCCGAACAGCGTGCCGTTGCCGATGAAGGCGAACGGCAGCTCGGGATTGAACACCGTGGTGTCCTCGCCGAGCAGCCGCGCGACGCCGCGCACGGCCGTCAGCGATCCCAATGTGACGATGAACGGTGGAAGGTTCGCGAGTGCGATCAGGGCGCCGTTCAGGAGGCCGAAGCCGAGGCCGACGGCGAGCGCCGCCGGCACGCCGAGCATGCCCCAGTCGGGGATCAGCGAGCCCATGATGGCGACCATGGCGGAGGCGGCGAGGATCGAGCCGACCGACAGGTCGATGCCGCCCGTCAGGATGACGAAGGTCATGCCGGCGGCGAGCACGACGTTGATGGAGGCCTGCTGCGCGACGATCGAGATGTTCTGCCAGCTCATGAAGCGGCCGCTCATCAGCTCGAAGGCGATGCAGATGATGATCAGCACCGGCAGCATGCCGAGCACCTGGATCATCTGGCGCATCGAGCCGCGCCGCGACTCCTGCAGCGCCGCCGCCTTCGCAGTGTCGCCCGCGCCACCGCTGCGCATCTCCGCCATCGCCGCTCCCTCCCTCCGTGCGTCGCCCTTTGCGGGCGTTCTCCGGTGTCTCGTGTCGTGCTTCGGGTGTCCCTCAGGCCGCCCGCTGCGTATCCGCCCCCGTCGCCACCGCCATGATCGCCTCCTGCGTGATCGGCGCCTCCGGCGTGCCCGTGACCTCGCCGGCGATGGTGCCATCGCGCATGACGAGCACGCGGTCGCAGGTGCCGAGGATCTCCGGCAACTCGCTCGAGATCACCACGATGCCGTTGCCGGCGCGGGCGAGGGCGTCGATCAGCCGGTAGATCTCCGACTTCGCGCCGATGTCGATGCCGCGGGTCGGCTCGTCGAGGATCAGCACCTTCGGCTTCGTCTCGAGCAGGCGCGACAGCAGCACCTTCTGCTGGTTGCCTCCGGACAGCGCGCCGACGTTGAGGTTGGTGTGCGGCGCCCGGATCGACAGCGCCTTCATCGCCGCATCGGCGCGCTCGCGGGCCGCCTTGCGATTGAGGAAGCCGCCGGGGCGGGCGTCGCGGGCGATCACCTCGAGGTTGATGTTCTCGCGGATCGTCATGTCCAGGAAGACGCCGAGCGCCTTGCGGTCCTCGGTCAGGTAGACGAGGCCGGCCTCGACGGCGTCGAGCGGCCCGTCGATGCGGCACTCCCGTCCGTCGATGAACACACGGCCGGTCGTCTTGCGGTCGGCGCCGCAGACGAGGCGGGCGAGCTCCGTCCGCCCGGAGCCGACGAGGCCCGACAGGCCGACCACCTCGCCCGCCCACACCTCGAAGGAACAGTCGCGGATGCGGTGTCCGTCACCGACGTTCTCGACCTTCAACAGGACCTGGCGGTCGTGCGGCGGGGCGCGATGCTCCTTGGCGAAGAAGGACGAGAGCTCGCGGCCGACCATCATGCGGACGAGCTTCTCGGCGCTGATCTCGGCCCGCTCGAGGGTGCCGATGTAGGCGCCGTCGCGCAGCACGCTGACGCGGTCGGACAGCTCGTAGACCTCGCCCATCCGGTGGCTGATGTAGATGATGGCGATGCCTTCCGACTTCAGCTGCCGGATGACGGCGAACAACCGCTCGGTCTCGTGGGTCGACAGCGAGGTGGTCGGCTCGTCCATGACGAGGATGCGCGAGCGGGCCGCCACGGCGCGGGCGATCTCGACGAGCTGGCGCTCGGCGATCGACAGGTCGCCGACCTTGGTGGTCGGCAGGAACGGCGCGTCGAGGCGGGCGAGCACCGGCGCGGCGGCCGCCGCCATCGCCTTGCGATCGATCAGGCCGTTCTTCGACATCTCCTCGCCGAGGAACATGTTCTCGGCGACCGAAAGGTTCGGGGAGAGCGCCAGCTCCTGGTAGATGATGGCGATGCCGTTGCGGCGGCCGGCGAGCGGGCCGTCGATCGTCGCCCTCTCGCCGCCGATCCAGATCTCGCCGCCGGGATCGGCCTGGTAGGCGCCCGACAGGATCTTCATCAAGGTCGACTTGCCGGCGCCGTTCTCGCCCATCAGCGCGTGGATCTCGCCGCCATAGGCCGCGAAGGAGACGCCCGACAGCGCCTTGACGCCCGGAAACGTCTTCGAGATGCCGCGCATCTCCAGCACCGGCACGCCGGCGGACGTGGGGGCGGGGCGCGGATCGTCGGTGGCCGTCATGGTGCGACCTCCTTCCAGGCGGGGGCGAGGGTGTCGATCAGGGTGCGATAGGCGGCGTAGCGGCGGTCGAGGCGGGCGCGCAGCATCGGGTCGGGGGCGATGACGCGATCGATGCGGGTGTCGGCGGCCGCGGCGGCGGGGCTGGCGAAGCGGCCGATCACCGCGCCGGCGATCAGCGCCGCGCCGCGCGCGCCGAACTCGCTGCCGGCCGGCACCTCGAGCGTCAGGCCGAGGGAGGCAGCGAAGATTTCAGACCACGCCTTGCTCTTCGCCGCGCCGCCGGCGAAGCGCACCGCCACCGGCGGCTCGCGCACCGACAGGAGCCGCTCGAGGTGGCGGCGGTGTTCGAAGGCGACGCCCTCGTAGATCGCCCGCACCGCGTGGCCGAGGCGGTGCCAGCTGGAAAAGCCGAGGAAGCTGCCGCGCGCGGCCGAGTTGTCGATGGCGCCGTTGAGGAAGGGCAGGAAATAGACCGGCGGGCCGTCCTCGGGCGCTTCGGCGACCAGGCGATTGCAGAAGCCGTGCAGGTCGGCCGCATCGCCGGCGACGGGCTTCAGGAAGGCCTCGATGAACCACTCGAGCGAGCTCGCGGACGTCGGGCTGCCCTCGATCGCCAGCCACTCGCCGGGCTCGAGCCCGTGCGAGCAGATCAGCACGCTGCCGTCGGTGACGGCGGCCGGCAGGAACGCCTGGTGCAGCCCCCAGGTGCCGGACATCACGACGATGCGGTCCTCGTCGACCGCCCCGGTGCCGTACATAACCGCGAGGTTGTCGCAGCAGCCTGCGGTGACGGGCGTGCCCGCCCTGAGCCCGGTCTCGGCCGCGGCCTTCGCCGTGACTGTGCCGGCGACCGTCAGCGGCTCGACGAGCGGCGGCAGCAGCCGCACGCTGCCGCCGAGGCCGAGATCGCCCATCAGGTCCGTCGCATGGGTGCGGTCGAGCCCGACAAGCGAGCCGGTCGACTGGTCGGTGACCTCGGCGGCGAGTTCGCCGGTGAGCCGGAGGCGCAGGAAGTCCTTGCACATCAGCGCCGCGGCGGAGGCCTGCAGCACCTCCGGCCGGTGGCGGCCGAGCCAGGCGAGCAGCGGCGCCGGCTTGCCCGGCCAGAGCGTCTGCGCTGTGACGGCGAGGTGCTCGGCGCCAAGGCCTTCCTCCACCCACTCGTCGCAGATGCCGGCGGCGCGGATGTCGGAGGCGAGGATGCCGTTGGTGGTCGGCCGGCCGGCGCCGTCGACCAGGAACAGCCCGTTGCCGAAGCCGGTGACGCCGACCACCGCGATGTCGTCGGCGGTGACGCCGGCGCTCGCCAGCGCCCGCGGCACCGCCTCGCCGACGTGGCGCCACATCTCCTCGGGGTCGCGCTCGGCATGGCCGGCGTGCGGTGACAGGAAGCGCGGCGTGCGGGCGGCGACGCCGACTTCCTCGCCCGACGCTGAGAACACCGCGGCCTTCACCGCGGTGCCGCCGGCGTCGATGCCCAGGAAGAACTCGGCCATCAATGACCCCTCGATCCCTCGAGATCGGAGCGCGGGCACCGGGGCGGTGTCCGCGGCCAGGCGTAGGCTGCGCGCCGCGCGCGACTTAAGCGTGAACGAGGCGGTGCAGCATCGCTGCGACGTCGGCGACATCGTCGCGCTGCCAGACGTTCCGGCCGAAGATGACACCGCGGGCGCCGCCGGCAATAGCGCCGCGGGTGAAAGTCTCGACCGCTGCGCCGTCCTGGGTGGCGCCACCGAGCACCAGCACCGGCACGGGGCAGGAGCCGGTGATCCGCCGCATGCCCGCTTCGCTGCCGGGATACTGCGTCTTGATGGCGTCGGCGCCGAGCTCGGCGGCGATGCGGCTCGTCACCGCGAGCCGCTCGGCGTCCTTCTGGTCGGCGTTGCGGCCGCCCCAAAGCACCGCTTCGACGATCAGCGGCAGGCCGACGTTGTGGCAGCGCCGCGCCGCCTCGGCCACCGCCGAGATGTTCTCCGCCGCGTATTCAGGGTCCTCGAAACCGTCGATCAGGCACATCACCGCCGCGTCGGCGCCGAGCTTCGCGGCGTGCTCGGGATCGAGCACCATGCGGTAAAGCTCGGTGCCGGCCTTCCGGAACTCGGCGACCATCGGATAGTCGATGCGGGCGACGATCGAGGGTGCGCCGGCGAAGCCGAACTTTGCGCCGCAGTGCTTGATCAGGCCCGGGCCGATCAGCACCGCCTCGGGCCGTGTCGCGATGATGCGGTCGAGGGTGGCCGATGCGTCGTCGGCGTGGGGGCTCGGGCCCTCCAGCAGCGTGCGGTCAAAAGCCACCATGAACGAGCGGCCTGTCTCCTTGCGGAACAGCCGCCCGAGACGCACGCCGATGCCGGACATGCTACCCTCGCTTGTTTTCCTCAGGTGGTGGCCGGCCGATGACGCGGACACTCATCTTGTCGTTCCGAAGTTTGCATATCGAAAGCCGATTGTCGAGGCGATTTCCGTACATGTTGCGAAGCGTCAGGGTTTCTGCCGCATCGCAGCACATGTCATCCCTTTCGCAGGCTTGCGAATAGGGGCAGACTGGCTTTCAATATCGAAAAAATGGAGGGCGCCCCATGAGCGATGCGCAACGCAGCGAGCCGCTGCCGACGGCCGGGGCCGGCGACATCCTCGCCTCCGGCGAGCGTCGCCAGCGCATCCTGTCGCTGGTCCGGGCGCGCGATTTCGTCCGCATCCAGGACCTCTCCCGCCAGCTCGGCGTCTCCGAGGTGACGATCCGCTCCGACGTCGACGCGCTCGCCCGCGACGGCGGCCTCCGGCGCGTGCGCGGCGGCGTCGTGCGCGTGCTGCAGACGGTGCCGGAGCTGCGCTACGAGGCGCGCAGCACGAGCCGGCTCGCCGAGAAGAAGGCGATTGCCGCCGCCGCGGTGGCGATGCTGTCGGACGGCGACAGCGTCATCCTCGACGCCGGCACGACGACGATGGAGATCGCCCATGCTCTGGCCGACCGCACCGACCTTACCGACCTGACGGTGTTCACCGCCGGCCTCAACGTTGCGCTGGCGCTCGAGCGGGCGATCCCGCGCATCCAGGTGATCGTCACCGGCGGGGCGCTCCGGCCGCAGCAGCATTCGCTGGTCGAGCCCCTGTCGACGCTGGTGCTCGAGCGCATCCGCGCGGCGATCGCCTTCCTCGGCTGCAACGGCATCGACCCGTCGCTCGGCATCATGTGCATGAGCCTGCCGGACGCCGGGCTGAAGCAGGCGATCATCGCCGCCTCGCACCGCTCGATCGTCGTCGCCGACGCGTCGAAGTTCTCGCAGACCTCGCTGGTCCGCTTCTGCCCCTTCGAGGAGATCGACATGGTCCTGACCGCCGGCACGCCGGATCCCGCCGCGGTGGCCCTCGTCGCGGAGGCCGGGGTGGAGGTGCGGGTGGCGGAGGTGGTGGGGTAGAGGGGGGTCTCAGCCGAGTGCCTGCTGCAACGCCTTCGCCACCCATTTGTTGAGACTGACGCCGTCACGTTTGGCGGCGACTGCCGCTGCACGGTGCAGGTCGGGCTCGGTGCGGACAACGAAGCGACCGGAGAACGGACGCTCGGGCGCTTCGCCGCGAGAGGCACAGAAGTCGAGATAATCGTCGACGCTGTCGGCAAGTGCAGACTGCAATTCCTCGACCGAGCGGCCATCAAAGGTCACCACATCCCGCAGACCGACGAGTTCGCCATGGAAGACTCCCGCATCGGCGTCGAACTCGATGATCGCCTCGTAGCCCTTGTAGTGCATGGTGTTCATGGCTTGATCCCTGCCTCCGCGAGGAAGCGGCGCACCGACTTCAGCGCGCCCTTGTCCGTCTCCTTGCGTGGATGCGGTCGATGAAACACCGCTCTCACGCCATTCAGCGCAACACGCATTCGCGACCCCGGCCCTCTGTGACCTCGCCTCCGAGCGCGATGAAAAGAGCCTCGACATCGCGCCATGCGACATCCGCGCGGACAGGCTCCGCAAAGATCGCGGAAAAGGTCGCGCGATGTCGGCCGGCGATGCTCACATCAATCTAGTATCAGAAAATGGCATCACAAGTACTCAGGCGATGCCGAGCACCCCATACTCACTCACCAGCAGGCGCCGCGAGGGCACGTCCTCCTCGATCGAGGGGAAGCGGGCCACCGGCTCGGCGAAGACGTTGTCCGTCACGTCGTCGTTGACGGTCGAGACCTCGCCGACGAAGACGTCGCCGCCCTCGCCCCAGAAGGCGTGCCAGACGCCGGGCACCAGGGTGACGCTCTCGCCCGGGCCGAGGCGGACGATGTCGCCGCCGGCGAGCCGGTGCTCGAAGCCGTCGGTCTCGACGGTGAAGGGGACGGTGCGGTCGAGGCGGCCGGCGGCGTCGCTGCCCATCAGCTTGATGGCGAGCGTGCCGCCGCCGCGGTTGATGATGTCCTCGGTCTTGGTCACGTGGGTGTGCATCGGCGTCAGCTGGCCGTCGCGGACGATCATCGCCTTCTCGGCGTAGACGCGGCCGCCGCCGGCCTTGAGATCGGCGAGGCTGCCGTTGCGGACGGTGAAGAGCAGCAGGCCGCATTTGGCGAAGTCGCCGCGGCCATAGTCGGTGACGTCCCAGCCGAGCCGGCCGGCGAGAAGCCGCCCGGCCTCGGCGCGGCGGGCGCGCCACTCGTCCGGCGTCCACCACGCGAACGGCGGCAGCTTCTGGCCGTGGCGGTCGAAGAAGGCCTCCGCCTCCTCCAGGATGCGGTTGATCTCGGAACGCTTCACCGGCGCTTCCTCCCGTTGGCGGGCTTCTTCGCCACCGGGATAGCGCGCCTCCTCAGCCGCCGTCGAGGGTCATCAGCGGGGCGTAGAGGTCCGGGCGGCGGTCGCGGAAGAGGCCCCAGCCGGCACGCTGGGCGGCGATGGCGTCGAGGTCGAAGGTCGCCGTCAGCACAGCCTCGCCGCTGCGCTCGGCGCAGGCGAGCATCTCGCCGGTGGGGCCGGCGATGAAGGACGAACCGTAGAAGGTGATCTCGGTGCCGTCGGGCCCGCGCTCGCTGCCGACGCGGTTCGCCGCCGCGACAGGTGTGAGGTTCGCCGCCGCGTGGCCGCGCATCACCGTCTGCCAGTGGTCGCGGCTGTCGATCGAGGGGTCCGGCGGCTCCGAGCCGATCGCGGTCGGATAGAGGATGAGCTCCGCCCCCTTCAGCGCCATCGCCCGCGCGGCTTCCGGGAACCACTGGTCCCAGCAGATGCCGATGCCGATCCGCCCGAAGCGGGTGTCGAAGGCCCGAAACCCGGTGTCGCCGGGGCTGAAGTAGTATTTCTCCTGGTAGCCGACCCCGTCCGGGATGTGGCTCTTGCGGTAGCGCCCGGCCTCGCGCCCGTCAGCGTCGAGGAGGACGATCGAATTGAAGTAGGCCCGGTTCGCCTTCTCGAAGACGCTGACGGGGATCACGACGCCGAGCTCGGCGGCGAGTCTTGCGAAGTGGGCGACCGTCGGGTGGCCGTCGAGCGGGCGGGCGCGGCCGAACTCGCCCGGCCGCTGCTCGCAGCAGAAGTAGAGGCCCTCGAAGAGCTCCTGCACGAGCACGACGTTGGCGCCCGCGGCGGCCGCCGCCCGCACCAGCCGCTCGGCGGTGGCGACGTTCTCGGCGACGTCGTCCGTGCAGGCGAACTGCACGACGCCGAGGGTGACGTGACGACCGGTGACCGGGCGCGCCATCAGCGGTCCTCGAAGCCGGCGAGCACGCCGACGGCGTTGACGCCGATCTCGGCCACCGCGTAGCCGCCCTCCATGACGAACAGCGTCGGCAGTCCGAGGGCGGCGATGCGGGCGCCCATGCGCGGATAGTCGTCGGTCTTCAGCTTGAAGTGGCTGATCGGGTCCTTCTCGAAGGTGTCGACGCCGAGCGAGACCACCACCACGTCCGGCGCGTAGGCCGCGACCTTGTTGCAGGCGTCGTCCAGCGCTGCGCCCCAGGCGGCGTAGGTGGTGCCGAAGGGGAGGGGATAGTTGACGTTGAAGCCCTCGCCGGCGCCGGCGCCACGCTCGTCGGCGTGGCCGAGGAAGAACGGGTACTCGGTCATCGGATCGCCGTGGATGTTCAGCACCATGACGTCGGGCCGGTCGTAGAAGATCTCCTGGGTGCCGTTGCCGTGGTGGTAGTCGACGTCGAGCACGGCGACGCGCGCCGCCCCCTGGTCACGGAACCGCTGCGCCGCCACCGCGGCGTTGTTGATGAAGCAGTAGCCGCCCATGAAGGCCGAGCCGGCGTGGTGGCCGGGCGGGCGGCAGAGGGCGAAGGCCGAGCGTTCGCCGCCCTTCACGAGGGTTGCCGCCGTCAGGGCGCAGTCGAGGGAGGCCTGCACCGCGGGCCAGGTGCCGGCGACGATCGGCGCGCCGGCGTCGAGCGAATAGTAGCCGAGCAGGCCGTCGATCGAGGACGGCGGCACATCGCGGCGCAGGCCCGGCACCGGCCAGCACATCGGCAGCGCCGCGGTGTGGCGGTCGGTCGCCGCCCACATGTCCCAGGCGCGGGAGAGAAACTCGAGGTAGCCGGCGTCATGCACCCGGCGCGCCGCGGCGAGGCCGTGTTCCTCCGGCGGCAGGATCGGCCCAAGCGCGACCGCCTCGACGCGGGCGCGGATGTACTCCGCCCGGACCGGCTTCTCGAAGCCCGGCGTCATCACGCCGCCGGCGACCTCGAAGTAGCCGGTGTGGCCGAGATGGGCGGTGGAATAGATCGTCTTCATGGAAACGCACGCCTCTCACGGGAAAAGGATGTCCTCGCCCGCGGAGCGGGAGAGGACGGCCGCTTCATCAGCGGCGAGGGGGACGCGCCGGCGGCAGAGCGCCCCCGGCCGGCGCCGCGCCTCACTTCTTCAGGCGGGTCCAGACGCGGTCCATCAGCTGGATCGCCTCCTCGGAGCAGGCGGGCGTGAACACCACCTTGAGGTCGGCCGGCGGCGAAAGCTCCGGCGCGTCCTTCATGGAGGCCTCGAAGAACGCCTCGCTGCCCTTCACCGCGTTCGAGTACTTGGTGAAGTTCGACTGCAGCGCCATGTTCTCCGGCTGCATGATGAAGGAGAGGAACTTGCGGGCGTTCTCCGGGTTCTTGGCGCCGGTGGGGACGACGACGTTGTCCATCCAGCCGACGACGCCCTCCTTCGGATAGACGTACTTCACTGCGGGATTGAGCTCGCGCGAGCGCATGGCGGCGCCGTTCCACTGCTGGTGGACGACAGTCTCGCCGGTCGCCTGGCGCTCGATGATGCCGTCGGAATTGTAGAGCTTCACCGCCGGCGCCTGGGCGAGGAGCAGGTCCTGCACCTTCTTCATGTTCGCCGTGTCGGTCTGGCAGGGCGGCATGCCGAGATAGACCTGGGCGAGGCTCGTCACCTCGGACGGCGAGTTGAACATGCCGACCTTGCCGGCGAGCTCCGGCGGCGGCTCGAACAGCACCGACAGGCTGTCGGTCGGGCCCTTGTAGGCGTCGGTGTTCACCGAATAGGAGGTCGTGCCCCAGTTCCACGGGATCGAGTAGGCGTTCTCCGGATCCCACACCGGCTTCACCCAGCGCGGGTCGAGGTTGGAGAAGCCGTCGAGCTTCGGCGCGTCGATCTTCTCGACGAGGCCTTCGCCCGAGAAGATCGGCACGAAGTCGGAGGAGACGACGGCGATGTCGTAGCCGGCGGAGCCCGACTTCAGCTTGGCGAGCAGCGTCTCGTTGGAATCGTAGGTGTCGAGCGTCACCTTGATGCCGGTGTCCTTCTCGAACTTCGCGATCAGCTCCGGCGAGGTGTAGTCGGTCCAGTTGTAGATGAAGAGGTCGCCCTCGGCCCGCGCGGTGCCGGCGGCGAGGGTCAGGGCGAAGGCGAGCGCCGTGCCCTTCAGGATCGTGGACTTCATGGTGCCGTTCCCCATCCTATGGATCATCGTTGCGTCCGAACTTCGCTGCGGTCGAATTCCCTGTCGCGTCGCCTGCGCCGCGCCCGTACCGGCGGCCGTCAGTGGCCCACCCTGCCGCCCTGACGCATGACGAGGTAGGCGGCGAGCACCACGCCCACCGAGAGCGCGAGCAGCAGCGTCGCCGCCGCATTGGCCTCCGGCGTCACGCCGAGGCGGAGCATACCGTAGAGGTAGACGGGAAGGGTCGTCGAGCCGGCTTCCGCCACCATCAGCGTGATCAGGAAATCGTCGAGCGAGACGATGAAG
>CALRZT010000010.1:0-32174 GCA_943372725.1 Pseudoxanthobacter soli DSM 19599
CGGGTTTGAGCGCTGAACATCCAGCCCCCGGCGCGCTTCGCGCGCCGCCCTCATCCGGCCTTCGGCCACCTTCTCCCGCTCGCGCGGGAGAAGGGATACACGCGGCGCGGACCGTGCGTCCCGCACTGGACGGCAATCCCACGCTCAAACGGAGCATGCCCCTGCTCACTTCGGCCGCCCCGTGAAGTTCGGCGCACGCTTTTCCAGGAACGCTCGCACGCCCTCGCGGTAGTCCGGCGTGCGGCCGGCTTCGCGCTGCAGGTCGCGCTCGCGATCGAGCTGGGCGTCGAGGCCGTTCTCGGCCGACGCCGTGAGCGCGCGCTTCAGCAGCGCGTGCGCCTGGGTCGGCTGCGTCGCGAGGCGGGCCGTGAGCGCCTCGGCCTCGGCCAGCACGCGGTCGTCGTCGACCGCCTTCCAGATCATGCCCCAGCTTTCCGCGGTGGCGCCGTCGATGGTCTCGGCGAGCATCATCGCGGCGCGCGCCCGGGCGTCGCCGATCAGGCGCGGCAGGAAGAAGGTGCCGCCGGAATCCGGGACGAGGCCGATCTTCGAGAACGCCTGGACGAACCTTGCCGCGCGGCCGGCCACGACGATGTCGCAGGCGAGCGCGATGTTGGCGCCGGCGCCGGCGGCCACCCCGTGCACGGCGCAGACGACCGGCATCGGCAGCGCGCGCAGCTTGCGCACCAGTGGATTGTAGAAGCGGTCGACGGTGGCGCCGAGGTCGGGCGTGACGTCCTCGGAGAAGCGGCGGTCGCCGAGGTCCTGGCCGGCGCAGAAGCCGCGGCCGGCGCCCGCGAGCAGGATCGCCCGGCAGTCGGGATCGTTCTCGGCCTCGACGAGGGCGCTCGCGAGCGCGCGGTGCATCGCCTCGTTGAAGGCGTTGATCTTGTCGGGGCGGTTCAGCGTGACGAGCCGCCAGCCGTCGCGCCGCTCGACGCGGACCGTCTCTTCGCTCTGACCCCCCGGCGTCGATCGCTCAGACGTCGTTCCCTCGGACATGGCGCCTCTCCTCCTCGCCGGCTGCTGCTCCTCCGGCTTATCGGGGGGCGGCCGTGTCGTCGACGGGTCGGGGGTTGCGACGAACCCTCTTGAATTGACCAATCGTCCGGTTAATTATGTCTGGCATCGGGTGCAAGTCAACGGGATCGTCAACGACGGTTCCGGAGCGGCAGCAGCCCGATCGACGAACTGCCGGATGGCACGCGGGCCAGCGCACCGCCGCATCCGGCCGCAGGCTCGGCTCGACCGGGCCGGCGAGAAGAGTGAGCCGGGAGGCAGCATGTCGGACTTCTTCGAGGCGCACCGCGCCACCCTCGACGCCGCCCTGTCGGCAGCGGAAACGCGCGGCTACTGGTCGGCCTATCCGGAATCGCCGAGCCCGCGCGTCTACGGCGAGACGGCGAAGGCCGAGGGCACGGCCGCCTTCGAGGCCCTCCTCGACAAGCCCTTCGAGCTCGACCAGCCGGCCACCGGCACCCGTGTCGGCGCCGAGGTGTCGCCCTATGGCCGCCCGCTCGGCGTCACCTACCCCGCCACCGATCCCGACGCCCTCGTCGGCGCCGCGAAAGCGGCCGGCAAGGCGTGGGCCGCGGCCTCTCCGGAGGAGCGCGCGGGGGTTGCGCTGGAGATCCTCGCCCGCCTCAACAGGCAGAGCTTCCTGATCGCCGAGGCCGTCAGCCACACCACCGGCCAGTCCTTCATCATGGGCTTCCAGGCCGGCGGCCCGCACGCCCAGGACCGCGGCCTCGAGGCCGTCGCCTACGGCTACGCCGAGATGAAGCGGGTGCCCGGCGCGGTGCGGTGGGAGAAGCCCGCCGGCAAGGGCACGGTGGTGCTCGACAAGGCGTTCCGGCTGGTGCCGCGCGGCGTCGGCCTCGTCATCGGCTGCGCCACCTTCCCGACCTGGAACGGCTATCCGGGGATCTTCGCCAGCCTCGTCACCGGCAATGCCGTGATCGTCAAGCCGCATCCCGGCGCCATCCTGCCGCTCGCCATCACCGTGAAGATCGCCCGCGACGTGCTCAAGGAGGCCGGCTTCGATCCGAACGTCGTGACGCTCGCCGCCGACACGGCGGAGGCGCCGCTGACGAAGGCACTCGCCACCCACGCCGAGGTCGGCATCGTCGACTTCACCGGCTCGCCGGTGTTCGGCCGCTGGCTGCGCGACAACGTCCGCCAGGCCCTCGTCTACACCGAGGAGGCGGGGGTGAACCCCGTCGTCATCGACGGCACCGCGAGCTTCAAGGGGATGTGCCAGAACCTCGCCTTCTCGCTGTCGCTCTATTCCGGCCAGATGTGCACGGCGCCGCAGAACCTGTTCGTGCCCGCCGGCGGCATCGAGACGGACGAGGGGCACAAGAGCTTCGACGAGGTCGCTGCCGGTCTGGCCAAGGCGATCGACGGGCTGCTGTCCGATCCCGACCGCGCCGCCGGCGTGCTCGGCGCGGTGCAGAACCCGGCGACGCTCGCGCGCATCGCCGCCGCCCGCTCGCTCGGCACCGTCGTCCGCGACAGCGCCCCGGTCGACGCGCCGGCGCTCGCCAGCGCCCGCACGGCGACGCCGCTGCTGATCGCCGTCGATGCGGCCGCCGAGGACGCCTACCTGGAGGAGCGCTTCGGGCCGATCGCCTTCGTCGTGAAGACGGCCGACACCACCGACTCGATCGCCCGTGCCGCCCACTCGGCGAAGACGCGCGGCGCCATCACCGCCGCCGTCTACTCGACCGACGAGGCCGTCATCGAGGAGGCTTCGGCGGCGTTTGCCGACGCCGGCGTGGCGCTGTCGGTCAACCTCACCGGCGGGCTCTACGTCAACCAGTCCGCCGCCTTCTCCGACTTCCACGTCACCGGCGCCAACCCGGCCGGCAACGCCTGCCTCACCGACACCGCCTTCGTCGCCGGCCGCTTCCGCGTCGTCGGCATCCGCACCCCCGTCGCCGCCTGAGCGACCAACACCAAAAACAACACAGAACCCCGTTTCGGAGGAAACCGATGTCCAAGCTCGCTTCCCGCCTCCTCGGCCTCGGCGTCTCGGCGCTGGCCGTAGCCGGCCTCGCCACCACGGCCCTCGCCGCCGACCCGATCAAGATCGGCTCGGTGCTGTCGGCCACCGGCCCGGCCGCCTTCCTCGGCGATCCCGAGAAGCGGACGCTCGAGATCTATGTCGAGCGCATCAACGCCGCCGGCGGCGTGCTCGGCCGGCCGCTGGAGCTCGTGCTCTATGACGACGGCGGCGACGCCAACAAGGCGCGCACCTTCGCCACCCGTCTGATCGAGGACGACGAGGTCGCCGCCATGGTCGGCGGCACCACCACCGGCACGACGATGGCGATGATGCCGGTGTTCGAGGACGCCTCGGTGCCGTTCATCTCGCTCGCCGGCGCCGTCGAGATCATCGAGCCGGTGCGCGAGTACGTCTTCAAGACGCCGCACACCGACCGCATGGCCTGCGAGAAGATCTTCGCCGACATCAAGGCGCGCGGCTTCACCAAGGTCGGCCTGATCTCCGGCACCGACGGCTTCGGCAAGTCGATGCGGGCGCAGTGCATGGCGGTGATCGGCAACTTCGGCATCGAGGTCGTCGCCGACGAGAGCTACGGCCCGACCGATTCCGACATGACGCCGCAGCTGACCAAGGTGAAGAACGCGGCGGGCGTGCAGGCGGTGGTCAATCCCGGCTTCGGCCAGGGTCCGGCGATCGTCACCCGCAACTACGCCCAGCTCGGCATCGGCCTGCCGCTCTACCAGAGCCACGGCGTCGCCTCGAAGAGCTTCATCGAACTCGCCGGCCCCGCCGCGGAAGGCGTCCGTCTGCCCTCGCCGGCACTCGCGGTGGCGGAGAAGCTGCCCGACACCGACGCCCAGAAGCCGGTCGTCGTCGAGTACAAGAAGCTCTACGAGGAGAAGACCGGCCAGCCGGTGTCGACCTTCGGCGGCTATGCCTATGACGGCCTGCACCTGCTCGTCGCGGCCATCCAGAAGGCGGACTCCGCCGAGCCCGACGCCATCCGCGACGCGCTCGAGGCAACCGCCGGCTTCGTCGGCACCAGCGGCGTCTTCACGATGTCGCCGACCGACCACATGGGCCTGAAGGTCGATTCCTTCCGCATGCTCGAGATCAAGGACGGCGACTGGACGCTGGTCGAGGTCGGCGGCTGATCCCGAAGCCCTCATCCACGGACTGATCCGGCCCCTGGCGCGCCGCGGCTGACGCGGCGCGCCCTCCCTCCCGATCCGAACGCGGCGGCGAAACCGGTCATGGCGGAATTCCTGCAGTTCGCCTTCTCGGGGCTGACGGTGGGCGCGGTCTACGCGCTCGTCGCGCTCGGCTTCACGCTGATCTACAACGCCTCCGACGTCGTCAATTTCGCCCAGGGCGACTTCGTGATGATCGGCGGCATGTCGACGGTGTTCCTCTACGCCACCGGCGTGCCGCTGCCGCTCGCCGCCATCATCGCCATCCTGACGGCGGTGATCGTCGGTCTGCTCCTGCACCGCCTCGCGATCGAGCCGGCGCGCGGCGCCTCGCCGGTGACGCTCATCATCATCACCATCGGCGCCTCGATGTTCATCCGCGGCGTCGCCCAGATCGTCTTCGACAAGCAGTTCCACCAGCTGCCCGCCTTCTCCGGCGACCGGCCGATCGAGATCCTGGGCGCGACGCTCTTGCCGCAGAGCCTTTGGGTGCTCGGCGGCGGGCTCGCGGTGTTCGTGGCGCTGTGGCTGTTCCTCGAGCGCACCCTTGTCGGCAAGGCGGTGCTCGCGACGGCGGCGAACCGCCTCGGGGCCCGCCTCGTCGGCATCAACACCGCCGTCATCCTGGCGATCGCCTTCGGCGTCTCGGCGGCGATCGGCGCGCTCGCTGGCGTGCTGGCGACGCCGATCACGCTGACCCGCTTCGACCTCGGCACCATCATGACGCTGAAGGGCTTCGCCGCCGCGATGCTCGGCGGCATGGGCAGCCCGCTCGGCGCCGTCGTCGGCGGCCTGCTGCTCGGCCTGATCGAGGCGTTCGGCGCCGGCTACATCTCCTCGGTCTACAAGGACGGCTTCTCCTTCATCGCCATCCTCGTCGTCCTCTTCGTCATGCCGCGCGGCCTGTTCGGCGGCCGCAGCGTCGAGCGGGTGTGAGATGACGGACACAGCCGCCACCACACCGCCCGCCCGCCGGACCTGGTCGCCACGCCTAGTCTCCCTCGTCTTCGTGACGGTGGTTGTGGCGGTGCTGCCGCTCGTCTTCCCGTCGAGCTACTACCTCCGCGTCGCCTCGCTGGTGTGGACCTCGGGGCTCGCCGTCGTCGGCCTCAACCTACTGATGGGGCTCGCCGGCCAGGTCAGCCTCGGCCACGCCGCCTTCCTCGGCATCGGCGCCTATGCGGTGGCGGTCGGGCCGACGCACCTCGGCGTGCCGCCGATCCCCTCGGCGCTTGCCGGCATCGCGCTCTCCGCTCTCGTCGCCTGGATCGTCGGCAAGCCGATCTTCCGGCTGAAGGGCTACTACCTCGCTGTCGCGACCCTCGGCTTCGGCCTGCTCTTGGCGCTGGTGCTGACCAGCGAGAGCGCCTGGACCGGTGGCCCGGACGGCATGCCGGTGGAGCGGGTCGAGCTGTTCGGCTGGCGCGTCACCGGGGCGCTCACCTGGTATTGGATCACCGGCGTCGCCCTGATCATCGGCGTGGCGCTGGCGCTGAACCTCGAGGCGAGCCCGACCGGCCGCGCCCTGCGCGCTTTGCACGACAGCGAGGTCGCGGCCTCCGTCGTCGGCGTCGACGCTGCCCGCCTGAAGCTCACCGCCTTCGTCGTCGCCGCGGTCTATGCGGCGACCGCCGGCGCGCTGCTCGCGCTGATGAACGGCTTCGTCACGCCGGACACGGCGAGCTTCATGCACTCGGTCGAGTTCGTCACCATGGTGGTGATCGGCGGCATGGGCTCGGTGGTCGGCGCCCTCGTCGGCGCGGCGATCCTGGTCGCCCTGCCGCAGGCGCTGACGGTGCTGCAGGAATACGAGACCGCCGTGCTCGGCCTCCTCATCATGGTGTTCATGATCTTCCTCCGGCAGGGCATCGTGCCGGGCCTCGTCGGCCTCTTCCGGGGGATGCGGCGATGACGGCGACGCGCACCTCGAACGCGGCCGCCCTGGAGGTCGATGGCGTCGGCATCTCCTTCGGCGGCATCCGGGCCCTCGACGGCGTCAGCTTCCGCGCCCATCCGGGCGAGGTGTTCTCGATCATCGGCCCGAACGGCGCCGGCAAGACGACGCTGTTCAACATCGTCTCCGGGCTCTACCGGCCGACCGCGGGTCGGGTGCGCATCGCAGGCCAGGAGGCGACCGGGCTCGCCCCCGCCCGCCTCGCCCGCCGCGGCCTGTCGCGCACCTTCCAGAACCTGCAGATCTTCTTCCGCATGACGGCCGCCGAGAACGTCATGGTCGGCCGGCACATGGCCGAGAAGACCGGCTTCCTCGCCGACCTGCTGTCGCTGCCCTCGGTCGGCCGACAGAACCGCGCGACGCGGGCGGCTGCCCTTGCGCTCCTCGACCGCGTCGGCCTCGCCGACCTCGCCGACCAGCCCGCCGGCGCCCTTCCCTACGGCGCCCTGAAGCGCCTCGAGATCGCCCGCGCGCTCGCCACCGAGCCGACGGTGCTCTTGCTCGACGAGCCCGCCGCCGGCTGCAACGCGGTGGAGACCGAGGAGATCGACCAATTGATCCACGCGGTTGCCGAGGGCGGCGTCGCCGTGGTGCTGGTCGAGCACGACATGAAGCTCGTGATGAAGATCTCCTCGCGCATCCTCGTGCTGGTGCAGGGCCGGCCGCTCGTCGTCGGCACGCCGGCCGAGGTGCGCGCCGATCCGCGCGTGGTCGAGGCCTATCTCGGCAGCCACGGGGCGACGGAGGCGGCGCGTGCTGACCGTTGAGGGCCTGAAGGCGCGCTACGGCCGCATCGAGGCGCTGAAGGGCGTCGACCTCAGCGTCGGTGCCGGCGAGATCGTCGCCCTCGTCGGCGCGAACGGCGCGGGCAAGACGACGCTGCTGCGCACCATCTCCGGCATCGAGCCCGCCGCCGCCGGCCGCATCGTCTTCGAGAGCGAGCCGATCGAGCGGCTGGCCTCGCACGTGCGGGTGGCGCGCGGCATCTCGCAGTCGCCGGAGGGGCGGCAGGTGTTCGCGCCGCTGTCGGTCGAGGACAACCTGCGCCTCGGCGGCTACCGGCGGCGCGACGGGGCTGCGGCCGCGGCGGCCGACCTCGAGCGCTGCTTCACGCTGTTTCCGATCCTGAAAGAGCGGCGCCGGCAGGCGGCGGGTTCACTGTCCGGCGGCCAGCAGCAGATGCTGGCGATCGGCCGCGCGCTGATGGCGGCGCCGAAGCTGCTGCTGCTCGACGAGCCCTCGCTCGGGCTCGCCCCGGTGATCGTCGACCAGATCCTCGCCGCCATCACCCGCCTGCGCTCCGAGGGCATGACGGTGCTGCTCGTCGAGCAGAACGCCGCCGCGGCGCTGGCCATCGCCGACCGCGGCTACGTGCTGGAGCTCGGCACCGTGACGCTCACCGGCACCGGCCGCGCGCTCCTCGACGACCCGAAGGTGCGCGAGGCCTATCTCGGGGTGTGAGGGCGGATCAGTGTTCGGCCGTCATCCCGGACGCGAAGCAACGCGGAGCGATCCGGGACCCGGCGTTAGACTCGTCGCGCGCAGCGCGACGCTTGAGCCGCGCCTCCGGCGCGGACTCTTCCGCTGGGTCCCGGATCGGCGCTCGGCTGCGCCTCGCTTGTCCGGGATGACGGCGGTGGGGTTCAGTGCAGGTGGCGCCTCGCTCTCGCCGGCGTTAGGAACGTCCGCGAGCGGCGCGCGCGAGACGCCGCCCGAGGATACCCGGAGCCCCCCGTGACCAACCAGCCGACCGACCATCCCGACGACGACACCTTCGCCGCCCTGATCGACGCCGTCGACCGCTTCGTCCGCGACCGGCTGGTGCCGATGGAGCGGCAGGTCGACGAGGACGATGCGGTGCCGAAGGAGCTCGTCGCCGAGATGCGCGAGCTCGGCCTGTTCGGGCTGACGGCACCGACCGAATATGGCGGCCTCGGCGTCACCTGCCGGCAGGAATGCGAGCTGATGATGGTGTTCGGCCGCACCTCGCCGGCCTTCCGCTCCGTCTTCGGCACCAATATCGGCATCGGCGCCCGCGGCCTCATCCTCGCCGGTACGGAAGACCAGAAGCAGCGCTACCTGACCAAGCTCGCCTCCGGCGAGATGATCGGCTCGTTCGCGCTGACGGAGCCGGAGGCCGGCTCCGACGCCGCCGGGCTGCGCACCACCGCCCGCCTCGACGGCGACCACTACGTCCTGAACGGCGGCAAGCGCTACATCACCAACGCCCCCGTCGCCGACCTCTTCACCGTGATGGCGCGGAGCGAGGACAGGCCGGGGGCGGCCGGCATCAGCGCCTTCCTGGTGCCCGCGGGTCTACCGGGCCTCACCGTCGGCAAGCCCGACCGCAAGATGGGCCAGCGCGGCGCCAAGACCGCCGACGTCACCTTCGACAACGTCCGCCTGCCCGTGGAGAACCGCCTCGGCGCGCCGGGTGAGGGCTTCTCGATCGCCATGCGCGTGCTCGACCGCGGCCGCCTCAACATCGCCGCCACCGCCGTCGGCAACGCCGGTCGGCTGGTGGAGGAGGGCGTGCGCTACGCCGCCGAGCGCAAGCAGTTCGGCAAGCCGATCGCCGAGTTCCAGCTGGTGCAGGCGCTCTTGGCCGACTGCGAGGTCGAGCGCCTCGCCGCCCAGGCTCTCGTGCGCGCCTCGGCCGACGCCTACGACCGCGACGGCAAGGCGATCCTCGAAGCCTCGGCCTCCAAGCTCTATGCGACGGAGATGGTCGGGCGCGTCGCCGATCGCATCGTCCAGGTGTTCGGCGGCGCCGGCTACATGGCGGAGTACCCGATCGAGCGCTTCTACCGAGACGTCCGGCTGCTCCGCCTCTACGAGGGCACGAGCCAGATCCAGCAGCTCGTCATCGCCCGCGAGCTTGCCAAGCGCCACGGCGTCGCCCCGCCGCGCTGATCGGTCGCCCGTCGGCGAAGGCGATCCGTCCCTCGTCGGGCTTCCCGGCGAACCAATCGGCGCGCACCATCGGTCGAGAGCCGAGCGCCCGACAGGGCGGGGCGCTCGAGAGGGATCGTCCCGCCGATGACGCATGAGCCCGAAGCCGCCGACCTCGTGGCGCGTCTGCGCCGCCGCGAGCCGTCGGCGTGGCGGGAGGTGGTGCGCCGGCACCATGCGACGCTGGTGGCGCTCGCCGCCGGCGTGGTCGGCAATGCGGCGACCGCCGAGGAGGTGGCGCAGGACGCCTGGACGGCGGCGGTCGGCGCCATCGACGGCTTCCAGGGCACCGCACGCCTGTCGACATGGCTCGCGGCGATCGTCCTCAATGGCGCCCGTACGCGGGCCCGCCGCGATGCCCGCACCTTGCTCGTCGCCTCGTTCGAGGAGGATGGCGACGACCGCGACGACCGCTTCCGCAGCGACGGCCACTGGCGGCTGCCGCCGCCCCGGCTCGACGGCCTCGACCCCGAGCGCATCGTCGCCGGCCGCCAGCTGTGGGACCAAGTTTCCGTGGCGATCGAGCAGCTCGCGCCGATGCAGCGCGCCGTGCTGCTCCTGTGTGACGTCGAGGCGATCGAGCCCGCCGAGGTCTGCCGGCTGCTCGAGATCACCCCGCAGAACCAGCGGGTGCTGCTGCACCGGGCCCGCACGCGTCTGCGGGCCGAAGTGGAGCGGCTGCTGGCGCCGCAGACGGCAACGAGAGCGCCCCGCGCCGGCTGATCGCAGCCGCGAACGGCCACGCCGGGCGCAAAGCCGGCCGGCTGTGCTCCCCAGGAGCAGGATTTGCTCTAGGATCGCGGCGAACCGCAGCGGCGCCCGACCGCCTCCTCCGACCCGCAGGCCGACGTGGACATCCTGATCTTCGCCGACGCCCGCCCTGGCCACTTCCGCCAGAGCGAGGGCCTCGCGGCCGCCCTGGCGCGCCGCCGCGACGTCCGGGTGCGGCGCCTCGAGGTGCGCCCGCGGCCCGTCCTCAACGGCACGCTGCTGCGCTGGTTCGTGCGCGCGCACCTCTCACCGACACTCCTGCTGCGGCTCGCCTGCGGGCTCGCACCCGGAGCGATCGGGCGGCCGGACCTCATCGTCTCGGCCGGGTCTGACACGCTGGCGGCGAACGTGCTGGCGCACCGGCTGAGTGGCGCTCCGAACGTCTTCATCGGCACGATCCGCAACCTCGCGGAGAACGACTTCACCGCCGTGCTGACGACGTTCCCGAGCCAGGCGGCGCGGCCGCGGCACGTGCTGGCCGCCAAGCCGACGCTGGTCGACCCCGACCGCCTGCCGCCGCCCCGTCCGATCACCACCATCGGTGACCTCGCCGGCGCAAGCCTCGGTGTCCTCGTCGGCGGGCCGACGCCGAGCCACCGCTGGAGCGAGACCGACTGGACCGCCCTCGCCACCCGGCTCGGCGATATCGCTGCGGCAACCGGTGTCCGGCTGCGCATCACCACATCGCGGCGGACCCCGCCGGAGGCCATCGCGGCCTTCGAGACGCTCGCCGCGACGGGCGCCGTCGCAACGCTGGCGATCTTCGGCCGGACCCCGGCCGTGCCGCTCGACCATGTCTTCGGCGCGGACGCCCTTCTCGTCACCGACGATTCCGCCACGATGGTCTTCGAGGCCGTCGCCGCGCGCCGGCCGGTGGTGACGCTCGCGCCCACCGACCGACGTCCGACGCGTGACGACGAGGCCTTCGACCATCTGGCATCGCAGGGCCTGATCCGGCGGATCGACGTTGTGGCCGTCGCGCCACAGTCGCTCCTGGAAGCGTTCGCCGCAATTCGGCCGATGGCGGCGCATCCGGCGGAGCCGCTCCTCGTCGCCTTGGCGCCGTTGCTGGCCCGGGCGGGCCTTGACCTCGGCAAGCGCCCCGGAATCCCTGGAAACGCCGACCTCTGACCGCCACGTGTGTGGCAGCAGCCGCCGCAATCACGCCCTTGTGTGGCCGGACTCCCACGGTCTCTACGGACCGGGCGGCGCCGCGGAACCCTTGCCGTGCGCTCTCGTTCCCGACGGACGCGACGACGCGCCCCGACCGGCTCGGCCGGTCACCGCCGCTTCCGCTGTACCGCGTTCTTGGAGTCGAAGACATGAAACGACTGCTACTTTCCTCGGCCGCCCTGCTCGGTCTCGCCGGCACGGCGCTCGCCGCCGACCTGCCCGAGCCGGCGCTCACCGAAGTGACCCCCGAGGTCTACGGCCCGACCGTGTTCAACTGGACCGGTCCCTACGTCGGCGCCACCGTCGGCTATGGCTTCGGCCAGGCCGAAACCCGCACCGGCGGCCGCTCGCGCGACATCGACCTCGACGGCGTCCTCGGCGGCATCTACGCCGGCTACAACTTCCAGGTCCACCCGAACTTCCTGATCGGTGCCGAGGCGGACTTCGTCTTCACCGGCCAGAGCGGTGACGGTCGCGTCGGCGGTTCGCGCATCAGCCAGGACAACACCTGGATGTCGACGATCCGCGCCCGCGTCGGCGGCACCTTCGACCGCTTCCTCGTCTACGGTACCGGCGGTGTCGCCTTCGCCGACCTCGAGACGAAAGTCCGCGGCTCCGGCAGCGAGACGAAGAACAAGGTCGGCTGGACCCTCGGCGCCGGTGTCGAGACGGCCTTCACCGACAACATCGTCGGCCGCCTCGAGTACCAGTACGTCGACTTCGGCAGCGATTCGTCGAACATCGGCGGCACGCGCGTGAAGTCGGACTTCAACGACAACATCATCCGCGCCGGCGTCGCCTACAAGTTCTGAGACGGTGACACGCGGCACCCGAGGGTGCCGGCAGACGATCGAAGGGCCCCGACGGCGTCGTCGGGGCCCTTTTTTCGTTCCGGACCAGGCCCCGGACGCGTCGGCATTAACTCCGGGTTCACCAAGGCTTTCAGCAATTCACGGAAAATCTTGCGTCTCCCGTTTGGCAGCGCTTAATCATGCCAAGCAATGACCCCGACTTTGCAACCAACCCTGCCGGGCTGATGCGTTTTGACAGCCACGATCATCGCGCGATGACGTCGCGTGATGATCGGAAAGCAGATATCGGCGCCGCGTACTGGAGTGAATGCCATGAAGCACCTGATTGCCGCCGCTGCGGCTGCGACCGTCCTGATCGCCTCGCCGGCGATCTCCGCCGATCTCTATGACCCGGTCGCGCCGGTGGCCCCCGAGGTCTACGGCCCGACGGTGTTCAGCTGGGCCGGCCCCTATGTCGGCGCCCAGATCGGCTTCGGCTGGGGCGAGACGCGCGGCAAGATCAAGGGCAGCCGCCGCGGCATCGACACCGACGGCGTCATCGGCGGCCTCTATGGCGGCTACAACGCCCAGCTGACGCCGAACTTCGTGCTCGGCGGCGAGGCCGACATCTCCTGGTCCGACATCTCCGGCGACCGCAACATCGGCGGCCGCAAGTACGAGGCGCGCACCGACTGGCAGGGCACGATCCGCGCCCGCGCCGGCGCCGCCTTCGACCGCATCCTCGTCTATGGCACGGGCGGCGTCGCGTTCGCCGGCAACAACATGAAGAAGCAAGCCCGCGGCTCGGAAAGCCAGACGCACGTCGGCTGGACCCTGGGCGCCGGCGTCGAGGGCGCCATCACCGAGAACATCGTCGCCCGCGGCGAGTACCTCTACGCCGGCTACGGCAAGGAGGACTACAACAAGATCAACGCCAAGGGCGTCGACCTGAACACTAGCGTCGTCCGGGCCGGCGTCGCCTACAAGTTCTGATCGACCGCGAAGTCAACGACGGAACGGCCCGGCGGCACTCCGCCGGGCCGTTTGCGTTCTGGAGGAAAAGCCGTTCGTGGTCGCCCGCCGTCGGGTGGACGACAGATCAGCCGAGCGGGCTCGTCGCCTCGTAGGCGGGCACCGCGGCGGCGAAGCCGTCGAGGAAGCGGACGAGCTTCGGGTGCTCGCGACGCCAGCGGCCGTCGAAGCGCAGGTCGAGATATCCGAGGGCGCAGGCAAGCGCGATGCGGCCGACATCCGCCCGCTCGGGGTGGAGCGGCGGCGCCTTCTGGAGCGCATCGAGCGCGCGGGCGACCTTGCCCTCCTGCCAACGCACCCACTCGGCGTGGCGGCGCGCCTCCGGCCGGTAGCGGACCTCGTAGATCTGCAGCAGGGCGGCTTCCATCACGGCGTCGGCGAGGGCCTGCAGCTTCAGCGCCGCGAAGCGCTCGGAAGGCTCGGTCGGAATGAGGCGGCCACCGCCGGCGAGGTGGTCGAAGTACTCGAGGATGACGCGGGAATCATAGAGCGAGCTTCCGTCTTCGAGCACCAGCACCGGCAGCTTGCCGACCGGGTTCTCGGCGAAGAAGGCCGGGTCGGGAGCGCGGACATCGGTGTTCTCGAGGGTGATGCGGTCCTCGAGACCGACGAGGGCGGCGCCGATGCGCACCTTGCGCGCGAAAGGAGACGGCGGGGCCGAGCGGAGCACCATCATCGGATCAATCTCCCTCGAAGGCGACGAGTGTGCGCACGACGACGCCCTTGTCCCGCAGACGGTCCGCGCCGCCGAGATCCGGCAGGTCGACGACGAAGGCGGCGGCGACGACCTCGCCGCCGGACCGACGGACGAGCTCGATCGCCGCATCGGCGGTGCCGCCGGTGGCGATCAGGTCGTCGACGACGAGTACCCGGTCGCCCGGCTTGATGGCATCGGCGTGGATCTCGATGGTGTCGATGCCGTACTCGAGCTGATAGTCCTGGCCGATCGTCTTGGCGGGCAGCTTGCCCTTCTTGCGGATCGGCACGAAGCCGCGGCCAAGCTCGTGCGCCACGGCGCCGCCGAGGATGAAGCCGCGCGCCTCGATGCCAGCGACGAGATCGACGCGGGCGGTCAGGAACGGCCAAACGAGACCGTCCACCGCGGCGCGCAGGCCGACAGGATTGGCGATCAGCGTCGTGATGTCCCGGAACTGGATGCCCGGCTTCGGATAGTCGGGAATGGTACGGATCAGGTCCCTGAGGTCCATGCCGCGTCCTTGATGGTGCCCTGCCCTGCCGTCGGCCGTTGCGAACGACGGCGCTCGTCGTGCGTCCCGAAGCGGGGAGGTCACGCTCTTGTCATTGTCACATCCCGATAGACGGTGCCGGCCCGGGCCACAAGCGCGGCAGCCGCATCCCCGCTATGCGTCCGCGTGGGTCCAGGCCCGCCGTCACGACGGCCGGCCCGTCGCGTCCATCTCGCGGAAGACCTCCTCGGCGAGGTGGAAGGCGGCGTTGGCCGCCGGCACGCCGCAGTAGACGGCGGCCTGCAGGATGACTTCCTTGATCTCGTCGCGGCCGAGGCCGTTGTTGAACGCCGCCCGCACGTGCAGGCGGAACTCGTCGGGCCGGTTGAGCGCGATCATCATCGACAGCGTCATGCACGAGCGAGTCTTGCGGTCGAGGCCCGGGCGCGTCCAGATCTCGCCCCAGGCATAGCGGGTGATGAGGTCCTGGAAGTCGCTGTTGAACGGCGTCTTGCGGGCTTCGGCGCGGTCGACGTGGGCGTTGCCGAGCACGGCCCGCCGCACCGCCATGCCGCTCGCGCGGCGCTCCTCGTCGGTCATCGCTCCTCCCGGGACAGTCGCGGCCCGCAGGCCCCGTCCCAAGTGGCGCAAACCATCGGCGACTGCAAGCGGCGCGTCACTCCGCGGCGTCGAGCACCGGAGCCGCCGCCCCGGCGCCGGCCGCCGGCGCCGCGAGCCGCGTCAGCAGGGCCGCCCGCCGAACCGACGCCGTCGCCCGGCGGCCCTCCTTCACCGGTCCGTAGCCGCGCACGTCCTGGGGCAGGCGGGCGAGCTCGCAGAGGAGGCCGTAGTCGGCCTTCCCCAGCCGCTCGAGGATGAGGGCGACGTCGGCCCGATAGTCGTCGATCGCCGCCCGCTCGGCACGCCGCTCGGCGCTGTAGCCGAACGGATCGAGGGCGGTGCCGCGCAGGCCCTTGCCCCTCGCGAGCCAGGCGAAGGCGGTGAAGATCCACGGCCCGAAGGCGCGCTTCTTCGCCCTGCCCGTCACGGGATCGGGACGCGACAGCAGCGGCGGCGCCAGCATGACGCGGAGGCGGCCAATGCCGGAGAACTGCCGCTCCAGCCCGGCGCGGAAGGCGGGGTCGGCATAGAGGCGGGCGACCTCGTACTCGTCCTTGTAGGCCATGACGCGGTAGAGGCTCTCGACCACGTGGCCGGCGAGGCGGCCGCCGCCGGCGCCGTGAGCCGCATCGGCCTCGCGGACGCGCAGCACGAGGTCGCGGAAGCTCCGCGCATAGGCGGCGTCCTGGTAGGCTTCGAGTTCGGCGGCGAGGAAGTCGATGCGCTCCTCGGGCCCCATCACGGGCACCAGCGCCGGCTTCGGCAGAGCGGCCTGGATCGCCTGCGGGTCGACGGCCAGCACGCGGCCGGCATGGAAGGCCTTGATGTTCTTGTCGACCGCGGCGCCATTCAGGCGGATGGCGGTCTCGATCGCCTCGATCGACAGCGGCAGCGCGCCGTTCTGCCAGGCGAGGCCGACCAGAAGCATGTTGGTGAAGATGGCGTCGCCGAATACAGCCTCGGCGACGGCGACGGCGTCGAGGCCGATGAAGTCGTGCGTCCCCTCGCGCAGCGTGCGCGCCATCTTGCCGGCGTCGAAGGAGAGCGTCTGGCGCATGGCGAACTCGGCCGTCGGCGCGACGTGGGTGTTGACGACGGCGAGCGTGCGGCGGCGATCGAGCAGCGCCAGGATCTCGCCGGTGCTGGCGACGACCATGTCGGAGGCGACCAGCGCGTCGAGCATCGTCGGCGGGATGCGCGGACCTTCGATCGCCACGTTGCGGGCGGCGAAGCGGACGTGCGAGGTGACCGGACCGCCCTTCTGGGCGAGGCCGGTCATGTCGAGGGTGGAGGCGTTGATGCCGTCGATGTGGGCCGCCATCGCGAGCGTCGCGCCGACGGTGGTGACGCCCATGCCGCCGATGCCGGCGACCAGGAGGTTGAGCGTCCGGTCGAGGGCGGGCGGCGTCGGCAGCGGCAGCTTCGCGGCGAGCCCGGCGACGTCGAGCGCCGCGCCTTCCGCCGCCCGGAGCTTCGCCCCGTCGACCCAGACGAAGGACGGGCAGAAGCCCTCGACGCAGGAGAAGTCCTTGTTGCAGCTCGACTGGTTGATCACCCGCTTTTCGCCGAAGGCGGTGGCGAGCGGCTCGACGGAGATGCAGTTCGACTGCACCGAACAGTCGCCGCAGCCCTCGCAGACGCGCGGGTTGATGGCGAGGCGCGTGTCGGGATCGGGCATCAGGCCGCGCTTGCGGCGGCGGCGCTTCTCGGCCGCGCAGGTCTGATCGTAGACGAGGACGGAGACGCCGGGATGGGCGGCGAGCTCGGCCTGGATCGGCAGGAGATCGTCGCGATGCGCCACCGGCGTGCCGGCCGGCAGGTCGTGGCGGCCCTCGTAGCGCTCGGGCTCGTCGGTGACGACGACGATCTTCTCGACGCCTTCGGCAGCGAGCTGGCGGGTGAGGATCGGTACCGTCAGCGGGCCGTCGTGGGCCTGGCCGCCGGTCATGGCGACGGCGTCGTTGAAGAGGATCTTGTAGGTGATCGGCGCCTTGGCTGACACCGCCTGGCGGATCGCCAGGATGCCGGAGTGGAAGTAGGTGCCGTCGCCCATGTTGGCGAAGACGTGCTTGTCGTTGGCGAAGGGCACCTGGCCGATCCACGGCACGCCCTCGCCGCCCATCGCCACCTGGCCGTCGGTGGTGCGGCCGGGGATCTCCGTCATGGCGTGGCAGCCGATCCCGGGCATGGCGCGGGCGCCGTCCGGCACCTTGGTCGAGGAGTTGTGCGGGCAGCCGGAGCAGAAATAGGGCGAGCGGCCGGCGCGCTCGGCGTGGCCGGCGGCCCAGGCCGACTGCTGCACCATGCGGTCGGCGACGGCGCGCATGTCGGGATCGGCCGCCGCCTCCGGCAGGAAGCTCATCAGCGCCTGCACGAGCTCGGAGGCGGTGAGCTCGAGCAGGTCGGTGAGGAAGGGGATGCCCTCCGGCGTCGTCTTGCCCCACACCGGCGGGCGCTGGTCGGACGGCCAGTGATAGGCGAGGTCCTTCACCTGCGGCTCGATCAGCGGGCGCTTGTGCTCGACGACGAGCACGCGCTCGAGGCCACGGGCGAAGGCCGACAGCCCCTGCGGCTCGAGCGGCCACGGCATCGCCACCTTGTAGACGGCAAGGCCGATGGCGCGGGCGCGCTTCTCGTCGATGCCGAGCATGGCGAGGGCCTGCAGCAGGTCGCGGTAGGCCTTGCCGGTGGCGACGACGCCGACGCGCGGGCGCGGCGAGCCGAAGGTGACGCGATCGAGCCGGTTGCCGCGGACATAGGCCTTCACCGCCGGCAGGCGGACATCGCGCAGGAGCCGCTCGGTCTCGAGACGATTGCCGAGGAGGAGCGCGCGGTTCATGTCGCCGCGCCGGCGCGGGTCGGCGTCGACGGGGTGGGCGAAGGCGAGGCGGCCCGCCGAGACGTCGACCATGCCGGAGGCGTCCATGGTGTCGGCGACGCAGATCATCGCCGCCCATAGCCCCGCATAGCGCGACAGCTCGAGGCCGTGCAGGCCGTAGTCGACGACGTCCTGGAGGTCGGCCGGGTTGAGCACCGGCATCTCGGCGTGGACGAAGAAGAACTCGCTCTGGGCCGGCAGGATCGAGGATTTCGCCAGGTGGTCGTCACCGGCGAGCGCCAGCACGCCGCCGAGCGCCGAGGTGCCGCTGGCGTTCGCCTGCTTCAGCACATCGCCGGCGCGGTCGACGCCGGGCGCCTTGCCGTACCAGATGCCGAAGACGCCGTCGAAGTCGGTGCCCTTGCCGTGCAGGCCGACCTTCTGGGTGCCCCAGACGGCGGTGGCGCCGAGTTCCTCGTTGACGCCGGGCTGGAAGTGGATGTCGTGGGCGGCGGTGAGCTTGCGGGCGCGGGCGAGCTCCTGGTCGAAGCCGCCGAGGGGCGAGCCGCGATAGCCGGAGACGAAGCCACCGGTGCGCTTTCCCGCGGCGCGGTCGAGCCGCACCCGGTCGAGGGCGACGCGGACGAGGGCCTGGATGCCGGTGATGTAGACGCGGCCGGCATCGCGGACGTACTTGTCGTCGAGGCTGACGTTTCGGATCGGCACAGTCACGTGCGCCTCCACTCCACTGCGGCCCGCCGACGGCGTCGAGGGCGGAGGCCGCGATCCCCATCCACACCAGAATAGTGCGAATTCGCCGCGAATTCCGTGCTAACGTTCCGGCTTCCCGAGCCTCCTCCGCAAAATCTCTCCCCGATGAAGCCATCCACCGAACGGATCGCCCTCGACGCCGGCGATCTCCGCATCCTGTGCATCCTGCAGCGCGACGCCTCCCTGTCGGTCGCCGACGTGGCGCGAGAGGCCGGCATGAGCGCGACGCCATGCTGGCGGCGCATCAAGCGGATGAAGGAGGCGGGCGTCATCCGCCGCGTCGCCGCCCTCGTCGACCGCGAGGCGGTCGGTCTCGGCTTCGTCTCCTATGCCTTCGTCAAGCTCGCCCTGCCGAGCCGGGACAACATGGAGCGCTTCGACCGGCTGATCGAGCGCTGGCCGGAGGTCGTCACCTGCGAGCGGGTGACCGGCGCGGTCGACTATCTGCTGAAGGTGGTGACCGACGACATCAAGACCTACGACGACTTCCTGCGCCTGAAGCTGCTCGACAACGAGCTCGTCTCGGACGTGCAGTCGCGCATCGTCGTCTCGACGGTGAAGGACACCGCGGCGCTACCGATCCACGAGCTCTAGGAGAGCGCCGGCGCCGCCGCGCGGCTCCCCGTCGCATCGGCCGGATGCGCGCGCCCTATGATCGCGGCGCGCGATGTGGCATGTAGCCCGCCGAGACGCCCTCGTGCGCCGCCCCGGCGGCCGGCCCGTTCGGCCGCCCTTCTGTCAGGCTGCACCGCCCTCACCTCGTGGCCCCGGCGCAAACCGGACCAGGCCATCGGGCGTCGAGGCGTCTCCCTGAGACAGTGCCCCCCGGGATCGCGGAGCGGATCGCCATGGCCTTCAAGCCGAACTATCGCCAGCAGCGCAACGAGCGGAGCCGCTCGAAGGAACAGAAGAAGCTCGAGAAGCTTCAGAAGCGCGAGGAGGACGCCGCCAAGCGCAAGACCGCGCCCGGGGAAGGCGACGCCGAGACCACCGACGAGGACGCCCCCGACGCGGGGACGGCTTCGGACACCAACCCGGAGACCCCCGATGGCCCGCAAGAAAACCAAGGTTGATACGAGCAGCGCCGTGCTGTTCGACGTGTTCTACGAGGACGGCCAGCGCACCTCGAACCGCAAGGTTCCTGGTACCGACCTCGGCGGCCTCGACGGCGACGAACCGGCCCGCACCTACATCGAGGAACAGGACCGCAAGATCGCCGAGATGAGCGGCAACCCGCCGCGCATCATCAAGAAGATCGTCCGCTCCGGCAAATGAGCCCGAGCGGCGAGTGAGTGCGCACGTGAGCGGCGGCACGTGAGCCGCCGCGAGCGAGCGGCGCGCGGGGTCCCCCCCGCCGCGCCCCTTCGGCTCCCGGGGACGTGGTCCCCGGGGCGCCGCGCCGAGGCCGGCTCCTCAGCCCGGATCGGCCACGGCCGGTGGCTCAGCGAGCCTCCCGGCGCACCATCTCCCCGACGACATTGAGCACGAAGCGGGCGGCGACCATCGCCGACACGCCCGTCGCGTCGAGTTGCGGAACGAGTTCCACCACCGAAATTCCGGCGATCGGCCGCGTCGCGGCGACACGACGCACCAGTGCGGCGACCTCCGGAAACAGAGGGCCGCCCGGCGTCGGCGCGTTGACGGCGGGCACGAGGCTCGGATCGAAGGCGTCGAGGTCGAGGGCGATCAGCACCGGCAGGTCCTCCGGCAGGGCGCGCACGACCGCGTCGACGCCGTCCCGGCGAAAGACCTCCGCCGGCAGGATATGGGCCCCCCACGCCGCGGCCGCCTCGACCTCCTGCCGCCGCGCGCTGCCGACGCCGCGTGCGCCGACCTGCACGATCGTCCGGACGAACGGCAGTTCGGACGCCCGCCGCATCGTGCTCGAATAGCCGTCGCGCTCGCTGCCGATGGTGTCGCGCCAGTCGATATGCGCGTCGATCTGCAGGATCGCGAGCGGTCCCGCCTCGGCGAAGCCGCGGTGGAAGGGGATCGGCACGGAATCGTCGCCGCCGAGCAGAATGGGCACCGCGCCGCGGGCGACCAGTGCGGCCGTCACCGCCTCGATCCGGGCGCGGTTGCCGGCGCCGTCGTCCGCCGTGGTGGCGACGTCGCCGCAATCGACGAGGCGGACCGGGCCGTCGCCGAACAGCGGCCCGCCGAGATCATAGTCCCAGTGGTCGAGGTTGCTGCTCGACTGCACGGCGCCCCAGCGGATCGCCGCCGGCGCCTCGGCGCTGCCGGTCTCGAGGTCGTAGCCGATGTCGTTGTCCGCCGGATAGGGCGTGCCGTGGCCGGCCCCGAAGACGGCGATGTCGCCGCGCTGCACGTCGGTGAGGTCGCGCTGCGGGACTGCGAGGAATGTCGGCGTGGCCGGGCGAAGTGAGAGCGTCGTCAACGCGGACTCCCTGAAACGAAGACGCCCCACCCGCACATCACATGCAGGTGGGGCGCCGAAATCTCACGAGGGCCGGCGACGGGGTCGACGGCGGGGCACGGCGGCGTTGCGCTGCCGGCCGGCGGCGATCAGGCCACCTTCTTCTTGGCGGGCGCGCGCTTCTTGGGGGCCGGCGGCGGCGGCGGCTCGACCGGGGCGGCCTTGCGGCTGCGCAGCTGGCCGAGGCCGAGGCTCTTCGCCATCGCCGAGCGGGTAGCCGCATAGTTCGGGGCGACCATCGGATAGTCGGCCGGCAGGCCCCACTTCGCGCGATATTCCTCGGGGCTGAGATTGTAGGCGGTGCGAAGGTGCCGCTTCAGCGACTTGTACTTCTTCCCGTCCTCGAGGCAGATGATGTAATCGGGCGTCACCGACTTCTTCACCGGGACGGCGGGAACCAGCGGCGCCGGCGCAGCCGTCGTCTCGCCCTGCACCGTCTTGTGGAGGGCGCTGTGAACCTGCCCGATCAGCGCCGGCAGATCGGCCGACTGGACATTGTTGTTCATCACATAGGCGGCCACGATATTGGCCGTCAGCGCCATCAGGTCGTCGTTGTCGTCGGACATTTTCAACTCCGGTTACGAATCGATATTTGTCGACGCAACAAATTGCCGAAGACGACGGCGAAATCAAGAGCGCCAAGCAAATTCAGCGGATTTTCGCAAGAGCGACTTGGTTTACATCAGGTCCAGAACGATGGTTTCACCGGGAGTTCTGGACAATCTCAACGCGAGTAGGCGCCGTGTAGCGCGCCAAAGTCATGGCCTGAAATCGACCGTGGACATCATCACGCCGAGACCGGGGCGGCACCGGGGTCCGTGGTAGATCGCCGGGTCCGGGCCAGCAAATCCCGGGCGCTATACTGGTCCTACCAGTGTCTCGTCGGGTGGTGATCGCAGATGCGGCGGTGCGGGGGAAGCACAGTCCCGGTCACCGTCCCCGTCGGGCGACGTCCGACGGCTGCTTCCGGCGGCTGTCCCCGACACTCCGGCGATCATGCTTGACTAATGGGGCTCGTGGTCTGAGACATAGACCAAAGAGAGCGACGTTCGTCGGGCACTCTCGGGCTCGCGCGGCACCGGCCGGGCCGGTGGCGCTCTCGCGTTGCTGACGGCGATCCCGCGTTGCTGGCGACGGTCTCGCGTTGCCGCGGTCTTCCGGTTCCCTCCGAGTATCCTCCAAGATGAGCAATCTCCTCGGCCTCGACGACCTGAAGAACCGCATCGCCGCCGGCGAGATCGCCACCGTCATCTGCGCGATGCCGGACCTCTGGGGCCGCCTCGTCGGCAAGCGGCTGACGGCGAAGAACTTCCTCTCCGCTGCGCTCGGCGCCGAGGGGGTGCACGCATCTGTCTATCTGTTCTGCGTCGACATGGACATGGACCCGCGCCCCGGCTACGCGCTCACCGGCTGGGACAAGGGCTTCCAGGACTGCGTGATGCGGCCGGATCTTTCGACGATCCGCGTGCTGCCGTGGGTGCCGAAGACCGCCTTCGTGCTGTGCGACGCGGTCGGCCACGACGGTGTCGAGATGGCGATGGCGCCGCGCACCATCCTGAAGCGCCAACTCGCCCGCGCCGCCGCCCTCGGGCTCACCTTCAAGTGCGCGAGCGAGCTCGAGTTCTTCCTCTTCCGCGACAGCTACGACGAGGCCTGGGACAAGCGCTACCGCGGCCTGAAGCCGACCTCGCGCTACCGCGCCGACTACCACATGCTGCAGTCGACCCGCGACGAGCCGCTGATCGGCGAGCTCTGCGCGATGATGGACGCGGCCGGCATCGAGGTGGAGAACGCCAAGACCGAGTGGGGGCTCGGCCAGCAGGAGATCGCGCTGCGCTATGCCGATGCTCTGGAAATGGCCGACCGCCACCTCCTCTACAAGAACTGGGTGAAGGAGATCGTCAGCCAGCACGGGCTGTCGGCCACCTTCATGGCCAAGCCCTTCATCGACGAGGTGGGCTCGTCCTGCCACGTCCACGTCAGCCTGTGGGGCACGGACGGCAGTCCCGCGAGCTTCGACGCGGGGACGGCGAGCCACATGGCGCCGCGCTTCGGCGCGTTCGTCGCCGGGATGATCGCCGGCGGGCGCGACTACGCGCTGATGTTCGCGCCGACGGTCAATTCCTACAAGCGCTTCCGCAAGGAGTCCTTCGCCCCCGTGCAGCTCGTCTGCGGCGGCGACAACCGCACTTGCGGCT
Source organism: Pseudoxanthobacter soli DSM 19599 (assembly GCA_943372725.1). Lineage (GTDB taxonomy): Bacteria > Pseudomonadota > Alphaproteobacteria > Rhizobiales > Segnochrobactraceae > CAMDHY01. The sequence goes on from CALRZT010000010.1 coordinate 22,903, forward strand.
TCCGCCTCGTCGGCCACGGCCCGAGCTTCCGGGTGGAATCGCGCATCCCCGGCGCTGACGCGAACCCCTACCTCGTGCTCGCCGGGATCCTGGCGAGCGGCCTCGACGGCATAGAGGCGAGGCTGCCGACGCCGCCGATCTATGACGCCAACGCCTACCTCGACGCCTCGCTGCCGCGCGTCCCGCCGACGCTGCGCGACGCGGTGGAGCTGTTCGCCGGCAGCGCGGCGACGAAGGCTTCCTTCGGGGACGTCACGCACGACCACCTCCTGCACTTCTACCGCCAGGAGGTGGAGGCGTTCGAGCAGGAGACCGTCACCGACTGGGAGATGATGCGCTACTTCGAGCGCATCTGAAGCGGCGCCGGAGCCGCCGGACGCCGCCGCGCGCCCGCGGCCGGCGGGAATTCCGCGCCGACACGGACCAACCAAGCTTTTGAGGAGCCTGCAGGTGAGCGACACGCGGACAGTGCTGGTGACGGGCGGCGTCGGCGGGATCGGCACGGCGATCTACCGGCGGCTCGCCGCCGAGGGCTGGCGCGTCGTCGCCGCCGACATGGCCGTCGATCCGGCGAAGAACGCCACGCTCGTCGCGGGTGGTCCGCCGGACGTGTTCGTCCACCATCTCGACGTCCGCGATCCGGCGAGTGTCGACGCCTGCGTGGCGGCATCGGTCAAACTCGCCGGCGGGTCGCTCGCCGGCATCGTCAACTGCCACGGCATCGTCCGCTACACGCCGATCGAAGCCGTCAGGGACGAGGACATGGACGCGGTCTGGCAGGTGAACGTCGCCGGCTCGGCGCGCGTCTGTCGCGCCGCCGACGCCCACCTCGCCCCCGGCGCCTCGGTGGTCAACATCTCGAGCGTCACCGGCTCCCTCGGCCGGCTGCCAGGCGCGTCGATGTACGGGGCGTCGAAGGCGGGGCTGGAGGCGTTCACGCGCTATCTTTCCTGCGAGCTCGCGCCGCGCGGCATCCGCGTCAACGCCATCGCGCCGGGCTTCATCCTGGCGCTGCCCTTGAGCCCGTCGATGCGGGCCATCGGCTGGGGCGGCAGCGAGGAAGAGGTCGTCGCCCGCCTGAAGCAGGAGATCCCGCTCGGCCGCTTCGGCACCTGCGAGGAGATCGCCGACGCGGTCGAGTTCCTGCTCTCGGAGCGCGCCTCCTACGTCACCGGCACGACGCTGTTCGTCGATGGCGGCGTGACGGCGCGGTGAGCCGGTCGCGGCCCGGTTGTGCTAGACGCAGGTCTCCGCCGGTGCCAAGGCGGCGATCGAACGGACGGAGGAACGGGTGACGGCCGTCGAGGGTGAGCGTCCGCTGATCGGATCGGTGCGCGCCGCCGCCACCTACGAGCTGGTGGTCGAGCAGGTGCGCCGCGCCATCTATCTCGGCCGCTTCCTGCCCGGCGACAAGCTGCCGCCCGAGCGCGACCTCGCGAGCCAGATGGGGGTCTCGCGCACGACGATCCGCGAGGCGGTGCGCGTGCTCGAGGGCGAGGGCCTGATCGCCGTGCGCCGCGGCTCAAGCGGCGGCCTCGTCGTGCTCGGCCACGCCCAGCTGTCGCCGGGCCAGGTGAAGTCCTACATGGAGACGCAGCGCGTTCTGCTCGACAGCGTCTTCGAGTTTCGCGTCGCCAACGAGTGCGCTGCCGCAGCCCTGGCGGCGGTCCGGCGGACGGAGTCGCAACTCCGGCGGCTTTCCCGCGCCGTCGAGGAGATGGACCGGCTCGGGGCGAGCCCGGAGGCGCGCGAGGTGACGGCCAACATCGCCCGCTTCGGCGCCTGGGATTCCGAGTTCCACCTCGCCATCGCGCGGGCCTCGGCCAATCCCTTCCTGCTGAAGGCGGTCGAGGACGGCCGCACGGCGATGTTCCTTCCCGTCGGCCGGGTGTTCACGCGGCTCGAGGACGACGCCAACGCGCACCATGCCGCGATCTTCGAGGCAATCCGCGGCCGCGACGGCGCGGCGGCGAGCGCCCACATGCGCGCCCACATCGAGGCGACCCGCGCCAGCCTGCACAACCTGCTGCCGCGGCCGCGCAAGCCGGCGCCGTCCCCGGTCTGACGGCACCGCCTGGAGTCCACCGCGGTCCGGGATGTCATTTGGTCTAACTTCTAGACCATTGGTCCGCGGCTTGCTATCGTGGCTCCACGATGAGCGGAGAATACGCCGCTGCCGAACGGCGCCGGCGACGGAGCGAGACGCATGAACGCCAACCGGCCCCTCGAATTCGGCTTCGTCGCGACCGCCTCCGGCGGCCCGGGCACCAGTGACCGGCAGATGTACCGGGACCTGATCGGCGACGTCGAGATCGGCCTCGGGCTCGGCTACGGCACCGTCTGGATGATCGAGCACCACTTCTCCGACTACTTCCCGACGCCGGACCCGCTCGCCTTCCTGTCCCACATCGCCGGCCGCTTTCCGCAGGCGGGGCTCGGCACCTGCGTGCTGATCGCCCCCTGGTACAACGCGCTCCGCCTCGCCGGATCGATCGCCCAGCTGCGGCTGCTGACGGACGCGCCGATCCACCTCGGCTTCGGCCGTGGCACGGCGAAGTACGAATACGACCGCTTCGGCATCAACATGGAGGAGGCGCGGATCCGCTTCATCGAAACGCTGCGCATCGTCCGCGACGGCCTGACGAAGGACAGCTTCACCTTCGACGGCCAGATCCTGTCGGTGCCGAAGGAGACGCGGCTGCGCCCGAAGGCTCCGCTCGACAACCTGCATTTCTACGGCGCGATCGGCGCGAGCCCGGAAAGCGCCCAGGTGATGGCCGACGAGGGCCTGCCGCCGATCTGCACGACGATCGGCAATCTCGAGGCGCAGGCCGCGACGCTGGTCGAGTGGGCGAAGCGGGCGAAGAGCCACGGTTTCGAGACCGACGTGCCGATGCCGATCATGATCAACTGCGTCATCGAGGACAGCGACGCCGAGGCGGTGCGCCAGGCGCAGACGCACATCCCGCCGTTCATGAAGGCGCAGGTCGACCACTACGAGGCCGACGCCGACCATTACAAGGACATCGCCGGCTACAAGGCCTGGAGCAACGCGTTTTCCGGCATGAAGAAGCGCTGCGACCCGGTCAACATCCCGCCGTGGTGCGAGTGGCAGCTCGTCGGCACGCCCGACACCGCAGCGCGCAAGCTGCAGGCCTACATCGACGCCGGCTTCAACACCTTCCTCCTCCATACCGCGACACCCGGCGTGCCGACCGGCCCGCGCCGCCGCTGGCTGAAGCGCTTCGCCGAGGAGGTGATGCCGCGCTTCACCGGCGCGCCGGCCGCCTTCCACGCCACCGCGGCCGAATGAGACGCACCGGATGACCCTGGCGGCCGACGCCCTTCACCCGAAGCTGCGCACCATCCTGGCGGCGCCGGAGAACCCGAACGCCACGCCGGTCGAGGTCCAGGACCCCGACGAGGCCCGGCGGGAGTGGAAGTCAGACATCAGCGCGGTCGATGCGCCGGCGCCGCAGGGGATCGGCGTCACCGAGACGAGCTTCCCGGGGCCGGCCGGCCCGATCGCCGCCCGCCTATACGTGCCCGAGGGCTCGCGGGCGGGGCCGTGGCCGCTGCTGATCTACTATCACGGCGGCGGCTACATCCGCGGCGACCTCGACACCCATGATTCGCTCTGCCGCGTGCTCGCCCACGAGACGCCGTGCGCGGTGCTGTCGGTCGACTACCGCCTCGCCCCCGAGCACCGCTTCCCGGCCGCCGTCGACGACGCGCTCGCTGTCCTGCGCGCCGTGGCCCAAGACGCCGCTCGCCTCGGCATCGACGCCCGCCGCATCGCGGTCGGCGGCGACAGCGCCGGCGGCAACATCGCCGCCGCCGTGACGCTCGCCGCCCGCGACGGGGGCGGCCCGGAGATCCGCTACCAGCTGCTGATCTACCCGGTGACGGACCTGACCAGCGAGACCGAGTCCAAGCGGCTGTTCTCGAAGGGCTACTTGCTCAACTCGATGCCCTTCTACATCGCGAGCTATCTCGGCCCCGGCGGCGACGGCACCCATCCCCTCGCCTCGCCGCTGCTGGCGCCCGACCTCACGCGCCTGCCGCCGGCGCTGGTGCTGACGGCCGGCTTCGACCCGCTGCGCGACGAGGGCGACGCCTATGCGGAGCGGCTCGCCGCGGCCGGCGCGGCGGTGGAGCACGTCCGCCACCCCGACATGATCCACGGCTTCGTGTCGCTGCGCGGCCTGCTCGACGAGGCCGATGCGGCGCTCGCCGACTGCGCGCGGCGTCTGGCGAAGGCCTTCGCCTGAGACGGGGCCGGGCGCCATCGCACGAGACAGATGCCGACATGAACCCGATCGCCGCCGAACCGGACACCGTCCATCCCGACCTCTTCCGCCAGGGCATGCGAAGCCTGTTCAGCGGCGTCTGCATCGTCTCCTCGCGCCACCGCGGCGAAACGGTGGGGCTGGTTGCCTCCTCGGTGACGTCGGTGTCAATGGAGCCGCCGACGCTGCTCGTCTGCATCAGCAAGACCGCCAGCGCCCACGACGCCGTGCGCGCCTCCGGCGTCTTCGCCGTCACCATCCTCGCCGAGGAACACGCCGAGATCGCCCGCATCTTCTCGTCGGGGCGGCGGCGAGAGGAGCGCTTCGCCACCGGACGCTGGACGGCGACCCCGAGCGGCTGCCCGGTCCTCGCCGATGCCCCGGCCTCCTTCGACTGCCGCATCGTGCAGGCGATCGACGGCGGCACCCACACGATCTTCCTCGGCCGCGTGCTCGGCGTCGAGACGCGGGCGGAGCCGCCGCCGCTCGTCTATGGCAAGGGCGGCTTCGGCGCCTACGTGCCGCACGCCGTCTGAGGTCAGCCGGCGACCGCCCTGAGCAGCGCGGCCGCGACGACACCGATGGCAACGACGGCGATGAGCGGCAGCCGCAGGGCCGCCACGGCCGTCAGCAGGGCGGCGACCGTCTCCGGCCAGCCCGTCGCCAGCACCGTCGGCGCGATCAGCGCGGCGAGCACGGCCGCCGGCACCGCCTCGAAGGCGGCGCGCGCCCGCGGGTGACGGAGCGCCGAGGCCGGCATAACCAGACCGGCGAGGCGGGTGAAGATCGTCGCCGCCGCCATCGCCAGGATGGCCGTGAGTGTCGCCGGATCGAGGCTCACGCCGCCGCCTCCCGGCGCGCCGGCAACAGGGCGGCGACGGCGACGCCGGCCGCGGCGCCCACCGCGATCGAGACCGGGCCCGGCAGCACCGCCTGGGTGGCGACGGCGGCGAGGCCCGCCGCCACGATCGTCGGCAGGAAGCCTCGGGTGTGGCGGAAGCCGGCGATCAGCCCGATGAAGATCGCGGTGAAGGCGAAGTCGAAGCCGTAGGCAGCCGGATCGCCGAGGCGCGCCCCGACGACGACGCCCGCCGTCGTGAAGGCCACCCAGTTGACGTAGAGCAGGCCGGCGAGACCGGCGTAGAAGGCGGGCGTCAGCCGGGCCACCGCCGCCCGCCGCTCCGCCATCGCCCAGATCTCGTCGGCGAGCAGCAGCAGCGCCAGCACGCGCCCGAGCGGATGGAAGCCCTCCATCTTCGGGGTGATCGAGGCGCCCATGAGGATGTGGCGGAGGTTGACCAGCAGCGCCGCCGAGCCGAGCGTCAGCCAAGCGGCTGGCGTCGTCCAGAGATCGAGCGCGACGAACTGCGAGCCGCCGGCGAAAACGAGCCCGGACATCAGCGCCACTTCCAGCGGCGACAGCCCCTTCTCGGCGGCGAGCGCGCCGAGCAGCAACGCGAACGGCACGACCGCGACGGCGGCCGGCAGGATGGCGAGCGCCCCGGCGCGGGCCTCGTGCCAGGGGGAGGGTTCGGGGGACACGGTCATGGCGGTGGTGTAGCCCGTCCGCCGCCGCCGATCTTGGACGAAAGTGACGGCCGGCGCCGGCGCCGGGTCACGGCACTGGTCCCTGTCGGGAGCTGCGGCGTATGGTGCGGCGGTGGTCCGTTCCCCGGCGCCGCCAAACCTGCGACGATGACGCGTTCCGCCGCGGGGCCTCTTTTCGGGGATTTTCAATGTCTGTCGCTGATACGGATTCCGGCTTTCGTCTCGATTTCAGACCTGTCGATCGCCGCAACCGGCAGTCCTGCTGGCTGCACAGGCACAAGAACAAGGTCACGAGCCAGAACGGCGAGGACGGCATCGTCCTCAAGATTTTCGAGATCATCAGTACCAAGAACAAATGGTGCTGCGAGTTTGGCGCCTGGGACGGGATGCATTTCTCCAATACGTACAATCTGATCAAGAACCTCGGCTGGACGGGCGTCCTCATCGAGGCGAATACGTCGCGGTGTGATCAGATCGCCACGAATCTGGCCGGTTGCGAGATCCACATCGTCAACAAGTACGTCGGCTTCACGCCCACCGACAGCCTCGATACCTACCTGGCCGAGACGGCATGCCCGAAGGATATCGACTTCATCTCGATCGATATCGACGGCTGCGACTACCACGTCTGGGATTCACTTTCCGTCTATCGTCCGCGCGTCGTCCTGATCGAGTTCAACCCCTCCATCCCGAACGACGTCTTCTTCGTCCAGGAACGCGACATGACGGTCAACAAGTCGTCGTCGCTGCTCGCCATCACCGAACTGGCCAAATCCAAGGGCTACGAGCTGGTCTGCGCCCTCAACAACGACGCCTTCTTCGTGCCGGCGGAGCTCTTTGCGAAATTCGGCATCGAGGACAACAGCCCCGACGCAATGTTCTATCCGGCCCGGCGCGAAATGCGTATCTTCCCGACCTTCGACGGCACGCTCTACGTGACCGGGCGCCGGCAGATCGGCTGGGGCGCCAACAAGAACGTCACCTTCGGCCCTGAGGACCTGCAGGTCGTGCCGCCGGACAAGCGGAAGTTCCGATGACGGGGCGGCGCGGACGCCCCCGTTCACGCGAACGTCAGAACGTTCCCTCTCCTGCCGTCTCCCCGGGACCTTCTCCAGAAGGCGGGGTCGAGACCGACTGCTCGGCTGCGGTCGACACCGTGTAGGTCGCGCGATCGACCTGCTCGACGGTGATCGTGGTGACGGCCAAGCGCGGCAGCGACGCCCGCTCGCGCTCGAAGCGGTCGACGAAGGCCGCCGGATCGTCGAAACACCCTTTCAGCGACCGGACGTCGTGGTCCCACCAGCCGGTCTGCAGGAGCCGGGCCGCCAGGTCGTCGGGAAAGCGCATGCGGAGACGCTTCGCCGGCACGCCGGCGACGATCTCGTAGGGGAGCACGTCGCGGGTGACGACGGCGCCGGCCCCAACGATCGCACCGGTGCCGATGGAGACCCCGGCGCGGACGATGACGCTGTCGCCGATCCAGACGTCGTGGCCGAGCACGACGTCGCCGGAGTAGGACACCGGCCGCTTCGTCGCCAGCGCGGCGAAGTACTCGTCGCTGGCAAAACCCGCGGTTGGGTTGAAGGCGATCGTGTGCGTCGACACGAACCCCGTCGGATGCTCGGCCTGGCCGAAGACGACGCGGCGGGCGATGGAGCAGAACCGGCCGATCCGCGCGCTCCTGATCTCCGTGCCGGCGCCCGTGTAGGAATAGGCGCCGATGCGCAGCGACCGTTCCACCTTGGTGCGCGCCATCGCGACCGGAACCTCCACCTGCAGAAAGGCGGGGAGGGAGAACCCGACTTCCACGGCGACCTGGTGGTCGCGCAGATATTCGACGGCCTGCACCTTCGGGAGCGTCTGGGCTTCTGGAGAGGGCGTCATCTGACTACCTTCGGGCGGGTCGGGTCGCGCTGTTTACCCTTCGCGCCGACCGCTCGATAGCCCGATCGTGGCGCGGACCATCACATCGTCGGCGGACGGCCGCGACCGCCCGTCGCGGCAGCCCGCGTCGTCGGGCCCGCCGGTCTCCGCCCCGCCCTCACCAACTCGTGAACGGTCGGGTCGACAGGGCGGCGTTGCGGTAGCGGCGGTCGGCGGTGACGTCCTCGCCCGCCCAGTCGGGCAGGACCAGCGCCGCGTCGTCGGTCTCGAGTTCCACCTCGGCGACGACGAGGCCCGCGTTGGCGCCGGCGAAGACGTCGACGGTCCAGTGGCCACCGGGACGGTCGAGCGTGTGGCGGGTCTTGTCCACCAGACCGCCGCGACACAAGGCGAGCATCGCCTCGGCGTCGGCGAGCGGGATCTCGTACTCGAACTCGTCGCGCATCACCGCGGTGTTGTCCGCCTTGATCGTCAGGTAGGCGGTCTCGTTGGCTGTCCGCACCCGGATCGCGACGTGCTCGTCGGCGAACAGGTAGCCCTGCCGGAGCCGCGCCGTCTCGCGGACCTCGGCCCGCCAGCCATCGCCGGCCACCAGGAACTTGCGCTCGATTTCCTTCGCCATGCCGTTCTCCGGGTTGCAGTCGGCCACAGTCCGGCGCGCGCCCGCGCGGCGCCGCACCCATCTACATTGATCCGGCCGGCGTGAGCGGCCAATGTCCTCGCCCGCCGTGCGAGCGGCGCGGCAATGAGGCCGAGGGACAAGAATACGATGCACATCCTCGTCACCGGCGGCGGCGGCTTCCTCGGCCGGCGCCTGATCGAACGCCTGCTCGCCGACGGCCTCGACGGCCGCCCCGTCAGCGCCGTCACCGCCTTCGACGCGGTCGCGCCGGCCCCCTTTGCCGACGGGCGCGTCGGTCTCGTGACCGCCGACCTCGGCGACACGGCCGCCGTCGCCGCCGCCGCGGCCGGCGTCGACGTCGTCTTCCACCTCGCCGCCGTCGTCTCCGGCGCCGCCGAGGCGGACCTCGCGCTCGGCATGCGCGTCAACGTCGACGGCACGCGGACGCTTCTCGACGCCCTCGCCGCCGGCGGCCGCCGCCCCCGCCTCGTCTTCGCAAGTTCGGTCGCCGCCTTCGGCCGCGTCGGGGCGGACGGCTTCGTCGACGACGCGACGACGCCGAAGCCCGCGAGCTCCTACGGCGCCGAGAAGGTCATCGGCGAGTACCTCGTCGCCGACCGGACGCGCCGCGGCGACGTCGACGGGCGCTCGGTGCGGCTGCCGACGGTGGTGGTGCGGCCGGGCAAGCCGAATGCCGCCGCCTCCTCGTTCGCGAGTTCGATCCTGCGCGAGCCCCTCGCCGGCGCGCGCGCCGTGCTGCCGGTGGCCGAGAGCCTGCGGCTGTGGATCTCCTCGCCGGACACCGTCGTCCGCAATCTCGTCCACGCCGCGGCGCTGCCGCAGGCGGCCTTCGAGGGCGATGCGACGCTGAACCTGCCGGGCATCACCGTGGCGGTGGCGGAGATGATCGCAGCCCTCGGGCGGGCGGG
>CALRZT010000011.1:0-31764 GCA_943372725.1 Pseudoxanthobacter soli DSM 19599
CCGGATCCCGGTCACCGGCGAAGGGCGGGAAGGGGCGCGGCGGGCTGAGCCGCGCGACGAAGGCTGCGAGGCGCTCCGTCTGCCGGCCATCAAGCACCGGGCGCAGCGTCTCGATCGCGTCCTGCAGCGCCTCGGCGCGGCGGCCGCGATCGGCGATCTCGCTGGCGAGCCATTCGACGCGGGCGAACGGATCGGCGACACCGGCTTCCGGCGCGCCCTCGCGGGGCGGCGGGGGCGGCGGGGCGGGCGGCTCGACGAGAGCCACCAGCGCCGAGGAGAATGCCCGCCAGGCATCGAGTTGGTCGACGCGGATGCCGATCGCCGTCTCGGCGGCGGCGAGCAGCGTCGCCACCATCGCGGCCGGCGGCGGCCCCATCGGGCCGCGGCCCGGGCCGTGCCCCTCTGGCCCGGGGCGATGACGCCCGGCCCAGCCCATCATCGGCGGCGGCGGCGGCAGGCCGGGCCCGTCGAAGCGCGCGGGCCGCGGACCGTCCGGGCCGTGCCAGCCGGCGCCCATGCCGGGCAGCGGCGGACGCGGCGTGTCGGCGAAGGCGACCATGTGGTCGCGGCTCGCATCCGCCGGCACGGGCCCGTCCGCCGCGGCGAACGCCCCCGGCGACAGCGCCGAGGCGACGACGATCGTCGCGGCGAAGAGTTGGGCAGTGGTCATGGTGTACCTCATGCGTGGCCTCCCAGCGAGACGACGCTAGCCGCCGCCCTTTGCCCGCCTTCGTCGCTGCGTGAGGAAAGATGTCCGCCGGCCCCCGTTGCGTGTCGAAGTGTTGCCGTGGCGGCTGCAGACACGGTCCGTGACAAAAATCCGGTCGCTCCGCCGCCTCGCCGGTCCTACTGACGAGGGGCGCGCAACCGCCGGACCCCCGTCATGTCCCCGCCCCCCGCATCCGTGCCCGATCGAGCGTCCACCGGCGGGGCCGGTGCGTCCTCGCCGCACGTCCTCGTCGTCGACGACGATGCCGAGATCCGCACGCTGCTCGGCCGCTATCTCGTCGGCCAGGGGTTCCGCGTCAGCCTCGCCGCCGACCGCCGCGCGCTGGAGGCCGAGCTCGCCACCGCCACCATCGACCTCGTCGTGCTCGACGTGCTGCTGCCGGACGGCTCCGGCCTCGACATCTGCCGCGATCTGCGCCGCCGCCGGCCGGCCCTGCCGATCATCCTGCTCACCGCTCTCAAGGAGGAGGTCGACCGCATCATCGGGCTCGAGATCGGCGCCGACGACTATCTCGGCAAGCCGTTCAATCCGCGCGAGCTCGTCGCCCGCATTCGCGCCGTGCTGCGCCGCGGCGGCGAGGCGGCGGCGCCGCCGGTGGTCCGGCGATGGCGTTTCGCCGGCTACCGGGCCGACGCGGCATCGCGCGCCGTGGTCGACGCCGCGGGCGGCACGATCGACCTCACCGGCGCCGAATTCGATCTCCTGTGCGTGCTGCTCGACCGTCCCGGCCGCGTGCTGTCACGCGACCAGTTGCTCGATCTGACCCAGGGGCGCGACGCCGACCCGCTCGACCGCTCGATCGACGTGCTGGTCAGCCGGCTGCGCCGCAAGCTCGGCGACGCGCCGCCCTTCCACCTGGTCAAGACCGTCCGCAACGGCGGCTACCAGTTCGCCGCCCGGGTCGAGGCGGAGGGGGACGGGCCATGACGACCCTGCGCGTCCGCGTGGCGGCACTGCTGATCGTCGCCATCGTCGCCGTCGTCGGCCTCGCCACGGCGGCGGCGGTCGCCGTCATCGGGCCACCGCGGCGTGACGGACCTCTGCAGGCCCTGGCGGCGCAGGCGCGGGTGCTGCAGACGCTAGCGGCCGTCCGCCGCGATCCCGCCGCATCCATTCCCGTGGTGCCCCGGCCGGCGGGCGAGATCGTCGAGCCACTGACCGCGCTGCTTCAGGAGACGCTGGCGGACGGCGCCACGCCGCTCGCCGCGGAGGTGCTGGCCGCCGGCGATCCCCAGGCCTACACCCTCGCCGTGCCCGCCGGCGACGGCGGCTATCTCACCGTGCCGATCGACGGCCGCCCGCCGCCGGCCGGCGGCTGGCCCATCCTCGTCGGCTGGATGGGGGCGATCGTCGTCGGCGTCGCCGGCGTCGCGCTGGTCGGCGCGCGCTGGCTGACGCGACCGTTGGCGATCCTGGAAGACGCCGTCGCCGGCGTCGGCGCCGACGGCGCGCTGGCGGTGCTGCCGGAGACCGGGCCGGCGGAGGTGCGCGCCACGGCCGCCGCCCTCAACCGCCTGTCGGAGCGGCTGCAGGCGGCGGTGGCGAGCCGCATGCGCCTCGTCGCCGCCGCCGGCCACGATCTGCGGACGCCGATCACCCGCCTGCGCCTGCGCGCGGAATTCCTGCCCGACGCCGAGCGACCGTCCTGGCTCGCCGACCTCGACGAGCTCGAGCGCATCGCCGACAGCGCCATCGAGCTGGTGCGCGAGGAAGCCGGCGGCGGGGGCGAGCCGATCCGCCTCGACGTGCTCGCCGCCGAGGTGGTCGCCGAACTCGCCGGCCTCGGCCTGCCTATCGTGATGTCCGCGCGGGATCCCGTCGTGGTGTCCGCCCATCCGCTCGCCCTGAAGCGGGCGCTGCGCAACCTCGTCGCCAATGCCGCCACCCACGGCGGCGGCGCGTGCGTCGCCGTCGTCGCCGACACCTCCGCGGCAGCGCCGACGGCGTTGCTGCGCATCGATGACGACGGACCCGGCATTCCGCCGGAGCAGCTGGCGCGCGCGTTCGAGCCGTTCTTCCGCGTCGATCCAGCCCGCCGCCGGTCGGCGCCGGGCGCCGGCCTCGGGCTCGCCATCGCCCGCGAGATCGTCAGCCGCGCCGGCGGCGAGATCCGGCTCACCAACCGGCCCGAGGGCGGCCTGCGCCAGGAGGTGGTGCTGCCGCTCGCGTGACGGGTGCAGGCTTCGCCGCGGCCACCGTTTCCGCTATGCTCACCGGCATGAACGCCCCGATGACGACCGCCGCCGACGGACTGCCGCGCCGCGCCTTCACCGTGAAGGACGTCGAGCGGATGGTCGAGGTCGGCCTGATCGCCGAGGACGAGCGCATCGAGCTGATCGGCGGGGAGATCGTGCCGATGTCGCCGAAGGGGAACCATCACGAGGTCTTCAAGGCAGCTCTTCTCGATCGCTGGTACCGGCTTCGGCCCGACGACTTGATGCTGGTGCCCGAGACGACCTTCCGCCTCTCGAAGGACACCTATCTGGAGCCTGACGTCGTCGTGTACCGCCGCGCCGACGGATTGAGGCGCCTCGACGGTGGCACCGCGCTTCTCTGCGTCGAGATCGCCGATACGAGCCTCGGCTACGACCTTCATCGCAAGCCCGCGATCTATGCGTCCTTCGGCGTCGCCGAACTGTGGGTGATCGACGCCGTCCGCCGCGTCACCCACGTGCACCGGCGGCCGGAGGCCGGCACCTACGGCGCCGTCACCCTTCACGCGGGCACCGAGACACTGGTGCCACTGCTCGCGCCGGCGCTGACGCTGCGGCTCGAGGACCTCGATCTCGGCGAACTCGACACGAGCGATCTCGACGGGCCGGACTGACGCATCGGCGGGCGTTGACGTTCGCCCGCCGCCCCACCATCTCCGCGTTCGTCCCACCCTTTCGCGTGACCCTCCACCATGATTTCAAGTTGGGCCACGCCCGGTGGCCAGGACAGCTCACAGGCCATGCCGCCGATGAAGGTCGACGCCCCCTCCGTCATCGCCTGGCTGATCGGCGAAGGCCGCAGCCTCGCCTTCTCGGCGTTGATCGACGGCTTCGGCTGGCGCCTCTCCGCCGCGGGTCTGCCGGTCGACCGGTTCTCCGTCTCGGTGCGCGTGCTGTCGGCGAGCGTGCTCGCCGTCACCGCCGTCTGGCGGCCGCACATGCCCCTGGAGTTCCGCACCTTCGATTATGTCGATCGCGACGCCGGCTTCTACGACCGCAGTCCCTTCAAGGTCGTCTACGAGACCGGCCGGGCGCTTCACATCGACCTCGGCGCCACGCCCGACGACCGCTTCGGCATCGTGCCGGAGCTGAAGAAGGAGGGCTACGCCCACTACCACGTTCTGCCGATGAACTTCGCCGACGGGGTCAAGAACGCCGCCACCCTCTCCACAAAGTCCACCGAAGGCTTCTCCGCCGATCAGCTCGCCTTCGTGGCCGCGGTGATGCCGGCGCTGGCGGCGGTGATTGAGATCCGCACCTACCACCGCGTCCTCCGCGAACTCCTCGCCACCTATGTCGGGCGCGGCCCGGCCGAGGCGATCATCGGCGGCACGGTCTTCCGCGGCGACGTCAAGACGATGCGGGCGGCGCTTCTGTTCGCCGACCTGCGCGGCTTCACGTCGCTGTCGACGCGGCTGCCGCCGGAGGCCACCGCCGAACTCCTCAACCGCTACTACGACGTGCTGGTGCCGGCGGTGACAGAGCGCGGCGGCGACGTCCTGAAGTTCATCGGCGACGGCATGCTGGCGGTATTCGAACACACCGACGACGGCGCCGATGCCGCTGCCCGCGCACTGGCCGCCGCCGAGGCCGCCCTCATCAACGGCGCCGAGCTCACGGCCGGCGGCGAGCCAGTGCGCTTCGGCGTGGCGCTCCATCACGGCGAGGCGGTCTACGGCAACGTCGGCGCCCTCGACCGGCTCGACTTCACCGTCGTCGGGCGCGACGTCAACGAAGTGGCGCGCATCTCCTCGCTGTGCGGCCAGCTCGGCAAGCCGATGCTCGCCTCGCGCGCCTTCGCCGCCATGATGCCCGAGCGCTTCCGTCCCGCCGGGGCCCATCTCGTGCGCGGCATCGCCGAGCCGCTACCGGTGTTCGAGCCGGCGGCGGTTGCCGCCAGTCTCGCCCCGCCGACCGCCGAGGCGCTCGGATGACGCGCGGACCCGACCGCGTCCGCGTCGCCGCGGTGCAGCTCGAGATCGTCCGGCCGGCGTCCTTCGCCGCCTGGGCCGACCGCATCGCCGACCTCGTGCGCGACGCCGCCGATACCGGCGCCGACCTCGTCGTCTTCCCCGAATACGGCATGCTCGAACTCACCGGCATGTTCGAGGACGCCATCGCCGCCGATGCGTCCCGGGCCCTCGCGGCGATCGGCACGGTGCTGCCGGAGGCGCTCGGCCACTTCGCCGGTCTCGCCGCGCGGGCGGGCGTGCACATCCTCGCCCCGAGCGCACCGGAGGCCGGACCCGACGGGCGGCTGCGCAACGTCGCCCGGCTCTACACGCCCTCGGGCGGCGTCGGCGCGCAGGAGAAGATCGTCATGACGCGCTTCGAGCGCGACCCCTGGGGCATCGTCGGCAGCGGCCCGGTCCGCGTCTTCGACACCGCCCTCGGCCGGTTCGGCGTGGCGATCTGCTACGACGTCGAATTCCCGCTGATCGCCCGCGCCATGGTCGAGGCGGGTGCCGAGTTCATCCTCGCGCCGAGTTGTACCGACACGCTGGCCGGCTTCCATCGCGTCCGCACCGGCGCCCGCGCCCGCGCGCTCGAAGGCCAGTGCGTCGTCGTGCAAGTGCCGACGGTCGGCAGCGCGCCGTGGTCGGGTACGCTCGACACGAACCGCGGTGCCGCCGGCTTCTACGGCCCATCCGACGACGGCTTCCCCGACAGCGGCGTCATCGCCCAGGGCCCGCTCGACGTGGACCACATCCTCGTCGCCGATGTCGACCGCGCCGCCATCCGGCGGGTTCGCACCGACGGCCAGGTGCTGACGGTCGCCCACTGGCCCGATCAGGGTGGTGGCGGCACACCACCGTCCGCGGTGGTGCGGCTCGACTGAGCCACGCGCGTCGCCGCAGGCCGATCTCCGGATCGTCGCGGCGAACCGTTGCGCGCGCCGGCCGCCCGTCCTGCAGAAGGCGGCGGGACGATCAGTGGTCCGTCCCGGCGCCGTCGCGCCGCCGCCGTCCCTGCAGCGCACCGAACAGCCGCGACAGTGCCGGCCTGACCGGCAGGAACAGCCGGTAGCCGGTCTCCAATACCGTCATCGCCCCTGGCAGCGACGCCAGCCGGGCCGCCCAGCGCCAGCGCGGCAGCACGCGCCAGATGCCGACGAAGGCCTCCGCCCCCGACAGCAGCGCACCATCGGCGCGGCGGACATGGAAGCGCGCCATCGCCTGCGGGCCGGTGAGGTCCGGACCGAGCCCCGCCTCCCCCGTCGAGACGTCGCGGAAGCACAGGGCGGCGGACCCGGGCTGCGCGGCGTAGTGGCCGATCTCGGCCCGGCACAGCGGACAGGACCCGTCGAAGTAGACCGTCAGTTCGGGCGGATCAGGCGGCACGGCCGACCTCCAGTCCGGCGAGCACGGCGTCCGCCATCGCCTCGCCACTGTCAAAGGCGGCCTCGACGCGCGGGCCGAGGCACCAGTCGCCACAGGCGCCGAGACGCGTCGCCTCGTCAAAAAGAAACGGCGCGCCGGCGGTCTCTTCGACGAGCGCATAGCGCCAGCGGTGCGCCGCCGCGTAGCTTGGCGTGGCGGCGATGCCGGTGGCGGCGCGCCAGTGCGGTTCGAGCTCGGCGACGACGCTCTCCGGCGCCCCCTCGAGGGTGCGACGCGACCAGTCCGGCCCGGCATGGACCACGAGCGTCTCGCGGCCGCGACTGCGACCGGGTTTGGTGTCGTTGCGCGCCACCCACGCGACCGGACCGTCGGCGGGCTTCAGGTGCTCCCAGCCGACCGCGAGCGGCGCGTCGAAGGCCAGCATCAGCGCCCAGCACGGCGCGTAGCGCACGGCCGCCAGTTGCGGGAACGACACGCCGGCGGACCCGGCGAGCGGTCCCGCCTGCGGCGCCGGCAGCGCCAGCACGACGGCCGAGAACCGGCCGTTACCGGGCGTCTCGACGGCACCGGTGGCGGCCATGACCGTCCACCCGGCGACATCGCGGGCGAGCCCCGTCACCGTGCATCCGCCGACCACCGCAAGCCCGTCCGCCATCGCCCGCGCCGGTGCCGTCATGGCGGGGGTGCCAACGAAGCCGCCCGCGAACCACTCGGCCGCGCGCCCCGCCATCCGCCAGTCCAGGACGAGCGCCCGGAAGCGCGGCCCCTTCGCGGTGAAGTACTGCGCTCCGTGGTCGAACTGCAGGTCGTCGACACGGCGCGTCGCAATCCGCCCGCCGAGACCGCGGCTCTTGTCGAACACGGTCGGCTCGACACCGGCTGCCGCGAGCCGCCGTGCCGCGGCGAGACCCGCCATGCCCGCCCCGATCACCGCCACCCTCGTCGCCATGCCCGCTCCACCTCGAGGCCCCACGTCGGAACCGGCCGTCACCCGACCGATACGCCGGGGCGACCCGTGTGGACCTGCGCGCCGGCGTCGCGGCAGCGGTGACCATGCGGTCTATCGGCCGCTAGCCCGCGTTCGGCTGCGCCGATTTCCAGATGCCGCGGCGGACAAGATCGGCAACGACCTCGTGGATGATCAGTTGCAGCCGGCGGGCCGCGAGGGTCTCCGGGCGCGCCTTGTTGCGGGCGAGATAGACCGGCCGGGTCATCGGCGGATCGACGATGCGCGAGGAGACGAGCTCGCCGCGATCGACGCAGTCGAGCGCCGCGGCGGGGGCCAGGATGGTGAAGGCGCTGCCGCGCAGGACGAGGTCCTTGATCTGGCTGAGCGCATCCATCTCGAGGAAGACGTCGAGCTCGAGACCCGCATCGCGCACGAAGCGGTCGATGGTCTTCCGCAGTCCGTGCCGCTGCGACGGCAGCACCAGCTGCAGCTTGGCGACCTCGGCGAGCGGCACAGGCTCGCCGGGCGGCGCCGCGAGCGGCCAGTCCTCACGCGTCGAGAAGAAGTGCAGATCCTCCGACATCAGGAGGTCGATGTCGTGATGCCGGACCTCCTCCACGTCGTAGAGGAAGCCGAGGTCGACGGTGCCGTCGTCGAGCCACTTCTTGATGAAGCCGCTCATCGCCTCCATCACCTGCAGCTTCACCTGCGGCAGCGTGAGGCGGACCGTCTGGGCGAGCGGCACGGAGAGCACCATCGACACCGACGGCGGCAGGCCGAGGGCGACGAGGCCGTGCGGCGTGCCGCCCGACTGGCGCACGGCGTCCATGCAGGCGGTCATCGAGGCGCAGATCTCGCGAGCGTGGCGCAGCAGCACCATGCCCGATTCCGTCAGCACGACGCCGCGCGGCGAGCGGCTGACGATCGTCACGCCGAGTTCCTGCTCGATGCGGATGACGTGCTGGGAGAGCGAGGGCTGCGCGACGCCGAGGCGCTGCGATGCCGCCGACAGGGAGCCCTCCTCGGCGATCGCGATGAAGTAGCGCAGATGCTTGACGTCCAACGGGCCACCTCGCGGACGCGGACGCTAGAGAGAAAAGCTCTAGCCTGTCAAGGAACGCCGTCTTTCTCCCGCGGGGGTCGCCTCCTCTATCCTCGCGGCGGCACGCAGGAGGTGGGGATGGCCGATCTGGAGGGTTTGCTCGTCGTCTCTCTCGAGCAGGCGGTCGCCGCGCCCTACGCCTCCTGCAAGCTCGCGGATGCGGGTGCCCGCGTCGTCAAGGTGGAGCGCCCTGAGGGTGACTTCGCCCGCGGCTACGACAGCCTGGTGGAAGGCCAGAGCGCCTATTTCGTCTGGCTGAACCGCGGCAAGGAATCCGTCGCGCTCGACCTCAAGTCCGAGCCCGACCGCGCCCTCCTGCGGGCGATCGTCGCGGAAGCCGACGTGTTCATCCAGAACTTCGCGCCGGGTGCCGTCGACCGGCTCGGGCTCGGGGCCGCCGAACTCTGCGCCCACCACCCCCGGCTGATCTACTGCTCGATCTCCGGCTACGGCGACAGCGGCCCCTACCGCGACCAGAAGGCCTACGACCTGCTCGTGCAGGCCGAGAGCGGCCTCCTGTCGGTCAACGGCACGCCGGACGCCTCGGTGCGCGTCGGCATCTCGGTGTGCGACATCACCGCCGGCCTCACCGCCTACGCCGCCATCCTGCAGTCGCTCATCCAGCGCGGCCGAACGGGCAAGGGCCGCCACATCGAGGTCTCGCTCTTCCATGCCATCGCCGACTGGATGAACGTGCCCTACCTGCAGACGCGCTACGGCCACAAGCCGCCGCAGCGGATGGGGCTGCGCCATCCAACCATCGCGCCCTACGGGGTCTTCACCTGCGGCGACGGCAAGCAGGTGCTGCTGGCGATCCAGAACGAGCGCGAGTGGACGCGCTTCTGCACGGACGTGCTCCGGGACCCGGCGCTCGAGACCGATCAGCGCTTTGCCACCAACATCGCCCGCGTCGCCAACCTCGAGGCCCTCGAGGCGGCGGTCCACGCGGTGCTGGGGACGATGACGCGCGAGGCGGCGATCGATCGGTTGCAGGCCGGCGGCATCGCCTATGGGCGGCTGTCGAGCCTCGACGACCTCGTCCACCATCCGCAAAACAACCTCGTCACCGTCCGCACCGACGGCGGCGAGATCGAGGTGCTCGCTCCGGGCGCACGCTTCCCCGGGGAGGCGCCCGTGCGGTTCGGGCCGGTTCCAGCGATCGGCCAGCACACCGAGGCGCTCCGGCGCGAGTTCGCTCGCCCGCGGCCCGAGGGCGCCGCCGCGCAGCGCCGGGTGGCCGGCGAGTGAGCACCGCCTGGGCCGCCCTGCTGTTCGTGCCGGCGGATGCCGGACGCTTCGTCGACAGCGCCCTCAAGCATCTTCCCGATGCGGTCATCCTCGATCTCGAGGACGGTGTGGCGCCGAGCGCCAAGCCGGCGGCGCGGGCCGCCATCGCCGGCAGCCAGCGCCGGCTGAAGGCGGCCGGGATCGACGTCGTCGTGCGCATCGGTGGCGGCTTGCCGGACATGGTCCACGACCTCGCGGCGCTGGACCTCGAGGCCCTCGATGCGGTGATGGTCGCCAAGGCGTCGGACGAGCGGCCGCTTCTCAATGCCGCCGAGATCCTGGCCGCCGCCGGCCCGCGGCGACCCGACCTGATCGCTCTGGTCGAGTCCCCGTCCGCCCTGCCCCGCCTCGAGCGGATCGCGTCGGTGCCCGGCCTCGCCGGCATGATGTTCGGACCCGAGGACTACGCCGCCGAACTCGGCGTGTCGCCGGACGCCGGCGGCCTCGCGGTGCCGGCGACGCTGGTCGCGGCGGCCTGTGCCGGTCGGGGCCTGTTCGCCATCGGCCTCGCGGGCTCGCTCGCCGGCTTCCGTGATCTCGACGCCTATGCGGCGAAGGTCGCCCACGCCCGCACGCTCGGCTTCACCGGCGCGGCCGCCATCCATCCGGCGCAACTGCCCGTGCTCCGCGCCGGCTTCCGGCCGGGTGAGGCGGAGATCGCGCGGGCGCGGCGGATCGTCGAGGCTTTCGATGCGGCGACCGGACGGGGCGACGGCGCCGTCGCGCTCGACGGGGCGATGATCGATGCGCCCGTCGCCGCCCGCGCCAGTGCGCTACTCGCCCGCGCCGGCGCCGTCTAGCACGCCAGCGGAGCCTGTCAGAACGTCGCCGTCCCCGTCATCGTCGGCCCGCCGGCTTCGGCCAGCACCGCGACGGCGATCTCCGCGTCTCCCCGCCAGTCGGCTTCGACGGCGAAGCTCTCGCCGGCGCAGAGCGGCGCCAGCCCGCGGTAGGCGAAGCGCGCGGGCTCGCGGCCGGCGGCGCGGGTGGCGAGGTTGAGCATCAGCGTCGCCTGCAGCGGGCCGTGCACGACGAGCCCGCGGTGACCCTCGACACCGGTCGCATAGGCGACGTCGTAGTGGATGCGGTGGCCGTTGAAGGTCATCGCCGAATAGCGGAAGAGCTGCGTCGTGGTCGCCGTCCTCACCTCGCGGAAGGCGGCGGCCAGACGGTCGGCGGGGCGCGTCGCCGGGTCGGCGCGCCGCGTTCCGGCCTGGCGGTAGACGATGTCCTGGCGCTCGGTGACGACGACGCGGTCTCCGACGGCATAGGCGTGGCGCACGGCGACGAAGCAGAGCGGGCCGGTGGAGCCGTCCTTGAAGGCGATGCTCTCGATCACCGAGGTCTTCGTCACGGTGTCGCCGGGGGCGAAGGCGCCGTGGATGAAGACCTCGCCGCCCGCCCACATGCGCCGCTCGAACGGCAGGTCCGGCAGGAACATCCCGAGTCGCGGATGACCGTCGCCGCCGAGATCGCCGGCGCCGACGATCTCCGGCGCGAGGCACCAGAAGAGGCCGGGCGGGACGGCTCCATCGGCGAGCGCATCGCCGAAGGTGGCGCGGAACTCGTCGAGCAGCCGCGCGGCGACGACGTCGTCCCGCACGGTGCGACGGCCGATCCAGTGGGCGTAGCGTTCGGCGAGAGAAGCTGAAGGCCCGCTCATGCGCGCCCCACGACGAGATGGGCGGCGAGCCCGCCGGCCGACAGGCCGTCGAGCCCGTCGAGAGCCGACCACAGCCGCTCGGCCGCCGCGTCGCCGATCACCGCCCGCGCCTTCGCCCGAAGGCCGGCGGCGATCGCCTCGGCGGGCATCGGGTCGGAGAGGTCGCAGGCCACCTCGGCCACGCCGGCCGCGCCAGTGATCGAGACGATCGCGCCGGTGTCGCTCACCGCCGGGTCACCGACGACCCGCACCTTTGCCGCCAGCGCGCCGAGCCGCGGATCGGCGGCAAGCGCGTCGGTGTAGGTCGTCTCCGCCGCCGTATCGACGCCGTCGATGACCATCGCGGCGAGGTGGCCGTAGGCGAACTTCACCTCGAGGCCAGTGCGCGGGTCCTTGATGTCGCAGACCTTCAGCCAGCGCGGGTTGGTGCGCAGCGTGACCTCTGCGACGCTCGCGGTGGCGCCGTCGCGCCGCAGCCTGGCGAGCGCCTCGATCATCGCGTGGGTGCCGTGGCAGCAGGCGTGGAACTTGTACTTCACGTCCTCGAAGACGAACCGCGCCGGCGGCGGATCGGCCCACGCGGCGGCCTCGTCGGCGCTGTCGGCGTGGGTGTCGACGAAGCCCTGCGGGCCGCCGACGCCGTCGCGGGCCGAGACGAAGCCGCGGGAGGCAAGAAGCGCCGCCTCGACGCCGTTGGCGGCCGAGATGCCGGCATTGAACGGCTTGCCCATCGTGCCGAACTGCGACTTCAGGCCCGATGCGCGGGTCGCGACCAGGTTGAGGGCGTTCGCCATCTGCCCTTCGTCGAGCCCGAGCAGGCGGCCGGCGGCGACGGTGGCCCCGAAGGCGCCTGCGGTGGCCGTCTGGTGGAAGCCGCGCTCGTAGTGGCCGCGGCCGAGCACCATGCCGATGCGGCAGGAGGCTTCAGCCCCGACCAGGAACGCCTCCACCACCCGCGCGGCGGGGGCATCGACCAGTTCGCCCACGGCGAGGGCGGCGGGATAGATGCCGACCGACGGATGGCCGACATGGGCGAAGTGGGTGTCGTCGTAGTCGAGCGCGTGCGAGGTGGTGCCGTTTGAGAGCGCAGCCGCCCGTGGCGGCACCTTCTCGCCCGTGCCGGCGAGCGTCGCCTGCGGCCGGCCGCCCTCGTCGAGCACAAGGTCGCGAACGACGCGGGCGACGGGCTCGTCCGCCCCGGCGCGGGCGCAGACCATCCAGTCGAAGAGCGAGAAGCGCGCCATCTGCAGCGCCCGCGCCGGCAGCGCCGACGCGTCGACGGCAGCGAGAGCGACGAGGCGGTGGAGGGTATCCGGGGCGATCATGAAACGTCTCCGCGGCTGCGGGGTCAGCCGTAGGACTTCGGCAGGCCGAGCACCTTCTCGGCGATGAAGGAGAGGATCAGGTTCGTCGAGATCGGCGCGATCTGATAGAGCCGCGTCTCGCGGAACTTGCGCTCGACGTCGTATTCCTCGGCGAAGGCGAAGCCGCCATAGGTCTGCATGCAGGCCTCCGCCGCCTCCCAGCTGGCGTCGGCGGCGAGCATCTTCGCGGTGTTCGCCTCGACGCCAGGGTCCTGGCCGGCGTCGTACATCGCGGCCGCGCGATAGACGATCGCCTCGGCGGCCAGCATATGGGCATAGGCGCGGGCGAGCGGGAACTGGATGCCCTGGTTCTTGCCGATCGGCGCGCCGAAGACGACGCGGTCGCGGGCGTAGGCCGACGCCTTGTCGAGCAGCCACTTGGCGTCGCCGATGCATTCGGCGGCGATCAGGATGCGCTCGGCGTTCATGCCCGAGAGGATGTAGCGGAAGCCCTGCCCCTCGACGCCGACCAGCGAGGACGCCGGAATGCGGACGTTGTCGAAGAAGACCTCTGTCGTCGAGTGGTTGATCATCGTCCGGATCGGCCGGATGGTGACGCCGCGTCCGACGCACTCCCTAAGGTCGATCAGGAAGACCGACAGCCCATCGGTGCGCTTCTTGACGTCCGCGCGCGGCGTGGTGCGGGCGAGCAGCAGCATCAGGTCGGAGTGCTCGGCGCGCGACGTCCAGATCTTCTGGCCGTTGATGACGTACTCGTCGCCGTCGCGCTTCGCCGTCGTCTTCAGGGCGAGGGTGTCGGTGCCGCTCGTCGGCTCGGTGACGCCGAAGGCCTGCAGGCGAAGTTCGCCGGAGGCGATCTTCGGCAGATAGGCGTCCTTCTGGGCCTCGCTGCCGTGCCGGAGCACGGTCCCCATCGTGTACATCTGCGCGTGGCAGGCGGCGGCGTTGCAGCCGTTGCGGTGGATCTCCTCGAGGATCGCGGCGGCCGCCATCAGGTTGAGGCCGGAGCCGCCGTAGGATTCCGGGATCATCGCGGCGAGGTAGCCGTCGGCCACCAGCGCGTCGACGAAGGCCTTCGGGTAGGACCGTTCGCGGTCGAGTTCGCGCCAGTATTCCCCCGGAAACCGCGCACAGACCTGCGCGACGCCCTCTCGGATCTCGGCGTAGTCGGCCGTCGGGTCGAAACTCTTCATGATCCCTCGAACCTCACTCTGGCGTCCCGGGCGCAGGGGGTGGGTCCCGCCGACGCCCTGCCCGCCCTCCGCCCGTCCTCGTCTTTCTTCCACACGGCCCACCCGGCCGGAATGAGCGATTTCCTATACGGGCGATAGCGTCCGGTGATGGCCCGGATGCCGGTCATGCCGCATCGACCGCGGGCTCGAAGTGCCGGCTGCGCGCCACCACGAACGTCGCGATGACGTCGGCGCCGCTGCGGTTGCGGGCGTCCGCCGGGCGCAAGACGGCGATGGTGCGCCGCATGTCGGGGTGCTCGAACGGCCGGCAGAACAGGTGCCCCGCCTCGACGTCGGCGCGCACGCCGTGCTGGGGCAGGATGGTGGCGTAGTCACCCGCCCCTTCCTCCAGCACGCGCTTCACCGCATCGAGGGAATCGAGCTCGAGGTCGGGCGTGAGCGCCGCACCGGCGCGGGCCGAGACGGTGTCGATAATGCGCCGGAGTTCGTGGATGCGGCTCGGCAGGATCAGCTTGCGGCGCGCCGCGGCGGCGAAGTCGACCGGCGTCTCGACGGGGCGGGCGGAGACGAGAGCGAGCCGTTCGGAGAACAGGTCGATCACCTCGCAGCCACCCCGCGACCGCGGACCGCGCGGGCTGTAGGTGAGGGCGATGTCGAGGCGGCCGCCATCGAGCAGGCTCTGCAGATCGCCGCTGTAGGCCTGGATGACCGACAGCGACAGGTTCGGATGCGCGTCCCGCAGATGGGCGGTCACCTCCGCCAGGAAGAACGGCGCGATCGTCGGACAGATCCCGAGGACGACGGGGCCGGAGATGTCGGAGAAGCGCCGGCGAAGCTCGCGGACGATGTCGTCGAGGCCGTCGAGATGACGGCGCGCGTGGTCGAGGAGGTAGCGCCCGACCTCCGTCGGTTCCGCCCCGCGGGCCGTGCGGATGATGAGGGGCAGCCCGACCTCGCCTTCGAGCAGCTTCACCTGGCGGGTGAGCGCCGGCTGGGCGACGCCGATCACCGAGGCCGCCCGCGAGAAGCCGCCGCACTCGCAGACCGCCACGAAGTAGCGCAGCCGCCGGAGATCGAGCCCGCCGCCCGGGTCGCGAACGCTCATGGGGACGTCCTGCCCGTCATCGCCTGGCAACCCTTGCCAGCGTCCGCTCGATCCATAGCGGCGCCCGGCGCTGGAACGCCGACGGCGGCCCGGCCTCGTACGAAACCCGCCGTGCCGGACCGGGCTCGATGACGGCCATCCGGCCGTGATAGGCGAGCCACCAGATCAGGAACACGCCGACGAACCAGAACAGCACCTGCCACACCCACAGCGACGGCAGCCCGACCTGCGCGGGTCCGCCGGCGAAGATCGGCTCGGAGAAGAACGTGTTGCCGAGGATCGCCCCCGGCCCGAGCGCCAGGAACGCCCACAACAGCACCAGCGACCACTTCGCGCTGCGCGCGGCGCCGCTGCCGAGATCGGCGGGATAGGCGGCGCGGAAGGCGTCGTGCAGCCGGTCGCGGTGGTCCTGCTCGGCGCCGCCGCGCGTGAAGATCGCGGCGAGGAGGGTCGCGGCGAGGTTGAAGGCGAGGCCCCAGGCGGCGGAGTGGATGGTTAGCGGCCAGCGGCCCCACGGCAGCTCGACGAACAGCCCGTCGAACAGGATGAGGCCCGGCGGCTCGGTGAAGAAGACCATCAGGCAGCCGACGACGAGGCCGGCGAGGACGGCGCTGCGGCTGAGCCAGGGCAGGAAGCAGAGCCCGAGCAGCGCCGGCAGCAGCTGGATCGACAGCGGCAGCGCCAGCGACGCCAAGATCGCCGAGGGCAGCGGCGCGAACACCGCCATCGCCGCGAGAAGCGCGAAGATGGCGGCGAGCGCGATGCGGGTCGCCAGCCGTTCGCCGTCCGGCGACAACCTCGGCAGGACGTAGAGGGCGACCGCCTCGTGGGCGAAGATGCGGGCCGCCGCGCCCGCGAAGAGCGCGATGCCGATCTGCACGACGCCGACGACGAGCAGGATCAGGCCGACGCCCAGAAGCGGCTCATAGGCTGCGAGACGATCCGCCAGCCCGGCCATTGCCGCGGCGGGCCCAGCCCCGTCGGCCGTGGCGAGTGCCGCGGCCAGGATGGGCGTGGCGACGACGAGGAGGCCGGCGGCGATGCCGCCGGTCACCCACGTCTGGCTGAAGGCGACGGCCGTGCGGGCGCGCGTTCCGATCGCGAGCAGCAGGTAGGCCGGGCTGAGGACGATGCCAGCGAGCGCGATGGCCGCCGAGAGGATCCCCGTCGTCGTCCATAGGCCGCCGATCGCGGTTGCCTTGCCGATGCCGGCGGAGGGCTGGAAGACGCCCGGGATGCGGTCGGCGAGGATGCCGTCCACGGTGGGGACGGCCGCGCCGAACAGAGGCACGCCCTGGTCGGAGGAGACCGCCACGGCGAGGAAGGCGAGGAGCACGAGGACGATCAGCGACTGGCCGGCGGCGACATAGACGATGGCGCGCCAGCCGCCGAGCACCGAGGGGAGGAACAGGAAGACGGCGACCACGGCGATGACGCCGGCGCGCGGCAGGGCGCCCGCTGTGGCCGCGGAGACGAGATCGCCGATGCCAGCGAGGGCGGCTGCCGAGAACGGCAGGGCGTAGAGGGCGGCCAGCACCATCACCGCGATCCGCAGGGTGACGCTGCCGTAGTAGCCGCCCAGCAAAGCGCCGGGCGAGGCGATGCCGGTGAGACGGGCGGCGAGCACGACGCGCTTGACGACGAGGACGCCGGCAAGCGCGACCAGCACGAGGCCGACCGCCAGGTGGCTCGCCTGCAGGCCGTAGCGGGCGGCGAGCGCGAGGTGGGCGTCGAGGCCGAGGCCGGCGAGGACGAGGCCGGCCGAGCCGAAGATGAAGGTCCAGGCCGGCAGGCCCTCCGCCTCGAAGACGGGGGCCTGCCGCCGTCGCGAACACAGCGCGGCGATGTAGACAGCATAGGCGGCGGTGACGCCGAACAGGACGATCAGAAGGCTCATCATCGGCGGAAGTCGCGGATGACGTCGAAGGCGTCGAAGGCGCCGCGCACGCCGTGGCGGATCAGCATGTAGACGACGACCGCCGCGGCGAGACCGATGAGGCCGAGGCTCGCCGGCAGGAAGCCGGTCGCCCGGAACTCCGGCGAGACGAGGCCGCCGAGGCCGATCGCCACCAGACCCACCACGGCGCCGACGAGGCCGAGGCCGAGTTCGCGCGGCGTGAAGCCGGTGCGGAACACCTCGTTGACGATGACGTGGCCGATGAAGGCGGCGAGCGCCGCCCCGAAGGCCGAAAGCGTCACGGTGAACGACCCGTGCTCGAGCCCGATCGACAGCAGGGTGGCCGCGACGAAGCCGCCGGCGAGCCACACGGCGACGACGAGGGCGTGGCGATCGAGCGGATCGTCTTCCGGTCGGGCGCTCATGGCGATCCTCCCTCCTCAGTCGGCGGCCAGCCTCAGTTGTCGCCGTCTTCCTTGCCGGAGAAGTTGCGGAACTGCATGCCGCCGGCGCTGCCGAGGGTCTCGATCGGCAGGCCGAGGTCCTTCATCAGTCCGTCCACGAAGGCGACCTGGGTGCGGTACTTCATGGCCGAGTTGACGACGCGGTCGGTCATGTTGCCGCCGCCGCCACCACCGCTGCCGGCGCCGGTCTCCGATGGGCTGTTGAGACCCGGGAGGCCGTCGACCTGCAGGATCTTGATCGATTCGATCTTTTCCATCGGCCGCACGGTCTCGCGGATGATGCTCGGCAGGTTCTGGACGAGGGTCTCGTAGATGGCGCTCTTGCGGCTCGCCTCGGAGCGCATGTTCTCGGACTCGTTGAGCGCGCGCTGGCCCTCCGCCTCCTTGACGGAGCGCACCTCGAGGGCGTTGGCGGTGGCGATCTCTCCAGCCGCCCGGTGCTCGGCCGCCTCCTTGTCGGCGGCCGCGATCGTGATGAGGCGGACGGCCTCGCGCTCCGCCTTGGCCGCCGCGTCAATGAGGTCGACCGTCTTGGCGCGGGTCGCCACTTCCTCGGCGCGCACCGAGACGACCTGCTCCTCCATCGCCGCGAGCGACTTCAGCGCCTCGGCGGCCTTGGTCTTGGCGTAGGCCTCCTCGATCGACTTGTTGATGACGGCGATCAGCCGCTCCTTGTCGACGATCTCGACCTCGAGCTCCTGCTCGATCTCGAAGCGGTCGACATACTTGCGCGCGGCGATGCGCAGCTCGTCGACCTCGCGGTTGGCGACGATCGCGGCGTCCTCAATCTTGCGGAAGGCCGACGTCTCGGCGAGTTTTATCTTCTGGTTCTTGGCGATCTCGCGCGACGTGTATTCCTCGTCGCGGCTGAGGCGCTCGGTATCGATCGCGAAGCGCTTGGCAATCATCGCCTTTTCTTCCTCGGCTGCGGCGAGCTCGTTGGAGATCCGGAGCTCCTTCGCCTTTTCCACCGACAGGATCTCGATCGCGTTGGTCGTCTCGATGCGGCTCTGGGCGACCGCCCGCTCGCGCTCGAGCTTCGTCTCCTCGATCTCGGCGTTCGCCACCGTCTCGCTGATCGCCACGTCCTGGCGCGAGCGGATCTCCGCCTCGCGGACGACGCGGTCGGCCTCGATGCGCTCCGCCTCGACCTTTTGGCGGGTCTGCAGGCGCTCGGTCTCGAGGCGGGTGCGCGCGCCGATCTCGGCGAGCTCGGTCTCCTTCTGACGCTCGATCTCCAGCGTCTTGATCTCGTTTTCGGAGTTGATGCGCTCGGCCTCGACGAGCTTGTCCCGGGCGATGCGGGTGCGCTCGCCCTCCTGCTCGGCCCGCACCTTCGCGTTGGTGATGCTGATCGTCGAGGACGAGCGCTCCTCCTCGATCTCGGCGAGTTGTGCCGCGCGGCGGATCTCGATGCTGCGCGCCTGCTCGATGCGGGCGTATTCGAGATCGCGGTCGATTTCGAGCGCGCGCTGCTCGGCCTCGTAGTCCTTCAGCTTGATGTCGATGCGCGCCTCGTTCTCGATGCGGTTGCGGATCTTCCGCCGCTCCTCGATGTGCTCGGTGAGCTGCGTCAGGCCCTCCGCGTCGAAGGCGTTCGACGGGTTGAACACCGAGATGTCGGTCTGGTTGAGGCTGGTCAGCGAGGCGTTCTCGAGCTCGAGGCCGTTCGAGCCGAGGGTGCGGGCGGCGACGTCGGCCACCGCCTGCATGTAGCGGGCGCGATTCTGGTGGATCTCCTCCATCGTCATCGTCGCGGCGACCGAGGACATCGCGTCGACGAAGCGGCCCTGCACGACCTCCTTCAGGGACATCGGGTCGCGCGTGCGGTCACCGAGGGTGCGGGCCGCCATCGAGACGCCGTCGCGCGTCGGGATCACCCGCACGAAGAACTCGGCGACGAGATCGACGCGCATCTTGTTCGCCGTGATCAGCGACTGCTCGCCCGAGCGGCGGATCTCGACGGGGATGGCGTTCATGTTGACGGCCGTCGTCGTGTGGACGATCGGGATGACGAGGGCGCCGCCGCCCATCACCACCCGCTCGCCCCCGAGGCCGGTCCGCACGAACGACTGGTCCTTCGACGAATGCCGGTAGAGCCAGTGCAGCAGGTAGACGACGATCGCGACCAGGATCGTCAGCAGGATCAGGACAGCAATCGCATCGGTGACAATCATGGTCGTGACCCTCTTGCTTCAGGCCGTTTGTCGCTCACGCGCGGCTTTTCAGTATGATTCCTGCCCCGCCACGGCGAGAACGATCATCGATACGGTGATGAGATTGAAGAGATCCGAGACGTTGTAGAGGACGAGGACCGCCGGGGCCTGGCCGACGCCGATCACCACGTCGACGAAGTGCAGCACCGGGTAGATCGCCCAGCCGATCGTCATGATCAGGCGCATCCAGAACCAGCCGAGGCGGACCGGGCGCGTTCCCTTGCGGACCCATTCGGCCATGGCGCCGAAGTACATCTCGCCGAGGATGTAGAGCCAGAACGCCATCGACAGCAGAACGCCGAGGGTCGGGTTGAAGAAGCCGGCGTCGCCGAGATAGCGCGTGAGGACGAGCAGGATGGCCGCGACGGTAATGCGCCAGAACACCCCGACGCCCACCGGCCCGAGGCAGCGGGCGAAGAAGTAGGCGGCGGCGACCTGCAGCGGCACGACGGTGAACCAGCCGGCATAGCGCATCGCCGCCGTCATCTGCTGCTGCGCCAGCCACACCTTGCCGGCGTCGAGATAGGCGAAGCCCGCGGCCAGCAGCGCGATGGCGGAGAGAGCCAGCGGCACCCGCCACCGGCTCGATGTCCAGGTCAGGCCGACGAGCGCCAGCGCAGCGAGAGCGAGCGTGGCGATCGTCGCCACCGCGTAGGAGGTGCTGACGACGTCGCCCGAGCCGTAGAGGGTTCCGAACATGGACTTCTGTTCCCTTAGACGGAGGTGTCGCATGGCGCTCGCCGGGCGGTCCGCATGCGCATCAGACCTGCGCGCGGATGTGCGGCGAGCGGCCGTAGAGGGCGACCATGGGCAGGATCAGCAGTCCGAAGATGAACTGCTGCCATTCGTATTTGAGGCCGATGCCGATGAGGAACGAGCTCAGGATCTGCAGCACCAGCACCCCGATGACGGTGAAGCCGTAGCCGCCGTAGCCGCCCATCAGCGAGGTGCCGCCGATGACGACCGCGGCGAGCGTGGTGAACAGGTACTGGTCGCCGGCGCCGATGAAGCCGCCCCCGCTCCAGCCGAGGAGGAGCGAGCCGGTCAGCGCCGCGAAGAAGCCCGACAGCGTGTAGGCGAGCGTCCAGTACTTCAGCTCGGAGATGCCGATCAGCTTCGCCGAGCGCCGGTTGCCGCCGAGGGCGTAGATGTTGCGGCCGTAGGTCGAGTAGCGCAGGCCGACGATCACGATGATCGCGATGGCGATCCACAGGATGATCGTCGGCGGCACGCCGAGGCCGAAGGTGCGGCCGTTCATGGCGGCGAGATTGGAGAGCCACGCCGGCACGGTGCCGAAGACGTTGCCGGAGAACTGCGAGCCGATCGAGGTGATGATCTGCACGAGCCCGGCGATGGCGAAGCCCGTTCCGAGCGTCATGATCAGCGCCTGTCCCTGCAGCTTGTAGGACAGGAGGCCGTTCAGAAAGCCGAAGGCCGCGCCGATCGCGAGCACCATGCCGGCCGCGACCGGCGACGGGACGCCGAGGCCGATGAGGTAGAGGAGGCCGATGTTCGCCGCGCCGATGACGAAGGGGATCGACAGATCGAGCCCGCCGAGCAGGGCCACCATCGTCTGGCCGACGCAGGCGATGCCGAGGAAGGCGGCGAACAGCAGTATCGCCTTGATGTTCGCCTCCGACAGGAAGCCCTTGATCGTGAACGACGAGATGACGACGAGGGCGAGCAGCACGATGAGGCCGATGAAGGCGCTGCGGCCGTGCTCGAACACCTTGCTCACCTTGAAGGCGAGCACGAGGATGACTTCCAGGACGAGGAAGGCGATGAGGTTCGACAGCGTCCGGAACGACGGCACCGTGGCGGTGACAATCAGGTAGGCGACGAGCAGGACCGCCATCGCCAGGATCAGCACCCGGTTGCGCGACCACACCGAGCCGGCACCGGCGGCCGACGGCTCGACCGGGACGACCTCCTCGCGCTGCCGCCGCTCGAAGGCGACGGCCACCGTGTTGGTGACCCAGAACATCACCGCCACCGAGACGAGCGTGTAGAGGATCACCTGCTGGGCCGGCAGGTCCTGGGCGAAGCCGAGCCCGAAGCCGATCGCGGCGACGACGAGCGTCAGCACGAGGTTCAGCCAGATCAGGACGAGCGAGCGCGGGAAGGTCATCAGCGGGCTCCCTGGACCGGGCGGGCAGACGCCCGCCACGCTCGACCCGCCCTCGGATCAGACGCCGATCGCATGGCCCTGACCCGCGAGCAGGAGGAGAAGGAGGATCAGCGATCCGACGAAGACGTAGAGGAACAGGCCGACGCGGTAGGACAGCGCCTCGGCCACCACCATGCGGGTGACGACGGTCAGGGTGCCCAACACCACGACGAGGGCGAGCACCGCCTGCTGCAGCGGCGTCGGCGCGACGAGGCCCGTCCAGGTCGACCCACCGGACGGCGGCAGCAGCAGGAAGCGGGTCGCGAGGTCGCCGGCGGTTGCCACCCCCGCCCCGTCGTCGACGGGGGCCGCGAGGTAGGTCTCCGCCGTTCCGACGTGCAGCATGATGCCGGCGACGACGCAGCCAAGGACGACGAAGGCCGCGTAGGGCGAGATGAACCAGATGTAGCGGCCGATGACCGGCACGAGCAGCGTCAGGAGCAGCGAGCAGACGAGGATCAGCCCGTAGAACAGCTGCGTTACGAACGCCTGCTGCGCCCCGAAATTGAAGGTCGCCAGCACATAGCCGATCAGGAACAGGTTGACCGCCCCGAGGAGCGCCCCGGTGACGCCGCCACGGCCGCCGGAGAGCGCGACGCCGCCGAGCACCAGCGCGGTGACGGCCGTCAGCGTCATCGTCGTGCCCTGGGTTGGGTCGCCGGACGAGATCAGCGCCGTGTAGCAGATCGCCGCGAGGCCGACATAGACGCCGGCGATCAGGTGGGCGCCGATGCGCACCACTGAGATCCGCACACCGCTCGTGTAGGCGGCCCGCTCGTCGTAGCCCATCATGCGGAGGTTCGCGTAGAAGGACGAGCGGGTGAAGATCAGCCAGCCGGCGGTGGCGAGCACCAGGATCAGCAGCACCGGCGAGAAGATCGTGTTGCCGAGGCCCCACGAACTCATCCATTCCGGCGCTGTGCCGCCCGGCCGCTTCAGGATGACGAGGTTGATGCCGGTGAGGGCGAGAAAGCCCGACAGCGCGACGATGATCGGCTGCACGCGCACCACGATGATGATGAGCGCGAAGGCGAGCTGGTAGAGCATGCCGATGCCGAGGGCGACGAGGAAGATCCCGAAGGGCCCCGTCACTACGCCGAGCATGTTGAGCTTGACGATCGAGACGTTGATGAAGGCGAGCAGCGGCCCGACGGCGAGATCGACGGTGCCGCGGCCGGCGACCGCGAGCGCCATCAGGGCGTAGGTGGCGAGCGTCAGCGGCGCGGCGACGATGATCGCGCTGCCGACACCCGGCAGCGAGACGAGATTCGGAGCCCGGATGGCCGCGGTGCCGAGCAGCACCGCGATCAGCAGGATCGGCACCAGCAGGTAGGTGGTGTTGGTGCTCCGACGCTCGGACATCGCCGCGTTCCGCCCTCTCGCGCTCGTCAGAGGTCGATCACGCGGCGACCGGCCGGACGCTCGTTGCGGCCGGACGAGCGACCCTCGGACCCCGTGGACCGGAAGGTGTTCTGCGCGCCCTGCCCGCGCCGCTCCGGATCGTTGGTGACGATCTTCTTCAGCACCGGCGACACCACGTCCTTGAACTTCACCGGGTCTTCCGACGTCGGGAAGTGGCCGCCCGAGAAGATGATGCACTCGGAGTTCTTGACGCGCTCGGCGGTGCGCTCCGTCATCTCCGGCGTGCAGGCGAAATCGTACTCCCCGGTGAGGAAGTAGATCGGCAGCTTGCCGGAAATCTTGTGCAGCTGGTCGCGGAAATCGGAATCGACGCTGTAGAAGTAGAGGTCACCCTTGAAGATGCCGGGGCCGCCCTGGGCGTAGTACCACCACGTCTCCCAGCGGTATTCGTCCGGGCTCTCGGGGCTCATCAGGCCGAAGACGGCCGTCGCGACGACCTCGCCGCCGTGGATGTGGGGGTGGTGCAGCGGATCGATCCACCAGCCCGGCGAGTGATCGCAGGCCTCGAGGGCGATCAGCGCCGAGAACTCGTTCTCGTAGCGCAGCGCCAGCGCCAGGCAGACGTTGCCGCCCATCGACTGGCCCATCACCACCGGCTTGCGGAGCTCGAGGGCGCGGCAGAAGGCGACGATGAACTCGACGTAGAACTTCGTCGTCAGCTTGTACTCGTCCTCCATCAGGTAGAAGTCGGAGGGCGGGATCGACTTGCCGTGCCAGGGCATGTCGAAGGCGATGACACGGAAGTTCTGCGTGATGTCGGGGTCGCAGAGCTGGTGGCGATACTGCCGACCGTCGGTGCCGGCCGTGTGCAGGCAGACGAGCGGAATGCCCTCGCCGTGCTCCTCGTAGTAGGTGCGGTAGGTCTTGCCCTCGCACTGGACGTAGACGTAGCGCCCGACGATCGGATCATGGGTGTTCATGGTTTTCCCAGTCCCCTCAGACTTCTCTCATCAGCGAGAGCATGCGGGTGAGCGCACGCAGATTCTGCCAGAACGGCAGCGTGTTTCCTTCGATGGTCAGCTGCTTGTGCAGCGGATGCGCCATCGCCCAGATGTCGTTGAACATCGGCGGCGGGATCGGCTGGCAGAACTTCGCCCAGGCGCTCGCCGGCGCCTTCAGGCCGAAGTCGAAGCCGAAGTCGTTCGGCTGCAGTCCCTCCGCGATCCGCGAGATCTTGCCGCCGCGCACCTCGATCAGGTATTCGGTCTCGTCGACGCCGAGAACGAAGCGACCATTGAAGAACCGGCCGATGACCGGCAGGATCCGATCCTCGTTGACGCGGCGCGCCCACTTCTCGATCCACTCGAGATCGAAGCTCTTTCGACTGCCCAATCTACTCATTCAGCCCTCCTCGACCAGAAGAGATTGCGAAGGATCGTCCACCTGGCGCGGCAGAGGCTTGCCGGCGGGGCCGTAGACCGCGACGAAGGACGCGGAATCGATAGTGGTCGGCAGCACCGCCGCCGAGAACGCCGGAAGGTCGGCGTCGGCGGCCAGATCGAGGGCCGCGACCTTGAGGGCGTAGAGCGTGAAGACGTAGCGGTGCGCCCGGTCCGGCGGCCATGGGCCACCGTAGCCGCGCCCGAAGCCGGGGATCTTGAACGTCACGAAGTCCGACGGCAGTTCGCACGCGCCGCCCGGCATCAGCGCCGTGCCGCTCGCCCCCTCCGCAAGAGCGCGCACGTCGGCCGGGATGTCGTGGACCAGCCAGTGGGCGAAGGCCCGCGGAAAGTTGAACGCCTCCGGCAGGTCCGGATCGGTCACCGCCAGGGCGAAGCTGCGCGTTCCCTCGGGCACGCCGCTCCAGGCGAGCGGCGGCGAGACGCGGCTGTCCTCGACGAAGCGCGCCGGCACGCGGCCGCCCGGCGCGATGGCGGGGCTCGTCAGCACGAAGGGCGTCGCGGTGCTCACCGCGTCGCGGTCGTCGCGCTCCCGGGCGGACGACCGTCCGGGCCCTCCGACCGGAACCGGCCGCGGCACCGGGCGTCCGCCCTCGAAGGCCGGCGAGCGCCACGGGGTGACGGGCGCAGCCGCGACGCCGCCGTCTCCGGTCGGGGCGGCGTGATGCGCGTGCCGCTCCTCTTCCTCGAGGGCCTCGCCGGGCAGCGGCGCGGTCGTCTTGCGCCCGAACATCGCGTTCAGGATGGCGTGGCCGTCGAAGGGCGGCTCGAACTCGGCCGAGATCGCACCGTTGCGGAAGACGTGCACGCGCGTGCAGAGATTGAGGAATTCCTCGATCTCGCTCGACAGGAACAGCACCGCGTTGCCGCGCGCGGCGAACTCCCGGAGGTTGCGGTAGAGGTCGAGCTTGGCGCCGACGTCGATGCCACGGGCGGGGTCGTTGAGGACGAGCACCGACGGCTTCTCGGCGAAGGCGCGGGCAATCAGCACCTTCTGCTGGTTGCCGCCCGACAGCGAGGTGATGAGGTTCTCCGGGGCGCCCATCCGCACCGAGAGCTTCTCTGTCTCCCACCGGAAGATCGGATCGAGCTTCGTGCGGTTGACGAGGTTGAGGACGCCGCCGGCGCGATAGGCGCGATAGACCGGCAGCAAGAGGTTCTCGTAGATCGACAGGTTGGCGAAGATGCCTTCCTTCTTGCGATCGCCGCTGACGTAGCTGATCGCGTTGTCCCGGGCGCTCTGCAGGTCGGTGATCGGGATCGCCACGTGATCCTGCACGAGAGCGATACGGCCGGCCGCGAGCGGCTGCACGCCGGCGACGGCGCGGGCGAAGTCGGACTGGCCCTGGCCGTCGAGACCGATGATGCCGACGACCTCGCCGGGATGCAGCGTCAGGTCGACTGGCGGCGCATCCGCCCAGACCTTCGCCTCCTCGACGCGCAAGAGCGGCGAGGCCGACTGGCGCTGCGGGATCGCGCCGCCGTGCATCACCTTTTCCCGCTCCGGCCCGGCGATGAGCTCGAGGATGCGCGCCTCAGTGATCTCCTCCTTCTGCAGCGCGCCGACGTCGCGGCCGTCGCGCAGCACGGTGGCGCGGTCGGCGATGCGGACGAGTTCGGCGATGCGGTGGGTGACGATCAGGATCGAGACGCCACGCGTCTTCAGTTGCCGCATCTTGCGGAACAGCCGCTCGGTCGAATCGAAGTCGAGGGCGGCGGAGGACTCGTCGAGGATCAGCACCTTCGGATCGGTCAAGAGCGCCCGGCCGATGGTGATCCACTGCTTCAGCGACAGCGGCAGTTCACCGACCGGCGTGTCGAGGTCGAGCGGTTCGCCGAGGAGGTCGACGAGGAGGGCATTCGCCTTCCGCCGCTTCTCCTCCTGGTTCATCGAGGCGCCGAACAGGCCGTCGGAGCCGAGATAGAGGTTGTCGAGCACCGAGCACTCGTCGGCGACCAGCACCTCCTGGAAGACGTTGGCGACGCCGAGCTCACGGGCTTCGACCGGCGAGGTCGCCGACTTGCCGAGGATCGAGACCTGGCCGCTATCGGGGATCAGCACGCCAGAGATGACCTTGGCGAGCGTCGACTTGCCCGAGCCGTTGCCGCCGATGATGGCGTGCACCTCGCCGGCGAAGGCGCGCAGGCTCGCGCCGCTGAGGGCGACGGTCGGCCCGAACGTCTTGCGCACGGCAGAGAGCTCGACGGAGACAGCGGACATGGAGGGCAGCTTCCCGATGGCCGGCGCGGCGGAGAGGCAAACGGGCGAGCCGCCCGGCCACTCGGCCGGGCGGTCCGCCGCGCAGGGTCCCTCAGTGGGACTTCGGGTCGTAGGCCTCGGGATCGGCCGGACGCAGGAAGAACTGGTCGAGGTAGGCCTTGCTCGCCCAGTTCTCGATGCCGACGTTGTACCAGCCGTCGGAGTCCTCGTTGCAGTCCTCGCCCATCACCGTCTTCAGCTTCTCGAAGTCGAGGGTCTGCGGATAGGTGAGGATCGACTGCACCTTCGGGCCCTGGCCCTGCAGGGTGCGCATCATGATGTTCCAGGACATCTCGAAGTCGTCGCCCGGAGGCCAGGCCTGGATGGTCGAGGAGATGAACTCCGGATTCTTGCGCCAGTAGCAGAGCGCCCCGAGTTCACCGCCGATCGTGATCGGCACCATCTCGCGGCCGCTCTGCTTCAGGGCGCGCAGCGCTCCGAGCTCGGAAGCCGACTGGATGATGATGCCGTTGAGATCACCGGGGTTCGTCGCGAGCCACTTCTGGACCTCGGACTGGGCGATCTGGTCGGTCCACATGCCCGCGACGGTGCCGCCGACCGAGATGTCCGGGTACTTCTCGAGCGCCTTCAGGATGCCGACGTTCTGGCTGTCGGAGGCCGAGGCGCCGGGAATGCCCTCGACGACGAGGACGTTGCCCGTGCCCTCGATCTCCTTCGCCATCCACTCGCCCATCATATGGCCGCCGAGGACGAAGTTCGCCGACGAGTTCACCGAATAGGGCGAGGTCAGGTAGCCGGTCGCCGAGAACACCGGCACGCCGCGCTCATAGGCGTACTGCACCGTCTGGTTCAGGGCCGTCGGATTCGAGCAGCAGATGATGATCGCGTCGACGCCCTGGTCGACGAGCTGGCGCATCTGCTGGATTTGCGTCGAATCATTGAGGTTCGACTGGGTGATGACCACTTCGCTGATCATCCCGAGCTGTTTCCACTTCGGGATCAGCGTCTCCTGCAGGCGCTTCATCTCGTCGGCGCGCCAGGTGTTGCCGGCATAGGAGCTGGCGAAGCCGATCTTCCACGGCGGCGGCCGCTTCGCCTTGAAGTCGCGATAGGGGCTCGCGCCGATCGGCTGCATCGGGTCGAGCATGTCGGGGTTGTAGAGGTCGTTGCGGACCTGCTCGGGCAACTCGTCGACGCCCTCGGCGAGCACCGTGCCGGCAGCGGCGACCGTCAGGGCAAGCACACCCGCTCGCAACAGCGTTGCGTTGAAATGTCTCACGATTTCCTCCCTCGGACGCTCTTATGTGCGTCTCGCGACGGCACCGGCGTGTTCGCCGGCCCTTGAGACCCCCCTGGGGACCGAGGGAAGCATGGGCGATCGGGCCGTACGCCCGTAATACATTTTTTCGATGCCCGATATACGCGGACCGTATGGCTTCACCCCGGCCCGTGCGACCGCCGGCCCGAGGCGACGCGCAGGCTGCGCGGCCTCACGCGCCTTCGACGAGGCACTCGCCGAGAACGCCTTCGATGGGGCGGAAGCCGCACCCCGGCGCGTCCGACACCGTCATGTGACCCGGCGCGCTGAGGCGGATCGCGGGCGCGGACAGCTCCCGATCGTAGAGCCGCCCGTCCGGGAAGATGTCCGCGGCGTAGCTCACGCCCGGCAAGGTGGCGAGCGCCATCGACGGCCCTTGCCCGACGGCCGATTCCAGCATGCCGCCGATCCAGAACGGAATCCCGCGCGCCCGGCAGTGGGCGGCGATCGCGACCGCGTTGGTCAGCCCGCCGACGTGGCCGTGCTTGATGTTGACGACCCGCGCCGCGTCGATGTCGATCGCCTTCCGCACCCGGTCGAGCGAGGTGATGCTCTCGTCGAGACAGATCGGCGTGCGCAGCTCGGCCTGCAGGCGGGCGTGGTCGACGAGGTCGTCGCTCGCCAGCGGCTGCTCGATCATCGCGAGGCCGAGACTGTCGAGGGCCTGGAAGAGCGGCAGGTCGTCGAGGGTGAAGCCCGCGTTGCAGTCAATGTGGAAGACCGCGTCCGGGAAGGCCGAGCGCACCGCCTCGACCATGGCGACGCCGCTGTCGGGGCGGAACTTCAGTTTTACGCGCGGGTAGCCGGCCTCCAGCGCCGCCGCGACGAGGGCGAGCAGCCGACGGTGGTCCGGCTGTACCGGGATGTCGGCCCCGACTGCGATCTCGGGGGTCTCGCCGCCGATCGCCCGCCACAGCGATACGCCGGCGAGGCGGGTGGACAGGTCCCACCAGGCGAGATCGACGGCGGCCTTGGCGAAGTGATTGCCCTTGAAGGGGCGGAGCCGCGCCTGCAGGTCCTGGGCGCTGGCAAAGTCTTGCCCGGCGAGAAGCGGCCTGAAGACGTTCGCGATCAGCTGGAAGCAGCCGCCGGCCCACTCCGGGCAGAACTGCGGCATGGCGTAGGGCGACGCCTCGCCCCAGCCGGTTTCGCCCTCCGAGGAGAGCCGGACGAGCACCGTGTCGACGCACCGCATCTCGCCGAAGCTCGTCTTCCACGGCTCGAGGAGCGGCATGGCGACGTGGAAGACGCTGATGTCGTCGATCCGCAAGACCAGACCTCCCGAAGTCCTCGGCCGTTCAGTTGCCGCCATCCAGTTCGCCGAGGAGCTCGCCGAGCTCCTCGATCTGGCGCAGCCGCCGCCGGCCGGGGGCGCCGGCGGCGACGCTGACGCGCGTGCAGATGAAGTTGATCAGGCTGATGACGCCGACATAGCTGTCGAACAGCGACGTCCCGTGCACCTCGCACGGCAGCACCCAGGTGGCGAACTTGGTGTTCGTCACGGACTGCCGGTCGGTGACGTAGGCGATCGGGATGCCGCGACCGTGCATCAGCTCCATGAACCGGCGCAGCAGCAGCGGCCTGCGGCGGAAGCCGAACACCAGCAGGAGGTCCTCCGGCCCGAGGTTGCCGGTGTCCTCGATCAGCGTCTGGCCGTCGGCCGGCACGAGATCGGTCGCGGGATGGACGAGCAGGATCTGCCGACGGGCATAGGCGGCGAAGAAGTAGCTGTTGCGGAAGCCGATGCAGACGACGCGCCGCGCTGAGGCGATGCGGGCGATCACCGTGTTGACGACGCTCTCGTCGAGGCGCGACAGCGTCTCGTGCAGGCAGCGCATGTCCCGCTCGAGGTGGACGTGCAGCGGATCCTCGGCCTTGCGCTCACCGATCTGCCCGGTGGTCAGGAACAGCGGATCGCCCGTCGATTGGGCATCGCGAATCTCCCGCTGCATGTCGCGGTAGCCCTCGTAGCCGAGGCGGCGGACGAAGCGCGAGACGGCGGCCTTCGAGGCGCCCGCGAGCTCGGCGAGCTCGGTCGCCGAGCAGAGCAGGACGTCGCCCGGATATTCGAGGACGCGGTCGGCGAGCGCCCGCTCGCTGCCCGGCATCTCCTCGTAGAGGGCGCGGATCCGCCTTTCGATCGATCGCGGTGCACTGTCGGTGTGTTGCTTCGTCATTCGGCCTCCGTACCGGCATTGAAACAGAAATTTTATCTCGTTGACAGTTTGAAATTAGCGGGCCAATCATATTGCAGCGCACCGCGCGCGGCAGACGGGCGGACGCGGGGAACATCGAAGCCAGTTGGGAGTATTCACGTGAAAGCTGAAAGGCTAACCCGTCCGCTCGCGCGCAGCTTGGCGCTGGGGCTCGTCATCACCGCAACATCCCTCACGCCCGTCCTGGCCGAAGACATCGTCTGGGCGCGCTATGGCGACGTCGACACGCTCGATCCGCAGAAGGCGACCTCGACGCTGTCCTTGCAGGTCTGGAGCCTGATCTACGATACACTTCTGGCGACCGACGCCGCCGGCGCCCCGGTTCCGAACCTCGCCAAGAGCTGGGACGTCAGTCCCGACGGCCTGCAGTACACCTTCCGCCTCGTCGACGGCGTGAAGTGCCACGACGGCACGCCGCTCGACGCCACCGACGTCAAGTACACCGTCGACCGCGCCTTCGACGCCGCCAATCCGAGCGTGACCAAGGCGAGCTGGGGGCCGATCAGCAAGGTGGAGGTCGTCGATCCCCTGACCGTCAAGTTCACCCTCGACACGCCGTTCGTCGCGATGATCCCGTTCCTCGCCGACAGCTTCTCCTCGATCCTCTGCGATTCCAACGCCGGAAAGGACGGCTTCGGCAGCACCGTCGCCATCGGGTCGGGCCCTTGGAAGCTCGACAGCTGGGCCAAGGGCGACCGGATCGTCCTCGACAAGAACCCCGACTACGTCAACCACGGCAAGCTCGCCAAGAACCCGGGCGCCCCCTACATGGACCGCCTGGTGATCTCGGTGGTGCCGGAGCCGCAGACGCGGCTCGCCGGCCTGAAGACCGGGGCGATCCACGTCGCCGAGCCGCCGCTCGACGATGTGCCGACCCTGAAGGACTCCGGCGAGCTCGACATCGTCACGGCGGAGAACACCGGCCAGAACGTCTTCTGGGAGTTCTCGGTGCACCGCCCGCCCTTCAACGACGAGCGCGTGCGCGACGCCGTCGCCCACGCGACGGACGTGCAGACGGCGCTGACTCTCATCTACGGCGACCTGTCGATCCCCGAGCAGTGCCCGATCTCCCGCGGCGTCTTCGGCAACGACCAGGACTTCTGCGCCAAGCACCGCGCCCAGTACGATCCCGAGAAGGCGAAGGAACTCCTGAAGGAGGCCGGCGGCTGGGGTCCCGACAACCCGCTCGAGGTCAACCTGCTCGTCTGGACC
Source organism: Pseudoxanthobacter soli DSM 19599 (assembly GCA_943372725.1). Classification (GTDB taxonomy): domain Bacteria; phylum Pseudomonadota; class Alphaproteobacteria; order Rhizobiales; family Segnochrobactraceae; genus CAMDHY01. The sequence goes on from CALRZT010000011.1 coordinate 31,442, forward strand.
GGCGGCAAGCGCGACCGTCTGGCGGAAGTCTTCCAGGCCCAGCTCGCCGAAGTCGGCATCAAGGCGAACATCGAGATCATGGACATCGGCACCATGAATGCCCGCGTCCGCCAGGAGAACGAGACTGCGACCGGCATCGGCTCGATGGATATGATGACCTGGTCCTGGTACGATCCGGACATCCTCTATGCCCTCTGGCATACCCCCGGCGCCTACCGCGGCTACACCTCGCCGGAGCTCGACGCGATGCTGGAGAAGACCCGCGTGCTCAGCGATCCGGCGGAGCGCAAGGCGGCGGTCGAGGCCGTCATGGCCTATCTTCT
>CALRZT010000012.1:0-31643 GCA_943372725.1 Pseudoxanthobacter soli DSM 19599
GAGCGGGGCTCGCCCCTCAGAGCTTGGCGGTGTCGAGACCCTTCGTGGTGCAGAACAGGTTGTCGGCCGTCTCGCCGTAGGCGGCGTAGGGCAGCGGCATCACCGGCTCGGGATAGGCGTCGACGATCTTGCCCTGGCCATCCGCCTGCCACTGGGCGATGCGCGGCGTCAGGTAGGTGTGCAGGTTCTCGGCATCGACCTTGACGTGACCGCCGGGCGCATCGAACTCCTGCCCGCCGACGGCGGCGCGGATGGCGTCGGGTGTCGCCTCGCCGGCCTTCTCCACCGCCTGCTTCCACAGGAAGACCTGGAAGTAGGACGACTCCATCGCGTGGTGCGTCACCGCCTTCGGATCGTTGACGAACTTGCGGTAGCGCTCGATGAAGGCGTGGTTCGCGGGGGTGTCGATCGCCATGAAGTAGGGGAACGAGGTGTAGCTGCCGACGGCGTACTCCGGCCCCATCGCGGCGATCTCGATCTCCGAGGTGACGGTAGCGCAGATCGGCAGCGTCTCGTGCGACAGGCCCTGGTTCTTGAACTCGCGATAGAAGGCGATGACCGAGTCACCGACGACGTTGGACAGCACGGCGTCGCAGCCGGACGACTTGATCTTGTTGACCATGGCGCCCCACTCGGAATGGCCGAGCTCGAGGTACTCGTCGGCCACCCACTCGGCGCCGTTCTGCTCGATCAGGATCTTGCAGACCTTGGCCATCTCGCGCGGGTAGATGTAGTTCGAACCGACGATGAAAAACTTCTTCTTCCCCAGGTTCTTGATGATCCAGGGGATGAAATTCGAGAGCTGCTGGTTCGGGACGGCGCCCGTGTAGACGACGTTCTTCGAGCACTCGTATCCCTCGTAGTAGGTGGGATAGAAGTACATGTTGTTGCGCTTCTCGAAGACCGGCAGCACCGCCTTGCGGCTGGCGGAGGTGTAGGAGCCGAAGACGGTCGGCACGCGGTCGCGGATGACCAGCTTCGAGGCTTTCTCGTTGTAGGTCTTCGGATCGGAGGCACCATCCTCGATGATCGGCTTGATCTGCTTGCCGAGGACGCCGCCGCTGGCGTTGATCTCCGAGATCGCCATCAGGGTGGCGTCCGACAGGGACTTCTCGACGATCGACAGGCCGCCGGTCAGAGAGAACAGCACGCCGACCTCGATCTCCTCGGCGGCGAGCGCCGTGCGCGAGAACAAGTAGGGGGCGGCGATGAGGCCGGAGGCGCCGAGCGCGCCGTTCCTGAGGAGAGTCCGACGGCTGATCGTCATCGTGGAAGGCTCCTTGGTCATTGGTGCGCGGGCCGATCACTGTCCGGAGCGCACAGGTTTCCGGTCGTGAACGCGCTGAGCGATCACGTTGACTTCGCGGGCAAACCCAGAAGTGCGGCACCAAGGCTCGCGCCCCGTGCCGAAAAGCTCGAGTGTTCGCGGCGACAACGCTGTCGACGCGGGATGCGAAAACAAAAAAGCCCGCACAGCTCTGGTTGGAGCTGTCCGGGCTGCTTCGCCATACCGAACCAACGACGCTGGTGGCTCGGTCAGTGCAGGCGGGAGAACTTCACATGCTCATCCCGCGAGCACGATCAAATGCTAATCACCCTTGCCGCGATAGGTCAAGAGGTCGTTTGCATTGATGATCGCCGAGGCCATCTCCTCCATCGGGATGCGCTTGGCCATCGCCTGCTGGCGGATGGTGGCGTAGGCGTCCTCCTCCGACAGCCCCTGGTTGGCGATCAGGATCGACTTCGCCCGCTGGATCTTCTGGATGCCAGCGAGCTTGCGCTCGAGCTTGCGGACGCGCCGCTCGGCGTCCTGGCGCTCCATCCACAGGCTGCGGGCGAGCGTCAGGTGAGTGAGCAGTCCGAACGGCCGCACCGGCCGCTCGATGACAGCGAGCGCGCCGGCCTCGAGCACGAGTTGCAGCGTCGACGGGTTCTCGTAGCCGACGATGGCGATGATCGTGGGTGGGATGCCGTCGACGGTCTTGAGCAGTTTTCGGATGGCGTCGCGGCTGTCGGAATCGACCGCCAGCAGCACCACGTCGGCGGTGCTGGCGAAGGCCTCCGGTACCGGCCACTGCGCCTCCACCGAGCAGCCGATGCGGCGCAGGTGCTCGACCAGGCTCACCCCCTCGCCGTCCGGCGGGTGGATGACCTGGACCCTCAGTCCGCGCAGATCCCTGAGGATCTGGATCGACATCGCCCCGTCCCCCTCGGATGACCGTCGCTAGGCGCGGATCTGTTGCAAGCCGTCGGCCGACCAGTCGTCGAGGCTCTGCGACACACAGTACGGGTCGGGCTTCACGCGCACGCCGGGGTTCCAGACGATCTGGAAGCGGCCGCGCGCGTCGAGCCGGGCGATGCGCGGCCAGAGGTAGGTGTGGTTGTTTTCGCGATCGATGCGCACGCGGCCCTGCGGGGCGTCGAACTCGGCGTCGCGCAGTTCCTGGCGGATCTGCTCCGGCTCGTCGGTGCCGGCCCGCGCCAGCGCCGCGGCGGCGAGGTGCACCTGGAAATAGGCGCTCTCGGCCCCCGCCGTGACCGGTGCATCGCTGCCGGCGCGGCGCTTGAAGGCGGCGACGAAGCGCTTCGCCGCCGGCGTCGCGATCACCTCGAAAAAGGGGGCGGCGGTGATGTGGCCCTCGGCCGCCTCGGCGCTCATCGAGGCGACTTCGGCCTCCGACGTCGTCAGGCTCGCGATCGGCATCGTCGCCGGATCGAAGCCGGCCTTGCGGTAGGCCTCGTAGAATACCGCCGTCGACTGGCCGACGACGGTCGAGAAGATCACGTCCGGCCGCGACTTGCCCGCCTCCTTCAGCGCCTTTGCGAAGTCGTCCTCGCCGGCGTTCAGCGGCACGTAGATCTCGTCGACGACGGTGCCGCGCGACTGCGTGACGAAGTCGGTCATGATGCGGTTGGATTCGTAGGGGTAGACGTAGTTCGAGCCGACCAGCAGGAAGCGGTTGCCGTAGTGCTCGAACAGAAATTTAGCCAGCTGCAGTGAATTCTGGTTCGGCGCAGCCCCCGTGTAGATGCAGTGCGGCGAGTATTCGAAGCCCTCGTAGAGCGTTGGATAGAACAAGAGCCCGCGCCCGGCTTCCACCACCGGCAGCACCGCCTTGCGCGTCGACGACATGTAGCAGCCGAAGATCAGCCGCACGCGATCGACCTGCAGCAGCCGCTCGGCGAGCGCGCGGAACTGCTTCGGGTTGGAGGCCGGGTCGTAGACGACCGGCTCCACCGGCCGGCCGAGCACGCCGCCGGCAGCGTTGATCTCGTCGATGGCGAGCAGCGTCGCGTTCAGCTGCGAGCTCTCGATCGCCGACGTCACCCCCGTCTGCGAGAACAGCACCCCGACCTTCCAGGCGGCTCCCGCCTCCGCCGCATCCGTCATCCAGGCTCTCCCCAAGCGCCGCCGAGATCGCGTCGCGACGGCACAAAAAAGCCCTCGTCCCCGAGGTATCGGGGCGAGGGCTGCACCACCCTGGACGCGGGGCCGCCACACTGCGACCCGCAACCTCCTCACCATAGCACCGCCGCGGGGCGATGGAAGGTGGCTAAACTGCGTAGTCGCGATCCGCCGCCACTGCGCGGGGCGTCAGGCCGCCGCCGCCGGATCGAGGCCGAGCGCCGGCGCCCGCTCGGCCAGCCGCCGCCGCGTCGCCTGCGGAAGCTGTCGCGCCGACTTCACCCGCGGCACTGCCATCTCGGGGATGCGGGCCGTCGGCGACCCAAAGCGCGACTCGTGGTCGGCGGCGTTGTCGAAGCGCCGGCGGGTGACGGTGTCGAGGAAGCTCTCGGCGGGAACACCCTCGGCGAGCAGCAGCGCGTGCTCGTCGAGCTCGACGTGGAAGTAGCGGAACGTCTCGGGGACGTCGGCGACGCGGCGGACCGTGGTGCCGTTGACGAGGGCGCCCGCCTGCACCAGCGCCCCGTCGAGGAAGAGAGCATGGTCGGGGGAGACGAACAGGGCGCGCACCGGCAGGCCCTCGCCGAGGGCGCCCGCCGCGATGCGGATGGGGAAGGAGCGTAGCGGATCGGCGAAGGTCTTCACGATCGTCTGCACGCCCACCCACCGCACCGGCAGCATCCGGCCGTCGGCGAGAACAACACGGTCTCCTGCCGCCAGCGTCTCGACCGCGCGCGGCCCGTCCGGCGTCGCGATCATGGTGCCGGCGAGGAAGCAGACAGTGAAGGGGTTGGTGTCGGCGTTGATGACCGTGCCGTCCGCAATCGTGCTGTCGTTGGTAAAGAGCCAGAAGATGCCCTCGTCGGACTGCCCGATCCACCCGGATCCGAAGCTGCCCAAAAAGGTGTAGTCGTCGGGGTCGCCATCGAAGTTGATGGTCTCCCCGAAGGTGAACTGCGTGTCGCCGAGCCCGTCGGACGCCGTGAGGTCCTCGCTCAACGGGGTGCCGTCGGTCTCGTAGACATTCTCGCTGGTCTCGGCCAGCAAGTACCGAAATTGACTGACGAAAGTCGCCATCAGATCCCCCGATCTCAACGGGCCCTGCAGGGGCGACAGGAATTTAGGGCGGCCGCCCGACAAGAGGAAGAGGCCCGGCACCCGAAGCGGCGGCCCTGGCGGGGTTTGACAGCGCACCCTCATACGATTGTATTACGAGATGAGGGCGACACGCCCTGCCGGTTGGGCCAAGCAAGTCGATGGGAGAGCGTGGCGTGGGTGAAGGTGGCATGAGCGAAGCTTCAAAGAGCGCCGCCAAGGGCGCCGCGCACGGCAAACGGCCGCACACGCGGCGGTGGGCCGATCAGCGCTGGCTCGTCGACAACGTCATCCAGGCGAACGGCATCGACTGGGACCAGCCGCGCTCGGTCTACCTCAACGCCCCCTGCGGGCCGGAGGCGAACGCCGATTTCGCAGGGCTCAGGGCGACGGTGAAGAAGTTCGCCGACGCCGCCCCCGCCTTCGAGGCTGCCGCCCGCCGGCGGCAGGCGAAGGCCGAGGCGGCGGAGGCGGAGGGCCGCCCCGTCACGGCGCGCGAGAACTACTTCATCGCCGCGATCCTCTGGGGCGGCGCGCAGTGGCCGATCGACGAGGCCGACGAGACCAACCTCCGCTACAACACGGCGAAGCGCGACTGCTACCGCGCCTATGCCCGCCTCGCCGACCACCGGGTCGAGGAGGTCTTCGTGCCCTTCGGCGACAAGGTGCTGCCGGCGTGGTTCCACCTGCCGCCGGGCTACACCGGCGGAAAGCTGCCGACGGTGATCTCTATTCCCGGCATGGACTCGTTCAAGGAAGGGGTCGTGTCGATGTACGGCGACCGCTTCCTGTCGCGCGGCATGGCGGTGCTCGCCCTCGACGGCCCGGGCCAGTACGAGGCGCCGCTGATGGACGTGTTCTTCAGCATGGAGAACTGGATCGCCACGGGACCTGCCGCCGTCGACTGGCTCGCCGCGCGACCGGAGGTCGACGCGGAGCGCATCGCGCTCGCCGGCCGCAGCTTCGGCTCGTTCTTCGGCACGATCCTCACCGCCCACGAGCCGCGCATCCGCGCCTGCGCCGTCAGCGCCACCTGCCACGAGCCGGGCTGCGAGACGCTCTTCCAGGAGGCCTCGCCGACCTTCAAGCAGCGCTTCATGTTCATGTGCGGCATGACCGACGAGGCGGAATTCGACGTCTTCCGCCAGTCGATCTCCTGGAAGGGCCACGCGGAGAAGATCGCGGTGCCCTATCTCTGCATGGCCGGCGAGTTCGACGAACTGAGCCCGATCGAGCACACCCGCGCCCTGCTGGCGGCGCTCGGTGGCCCGAAGCAGCTCCTCGTCTACCAGGGGTCGCGCCACTCCGTCGGCGGACCGGCGGCGGCCAACGGGCCGCACCCGCAGGGCTACATGGCCGACTGGATCGCCGCCCGCCTCGATGGAAAGCCGATGACGAGCGAGGAGTGGTTCGTCGAGTCCTCCGGCAAGGTCGTCAAGTCGCCGCTCTGACGGCGGGCGCTCCGGCGTCGTGTTGTGAGCGGTCTTGATTTCGGCGGCGACGGGGCGCGAAATCAGACCGGTCACCGCGGGGACGGTGCCGACGGGGGACGGGGTCATGTGGCGTTTTCTGGCGGCACTCGCCGCTCTCGGACTGTCGTGCGCGCCGGCGGCGGCGCTCCGCATCACCGACGGCTGCGAGCAGTCGCGGGAGTATTTCCACCAGATCATCGAGGCCGAGCGGGCCAAGAAGGCCGCCGCCGGCCAGAGCGCCGCCGACGAGGAGGCTATGGCGGCTGCCCTCGCGGGGGGCATCGCCGCCTGCCGGGCCCTCGACGGCGAAGCGGCCGTGCGCTTCGCCTTCGTCTCCTACTCGTCGTTCTATCTGGTCCTCGAGCCGGATGGCCGCGCCGCCCGCAAGGCGAACTGGGTCCGCCTCTGCGAGGTCGCGAACCCCGGCGCCGCGGCGGGGGCGAAGCAGCGCAGCCTGATCTTCGTGCCGCTCGACTCCGTCGGGCGCACCCAGACCTTCGGCCGGCTGACGCTCAACAACGACAACCAGTTCGCCGCCTGCGGCGGGCCCGAACCTTTCTGGAAGTAACGGCCGTCCTGGACGTGAGCGCCGGCCTGACTTCGGACGCCGCCTAGCGCCGCCCGAGCTTCTCGAAGAGCGCCTGCAGTTCGCCGACGATGCCGCGGCGGAACAGGAGAACGACGACGACGAAGATCGCCCCCTGGATGATCGTCACCCAGGCGCCGAAGCTCGAGAAGTAGTTCTGGATGGTGACGACGAGGGCTGCACCGACCGCCGGCCCGAGGATCGTGCCCATGCCGCCGAGAAGCGTCATCAGCACGACTTCGCCCGACATGTGCCAGTGCACGTCGGTGAGCGAGGCGAGTTGGAACGTCAGCGCCTTGAGCGAGCCGGCGAGGCCGGCGAGCGAGGCCGACAGCACGAAGGCCATCAGCTTGTAGCGGTCGGCGTCGTAGCCGAGCGAGATGGCGCGGGGCTCGTTGTCGCGGATCGCCCTGAGCACCTGGCCGAACGGCGAGTGCACGGTGCGGTGGATGAGGAAGACCGCCGCGACGAACACCACCAGCACGAAGAAGTACATGGCGAAGGGGTTCGACAGGTCGATGAAGCCGAGCAGGTAGCCACGCGGCACCGCCTGGATGCCGTCCTCGCCGCCGGTGAACGGCGCCTGCAGGGCGAAGAAATAGACCATCTGGGCGAGCGCCAGCGTGATCATCGCGAAGTAGATGCCCTGGCGACGGATGGCGATCGCGCCGAACACCACGCCGAGGCCCGCCGCCACGACGACCCCGGCGAGGATACCGAGCTCGGTCGGCAGCGCCCACACCTTCACCGCGTGCGCCGTCACATAGGCCGACATGCCGAAGAAGGCGGCATGGCCGAACGACAGCAGTCCCGCGTAGCCGAGCAGGAGGTTCAGCGCGCAGGCGAACAGCGCGAAGCACAGCGCCTTGATGACGAAGACGGGGTAAAGCACGAAGGGTGCCGCGACGGCGAGCACGACGCAGACGGCGACGATCGCCACCGTCTTCATCGACAGGCCGGACTTGGTTGGCACGGGGGCCTCGAGGGAACGGTCGACCATGGTCGTCTCCTCAGGCCGCGCGGCCGAACAGGCCGGCAGGCCGGACCAGCAGCACGATCGCCATGATGACGAAGATCACCACGCTCGCCGCCTCGGGGTAGAACACCTTCGTCAGTCCCTCGACGAGGCCGAGGGCGAAGCCGGTGACGACCGAGCCGAGGATCGAGCCCATTCCGCCGATCACCACTACGGCGAAGACGACGATGATGAGGTTCGAGCCCATCAGCGGATTGACCGAATAGATCGGCGCGGCGAGCACCCCGGCGAAGCCCGCGAGGCCGACGCCGAGCCCATAGGTGAGCGTCACGAGCTTCGGCACGTCGACGCCGAAGGCGCGCACCAGCGTCGGGTTCTCTGTCGCCGCCCGGAGCAGCGCGCCGAGACGGGTGCGCTCGATCGCCAGCCAGACGACGAGGCAGACGACCACCGCCGCCACCACCACCCACGCCCGGTACCAGGGCAGGAACATGAAGCCGAGATTGACGCCGCCGGAGAGCTCCGTCGGGATCGCGTAGGGCAGGCCTGAGACGCCGTAGGCCTCGCGGAAGACGCCTTCCATCAGGAGCGCCAGCCCGAAGGTGAGGAGCAGCCCGTAGAGGTGGTCGAGGCCGGCGAGCCGGCGCAACAGCACCCGCTCCATCAGCGCGCCGACGATGCCGACGATCACGGGTGCGATCAGGAGCGCCCCCCAGTAGCCGACGCCGAGATAGGTCAGCGTCATCCAGGCGACGAACGCCCCCATCATGTACTGGGCGCCGTGGGCGAAGTTGATGATGTTGAGGAGCCCGAAGATCAGCGCGAGTCCCATCGAGAGGACCGCGTAGAAGGCGCCATTGATCAGGCCGAGCAGGAGCTGGCCGAACAGCGCCTGGGGCGGGATGCCGAGGAGTTCGAACACGGGCGGGCTCCGGGGGCTCTTCGTCGGGTCGTCGGCCGGGCGGCCCGCCGCACCACAGCGGCGGGCCTGACGCTCAGCGTGCCGTCACTGGGTGACGAGCGGGCAGTCCTTCGACAGCGGCTTGTAGGCCTGGTCGCCGGGGATCGTCGCGACGATCTCGTAGTAGTCCCAGGGGTACTTCGACTCGTCCGGCTTCTTGACGCGGGCGAGGTACATGTCGTGGACCATGCGGCCGTCGACGCGCAACTGGCCGTTGCGGGCGAAGAAGTCCGTCACCGGCATCTCGTGCATCTTGGCGGCGACCGTCTTGCCGTCGTCGGTGCCGGCGGCGTCGACCGCCTTCAGATAGTGCAGCACGGACGAGTAGACGCCGGCGTGCACCATCGTCGGCATCTTGCCGGTCTTGTCGAAGAAGCGCTTGGCGAACGGCCGGCTCTCGTCGTCGAGGTCCCAGTAGTAGCCGGTGGTGAGCAGCAGGCCCTGCGCCGCCGGCAGCCCGAGGCTGTTCACGTCGGAGATGAACATCAGCAGCGCGGCGAGGCTCTGGCCGCTCTCGACGATCCCGAACTCGGCCGCCTGCTTGATGGCGTTGGTGGTGTCCTGGCCGGCGTTGGCGAGGCCGATCACCTTGGCGCCGGAGGCCTGCGCCTGCAGCAGGAAGGAGGAGAAGTCGGAGTTCGGGAAGGGATGGCGGACCGATCCCAGCACCTTGCCGCCGTTCTTCTCGATCACGGCGGTGGTGTCGGCCTCGAGCGCATGGCCGAAGGCGTAGTCGGCGGTGACGAAGAACCAAGTGTCGCCGCCGTTCTTGACGGTGGCACTGCCAGTGCCGTTCGCCAGCGCCGCGGTGTCATAGGCCCAGTGGAAGCCGGTCGGCGAGCACGCCTTGCCGGTCAGCGCCGTCGTCGCGGCCCCCGACACCATGTCGATCTTGCCGCGCTCGCGCGCCACTTCGCGGACCGCGAGCGCGGTCGCCGACGTCACGAGGTCGAAGATCGCGTCGACACCCTCGGCGTCGTACCACTGGCGGGCGGTGGCCGACGAGATGTCGGCCTTGTTCTGGTGGTCGGCGGAGACGACCTCGATCGCCTTGCCGTTCAGCTGCTTGCCGAAGTCCTCGATCGCCATCTGGGCGGCGACGACCGAGCCCTGGCCGGCGATGTCGGAATAGGTGCCCGACATGTCGGTCAGCACGCCGATCTTGACGCCGTCGTTCTGGAAGCCCTGGGCGGCGGCGGCGCCGACGAGGATGCAGGCGCCGGCGGCGCCGAGCAGGAGGGTTCTGAAGGTCATCGCGTTCTCTCCCTTTAAGTCTGTTGCGGGCTCCCGCCCGTGGATGATGAGAGGCGGCCGGCGCGGCCATCCTCAGATGCCGAGGTAGCCCCTCAGCCGTTCGCGGTTCGCCGGCAGGCCGGCGCGGTCGAAGCTGTCGACCACCCTGCCGTGCTCGACGACGTAGTGCCGGTCGGCCACCGCCGAGGCGAAGGCGAGGTTCTGCTCGACGAGCAGCACGGTGAAGCCGCGGGCGCGCAGGTCCTCGACGATCGCCTGGATCTGCTGGACGATCACCGGCGCGAGACCTTCGGTCGGCTCGTCGAGGAGGAGCAGCGTCGCGCCGGTGCGCAGGATGCGGGCAATCGCCAGCATCTGCTGCTCGCCGCCCGAGAGCTTGGTGCCCGGGCTGTCGAAGCGCTCGGCGAGGCGCGGGAACAGCCCGATCACCTCGGCCTCGGACAGACCGCCGCGCTTCACTACCGGCGGCAGCAACAGGTTCTCGCGCACCGTCAGCGTCGCGAAGACACCGCGCTCCTCCGGGCAAAGCGCGATGCCGAGGCGGGCGATGCGGTTCGACGGCAGGCCGATCGTCTCGGTGCCGTCGAAGGTCACGGAGCCCTTGCGCTGGCCGAGGATGCCCATGATCGCCTTCAGCGTCGTCGTCTTGCCGACGCCGTTGCGGCCGAGCAGCGTCGCCACCTCGCCCTTCCGCACGTCAAAGCTCATGCCGTGCAGGACGTGGGATTCGCCGTACCAGCCGTTGAGGTCGCGCACCGACAGGAGCGGCGCCGCGGCGGCGGCCGGCCGTGTGGCGGTCGCGGTCGTTGCCTCAGCCATGCCCGGCTCCTGCGAGTTCCGCCCCGTGGCCGGAGCCCATGTAGGCCTGCACCACCTCGGGATTCTTCGACACCACGGCGTAGGGCCCCTCGGCCAGTACGGCGCCGCGCTGCAGCACAGTGATGGTGTCGGAGAGGTCGGCGACGACGGAGATGTTGTGCTCGACCATCAGCACCGTGCGGTCCTTCGAGATGCGGCGGATGAGCGCCGCGGTGCGCTGGATGTCCTCCTGCCCCATGCCGGCCATCGGCTCGTCGAGGAGGAGCATCTCCGGCTCGAGCGCCAGCGTCGTGGCGATCTCGAGCGCCCGCTTGCGGCCATAGGAGAGGTCGCCGGCGGCGGTGTCGAGGAAGTCGCCGAGCCCCACCCATTCAGCGAGTTCGGCGGCCCGGCCGTCGAGGCGCTTGAGCGTCTTCTCCGAGCGCCAGAAGTCGAACGAGGCACCCTCGCGCCGCTGCAGGGCGACGCGGACGTTCTCGCGCACCGAAAGGCGCGGGAACACCGCCGAGATCTGGAACGAGCGCACGAGGCCCATCCGGGCGATGCGGGCCGGCTTCGTGCGGGTGATGTCGTGGCCGTTGAAGTGGATCGTGCCGGCCGTCGGCTCGAGGAACTTCGTCAGGAGGTTGAAGCAGGTGGTCTTGCCGGCGCCGTTCGGCCCGATCAGCGCGTGGATGGTGCCCCGCTTCACCGCGAGGTCGACGTTGTCGACGGCGCGGAAGCCGCGGAACTCCTTCACGAGCCCCTTCGTCTCGAGGATGACGTCGCCGGCCGCCGTCATGTCAGCGCCTTCGCCTGTTCGCGGAGCTGGAACTTCTGGATCTTGCCGGTGGAGGTCTTCGGCAGCGGTCCGAACACCACCGTCTTCGGCGCCTTGAAGCGGGCCATGTTGTCGCGCGCCCAGGCGATGATGTCGGCCTCGCTCGCGGTCGCGCCCTCCTTCAGGGTGATGAAGGCGCACGGCGTCTCGCCCCAGGTCTCGTCCGGGCGCGCCACCACCGCTACCTCCTGCACCGCCGGGTGGCGGTAGAGGATGTCCTCGACCTCGATCGAGGAGATGTTCTCGCCGCCGGAGATGATGACGTCCTTGGAGCGATCCTTCAGCTGGATGTAGCCGTCGGGGTGCATCACGCCGATGTCGCCGGTGTGGAACCAGCCGCCGGCAAACGCCTCGGCGGTGGCCGACGGGTTCTTGAAGTAGCCCTTCATGACGATGTTGCCGCGCATCATCACCTCGCCGAGGGTCTCGCCGTCCGGCTCGACCGGCGTCATCGTCGCGGGGTCCATCACCTGCAGCCCGTGCTGGACGGGATAGGTGACGCCCTGGCGTGATTTCTGGCGGGCGCGCGCCTCCGGCTCGAACGCATCCCACTCGTCCTTCCAGGCGCAGACCACCGCCGGCCCGTAGGTCTCGGTCAGGCCGTAGACGTGGGTGATGGCGAAGCCTTCCGCCTCCATGGCAGCGATCACCGGGGCCGCCGGCGGCGCCCCCGCCGTCATCACCCGCACCGGGCGCGGCAGCGGCCGCTTGTCTGCCGCCTTGGCGTTGATCAGGAAGGTCAGCACCGTCGGGGCGGCGCAGAAATGGTCGACGGCCTCGGTCTCGATCGCCTCGTAGATCGCCGCGGCGCTGACGCGGCGCAGGCAGACGGCGGTGCCGGCAAGCATCGCCAGCGTCCACGGGAAGCACCAGCCGTTGCAGTGGAACAGCGGCAGCGTCCAGAGATAGCGCGGGTGCGCCGGCATCTGCCAGGCGAGCGCGTTGCCGACGGCGTTGAGGTAGGCGCCGCGGTGGTGGGTCACGACGCCCTTCGGATTGCCGGTGGTACCCGACGTGTAGGACAGCGCGATCGCCCGCCACTCGTCGTCCGGCAGGCTCCAAGCGAACGCCGGATCACCCTCGGCCAGCAACGCCTCGTAGTCCGGCAGCCCGGGGTTCTCGACGCCGGAGCCGTCGTCGATCAGCACCAGCGGCGGCTTCGTCACCGACAGCGCCACGGCGCGCTGGACGACGTCGAGGAATTCCGCGGCGACGAGCAGGATCTTCGCTTCGGCATGGTCGAGGATGAAGGCGATCGCCTCGGCGTCGAGGCGGGTGTTGATGGTGTTGAGCACGGCCCCCGACATCGGCACGCCGAAGTGGGCTTCCATCATCGCCGGAATGTTGCTCGCGACCACCGACACCGTGTCGTTCAGCCCGAGCCCGCGGCGCTGCAGAGCGGAGCCGAGGCGGCGGCAGCGCGCGTAGGTCTCGCGCCACGTGTAGCGCTCGTCGCCGTACACCACCGACGGCCGGTCGGGGTAGACGGTGGCCGCACGCTCGAGGAAGACGAGCGGCGACAGCACGGCGAAATTGGCGTCGTTGCGGTCGAGACCGATCTCGTACGGATCGACGGCGTGTGCCGGACGCTCCATCTTGTTCACGGCGCCCTCCCCTCATGTTTGTTGCGGGACTCTAGACCCCCGATCTTATCGACAATCGGTCCGGAATGTAACGCGATTGTAACAGGTCCCGCATCTCGCTTGATCTACACGCGCCGGCGGCGCAACGATCGTAACCGAACGACAATCCCGGCAAGGGAGAGGCAGGGGTGCCTAATCGCAGGCGAGGAGAACCGGACGAGGCGACGTTCCTCCTGATCCAGGCCGGGCTCGACCACATCGACCAGGGGATCACCATCTTCGACGACGAGCTCGCGCTGGTCGCCTGGAACCGTGTCTTCTTCCAGATGCTGGAGTTTCCCGAGAAGCTGGCGCGTCGGGGCACGCCCTTCTCGGCCTTCATGCGCCACAATGCCGAGCGCGGCGAGTACGGGCCGGGCGACGTCGAGACGCTGGTGACGCAGCGGGTCGAGACCGCCCGCCGCTTCCTGCCGCACGCGATCGAGCGGACCCGCCCGAACGGCCGCATCATCGCCGTGCGTGGCGAGCCGCTGCCGGACGGCTCCGGCTTCGTCACCGTCTATTCCGACGTCACCGAACAGCGCCTGCAGGAACGGCGCATCATGGCCGAGAAGGTCGGGCTCGAGTCGCGCTTGCGCCTGATCACCGACGCCGTGCCGGCGCTGATCGCCTACATCGACCGCGACGAGCGCTACCAGTTCGTCAACCGCGGCTATGCCGACTGGGTCGGCAAGCGAAAGGAGGGCGTGCTCGGCCGCAAGGTGCGCGCCATCCTGGGGCCCCGCGTCTACGACGCCATCAAGCCACACATCGATGCCGCCTTCCGCGGCGACCGCGCAACCTACGAGTACTCCGACGTCCGCGCCGGCCGCACCGTGCACGCCCGTTCCACCCTCGTCCCCGAGGTGCTCGACGACGGTGCGGTCGCGGGCCTGTTCGTGCTCTCGTCCGACATCACCGCAGAGAAGGCGGCGCAGGCGGCGCTCGTCCAGGCGCAGAAGATGCAGGCGATCGGCCAGCTCACCGGCGGCCTCGCCCACGACTTCAACAACCTCCTCACCATCGTCATCGGCAACCTCGCGACGCTCGCCGAGCGTCCCGACACGGCGGAATTCGTCGAGCCCGCGCTCGCCGCCGCCCGCCGCGGCGCCGACCTCACCCGCCGCCTGCTCGCCTTCGCCCGCCGCCAGCCGCTCACCCCGCAGCCGACCGAGATCAACGCCCTGATCGCCTCGATGGTCGGGCTGCTCGACCGGTCCCTCTCCAAGGACGTCGAGATCGCCCTCTCCCATCGCGCCGGCACGGCCTATGCTCTGGTCGATCCGCACCAGATGGAGAACGCGCTGATCAACCTCGCCCTCAACGCCCGCGACGCCATGCCGGCCGGCGGGCGCCTCGCGATCGCCACCAGCCTCGTCGACGCCGCCGACCTCGACGGCTTCGACGATGCCGTCGCACCGGGCCCCTACGTGCGCGTCGACGTCACCGACACCGGCACCGGCATGGACGCCGAGACGCTGTCCCGCGCGCTCGAACCCTTCTTCACCCGCAAGCGGCCGGGCACCGGCAGCGGCCTCGGGCTGCCGATGGTCTACGGCTTCGTCAAGCAGTCCGGCGGCCACATCCGCCTCGCCTCCGCCCCCGGTGCCGGCACGACCGTGACGCTGCTCTTGCCGCGCGCCGAGGAGCCCGCCGCCGCCATGGAGGCGCCCGAGACCGGCGCTGCCCTGCTGGGCCGCACGCCGCTGGCCGAGCAGCGCCTGGTCCTCGTCGTCGAGGACGAGCCGGACGTCCGCGCCCTCCTGCGCCGCCAGCTCACCGAGGCCGGTCACGCCGTCCTGGTCGCGGCGAGCGGTGCCGAGGCGCTGGAGCTGATCGAGACTGTGGAAGACCTCGACGTGCTCGTCACCGATGTCGTCATGCCCGGCCGCCCGGACGGCCTCAGCCTCGCCGCGATCGCCCGCCGCCGCCGGCCGGACTTGCGCATCGTCGTCGTCACCGGCCACGCCGAGCGCCTTGCCGGGCCCGGCCGGCCCGCCGCGCCCCTGCCCTATCCGGTGCTGATGAAGCCGTTCACCGCCGCCGAACTCGCCGCCGCGGTGGCCGCCGACGGGCCGGCCCGCCGGTGAGCGAGGCCGACGCCGGCCCCCGCGTCTTCCTGCTCGAGGACGAGGACGACATCGCCGCGCTGGTGGTGCGGGCGCTCGAATCCTTCGGCATGCACGTCGAGCGCTTCGCCCGCGGCCGCGACTTCCTCGCCCGCTTCGCCAAGGAGCCGCCCGACCTCGCCATCCTCGACCTCGGCCTGCCCGACGTCGACGGCCTGGAGATCGTCAAGGCGGTGCGCCGCCAGGGGGGCACCGGCATCCTCGTCGTCACCGGCCGCGCGGACACCGCCGACCGCGTCCTCGGGCTCGAGCTCGGCGCCGACGACTATGTGGTGAAGCCGTTCGAGCCCCGCGAGCTCGTCGCCCGCGCACGCTCCGTTCTGCGCCGCCTCGCGGGCCCCGACACAGCGATGGCCGCCAGCGCCACCGAGGTCGCCCGTTTCGCCGGCTTCACATTCTCCACCGCCACCAACGCGCTGACGACGCCCGCCGGCGAGACGCGTCCGCTCAGCGTCGCCGAGGCCGCTCTTCTCGTGCTGCTTCTGAAGGCGCCGAACCGCATCCTGTCGCGCGACCAGCTGATGGACGGCCTCGGCATCGCCGCCCAGCGCACCCCGTTCGACCGCTCGGTCGACGTGCGCGTCTCGCGGCTGCGCCGCAAGCTCGACGACACCGCCGCCGAGCCCACCCTGATCCGCACCGTCTACGGTGCCGGCTACCTCTTCAACGCCCGCGTCACCTGGGGCGCCGGCGACTAAGGCAGCGGATGGGGAGACCCTCCCGCGACAGTTGCAACCGGCCGGCGGTGGAGGGGTGAACCCGCTTCGGCTATCGAGGGCGCCACTTCCCGGGGGGCCGTGCCGCGGCGATCCTCGGCGGTTCGGGTCCCCACCGCGGAGGCAGCAAAGCCGCGCCGATGATCGGGCCGCGGCGGCGTCGCAGGGGTGTCGCGAGGATCGCATGAAGCTTCCGAAGCCGTCGGCGAAGGCCCTCGTCCCCGTGGCGGAACGCTGGGCCGATGCGAAGGAGACCTACGGTCACGCCAACCCGCAGCGCGCCCGCGAGGTGGCCGACAAGCTCATCGCCTTCAGTGTCCGGAGCGTCCTCGACATCGGCTGCGGAAACATGAAGCTCGGCGAGTTCCTCGGCCAGGCCGGGATCGGCTACGTTCCCGCCGACGTCGTCGCCCGCTCCCCCGACTGCCTGGTGGTCGACCTCAACCGGGACCCGGTGCCCGTGGCCGACGCCGAATGCGCGGTGATGATCGGCGTCCAGGAGTTCCTCGACGATCCCGCCCGCGTGCTGCAGGACATCGCGGCCAAGTACACGCGGATCCTGATCACGCTGTCGCCGCTGCAGACGATCTACGAGCAGGTCTGGCACGGGCGGCCGCACACGATCACCAGCACCCACGTCACCGCCTTCAGCCTCAAGGACTACAAGCGGATCTTCGCCCGCCACTTCGTCATCGAAGACCTCGACGTCATGTCGAACGGCCAGTACGTGCTGCTCGGCCGCTCGAAGCGCGTCCTGCGGCCGGCCGCGGCGGCCATCGCCACCGCGGAGCCGGCGGCGCCGCCCGCGCAACCCGGCGTCACCGGCAACGACATCGACTTCGACCAGCTGGCGGGGCGGTTCGAGGCGCACATCTTCAAGTCGGTTCCGTTCCACGGGGTGTTCCTGCGCACCGCGGCGATGCTCGCGTCCGCCGTGGTCCGGCCGGGGTCGGTGTGCGTCGACCTCGGGTGCTCCACCGGCCGTTTCCCGCGCCTTCTCCGCCGTCAGCTGCGCGACATCGTTCCGGTCCGGATCGTGGCGGTCGACAACTCGCCCGAAATGATCGCCGAGGCGCGGCGGCGCGACACGAGTCCGCTCACCGAGTACGTCCTCGAGGACATCGTCGCCTGCGAACTGCCGACCTCTCCGGCCTTCGTCTCGTGCCTGTTCACGCTGCAGTTCCTGGATCTCGACGACCGGCGGTCGGTGCTGGCGGCCATGCGGGAGGCGCTCGAGTGGCGCGGCTGCGCCGTCGTCGCCGAGAAGGTGCTGGACGATGCGGGCAGGGGGCAGATGACCAACCACTACATGCTCAACGCCTACAAGCGCTCGATGGGCCTCTCCGATCCCGAGGTGCTGGAGAAGGAGCGCGCCGTGCGGTCGACGCTGCGCCCGCTCAGCCGTCGGGACAACGAGACCCTGTTCCGGGAGGCCGGTTTCCGCAACGTCCACGTCGCGCTGTCGGCCTTCGGCTGGGATCTCTATCTGCTCGAGAAGGTCTGAGCGCGTCGCGTTCGCGGGGCGGGGCGTGCGGGCCCGCTCTCCATCGCGACCCCGCCTGCCGTCCCCTCGTCGTCCCGCCTCGCACTCGCCACGACGGCCCCCTATATGCGGCGAGTGTCATAGGGCGCGGCAGCGAGCGCGACGGCGCGGCAGAACGGGACGACGGACAGAACATGGCGAACGAACGCGTCTCGCGCTTTCTCGGCGGCTCGCCCTTGCGGGTCCTCGTGCAGCTGCTGCTGTTGTCGCTCGTCGTCGGCGTGGTGATGGCGGCGCTCGGGCTGGAGCCGTTCGATCTCGTCAACTGGATCGTCCGCGCCGCCGAACGCATCGTCGACATGGGCTTCGGCGCGGTCGAGCAGGTCGGCCGCTACCTGCTGCTCGGCGCCGTCGTGGTGATCCCGATCTGGCTCATCCTGCGCCTCGTCAACGCCGGCAAGAGCTGACTGGCGACTGATTTCGGGAAGGAGGCGCCGCCCCTTCCCTTCTCCCGCTCGCGGGAGAAGGAAGAGGCCGTCAGGCCTCGCCCCTCTCACGCATCCCCGATCAGCGTCAGCCAGCCGTCCTCGTCGATCACCTCGATGCCGAGCTCGGCGGCGAGCTTGAGCTTCGAGCCCGCGCCGGGGCCGGCGACGACGAGGTCGGTCTTCTTCGACACTGAGCCCGCCACCTTGGCGCCGAGCGTCTCCGCCCGCGCCTTCGCCTCGTCGCGCGTCATCTTCTGGAGCGAGCCGGTGAACACCACCGTCTTGCCGGCGACCGGCGAGCCCGTCGCCTTCGGTGCCTCGACCTTCTCGACGCTCACCTCGGCGAGGAGCCGGCCGAGTGCCTCGCGATTGTGCGCCTCCTGGAAGAAGTCGACCACCGCCTCGGCCAGCGTCTCGCCGATGCCCTCGATGGCGTCGAGTTCGGCCACCGCCGCCTCGGCCGACTGCTCGGTCATCGCCGTCCAGAGCGCCTCCCACGTGCCGTAGGTGCGGGCGATCAGGCGGGCCGTCGTCTCGCCGACGTGGCGAATGCCGAGCGCGAAGACGAAGCGGTCGAGGCCTACCCGCCGCCGCGTGTCGATCGCCTTGAAGAGGTTCGCAACCGAGGTCGCGCCGAAGCCCTCTCGGTCCTTCAGCTTCTTGAGCGACGCCCGGTCGCGCGCCTCCAGCGTGAAGATGTCGGCCGGCTCCTTCACCATCCCGTCGGCGTGGAAGGCGGCGATCTGCTTCTCGCCGAGGCCCTCGATGTCGAAGGCGTGGCGCGACACGAAGTGCCGAAGCCGCTCCACCGACTGCGCCGGGCAGATCAGCCCGCCGGTGCAGCGCCGGACGGCGTCCTCCTTGCCCGTGCGCGGGTTGATCTCGCGCACCGCGTGGCTGCCGCAGGCCGGGCAGACCATCGGGAAGACGAACGGCTCCGCCCCCTCCGGCCGCCGCTCCAGCACCGGCCCCACCACCTGCGGGATGACGTCGCCCGCCCGCTGCACGATCACCGTGTCGCCGACGCGCACGTCCTTCCGCGCGATCTCGTCCTCGTTGTGCAAGGTCGCGTTGGCGACGACGACGCCGCCGACCGTCACCGGCGTCAGCCGCGCCACAGGCGTCAGCGCGCCGGTACGGCCGACCTGGATCTCGATCGCCTCCAGCACCGTCGTCGCCTGCTCGGCCGGGAACTTGTGGGCGATCGCCCAGCGCGGCGAGCGCGACACGAAGCCGAGGCGGGCCTGCAGGTCGAGCCGGTCGACCTTGTAGACGACGCCGTCGATGTCGTAGCCGAGCCCCGCCCGCTCCGCCTCGGTCTCGCGGTAGTAGGCGATGACCTCCTCGACGCTGTCACAGCGGCGGATGCGCGGGTTGACCGGGAAGCCCCAGGCGCGGAACAGCGCCAGCATGTCGGACTGCGTCGCCGCCGGCATCTCGCTCATCTCGCCCCACGCATAGGCGAAGAAGCGCAGCGGCCGGCTCGCGGTGATCGCCGGATCGAGCTGGCGCAGCGATCCCGCCGCGGCGTTGCGCGGGTTGGCGAACACCCGCCCGCTCTCCGCCATGCGCGCGTTAAGCGCCGCGAAGTCGGCGTGGGACATGTAGACCTCGCCGCGCACCTCGACGACCTCCGGCGCCCCATTCGGCAGCGTGTCGGGGATCTCGGTGATCGTCCGGACGTTCGCCGTGACGTTCTCGCCGACCGCCCCGTCGCCGCGCGTCGCCGCCGTGACGAGCCGCCCGCCCTCGTAGCGCAGCGACAGCGACAGCCCGTCGATCTTCGGCTCCGCGTCGATGACGAGCGCCTCCTCGGCCGGCCAGCGCAGGAAGCGGCGGATGCGGCCGACGAAGTCGGTGACGTCCTCTTCGGCAAAGGCATTGTCGAGCGACAGCATCGGCACGGCGTGGGTGACCTGGCCGAACGCCTCGGAGGGTGCCGCCCCCACCGTCTGTGTCGGGCTGTCGGCGCTGACGAGCTCGGGATGTGCCGCCTCCAGCGCCGCCAGCCTGAGGCGCAGCGCGTCGTACTCGGCGTCGGAGACCGTCGGCGCGTCCTCGCGGTAGTAGCGGACGTCGTGGCCGCGGATCTCCTCGGCAAGCCGCATGTGCTCGGCCGCCGCCTCCTCCAGGGTCGGTACGGTCTCGTCGATTCCGGTACCCGAGGAGGTGTCTGCGACGCGCCGCGCGCCGGCCTTTCGCGTGGGCTCCTCGTCGGTGCCAGCCCGATCCGTCTTCCTCGCCATCGCCTCGCCGTTCCGCTGCACGCGGGCGCCTGTCACCGGCGTCCGCTCCCGACGCCTGTGATAGCGCATCTGCGCCGGCCGGGCAGTCCCCTGCCCAGCCGGCACGGTGCCACCACGGCCGGCGATCGGGCTACGGGGTGACGATCTTCACCGCCGTATAGGCCTGCAGCCAGTGCGACAGGTTGAACAGTCCCACTTGACCCTTCCGGTACGTCTTGTCCGTGAATTCGCAGACCTTCTCGCCATCGTATGTCGCGGAGATCTTGTCGCCTTTCGCCGCGAAGATGATTTCCGGCTTCGGCTTCTTGATCCTGACGACCTTGCGGCAGGCGTAGGCCGGCCAGTCGGCCTTGCTGGGGTCGAGGTCAAGGTCGTCGATCCGGGAGAGGACGACCTCGACCGTCGCCGGCGAGAAGAACGCGACCAGATGATACCCCGAAACCGAGTTCTTCCCGGTCGACATCCGGATCACGCTCGAGGCGTAAAATGCGATGTCGGGGACTTCGGGCTTGATCGTCACCTCCACATCGGTGAGGGCGCCAGACTTGAGAATCGCGAGCGGATAGATGTCTTCGTCGAGCTTCGCAGGTCCGTATGCATCGTCCTCAATCGCCCACTTGCCCGCGAACGGCACCCATTTGTCGGCGTCGCGCTGCTTGCTGAGATCGTACTTCAGCGTTTCCGCACCGACGGCCCCCGAGACCAGGACGCACGCCGCAACGACGACGGCGCCGAAAATCTTCTTGCTGAACATGAAAAACCCCATCCCCGGCGTTGCCACAACCGTTCACACGGTTCGTGGTCGAATGCTTGCTTCTGAACAGTGACAACGAAGCAGCCGCACGCGGACATCGTTGTCGTGCGCCGCTCGAGCCCTCACGCAGATACGCGATCCGACGGGCGCTGCACGAACTTGGCAGACGAGATCGCGGCGGTCCCATCGGCAGTCCGCCAAGCTACCACCGCGGCCGGCGGTCGTCTCGCCGGTCCGATTGTGAGCGACGGCCCGGCCCGCCCCCGCCAAGACGACCCCGGCACGCCGGCCGACCCGCCACGACGACAAACCGGGTGCACTTTGCCGTCTGGTGACCTAGAGAGGGCGACGGGGAGCCGAGACCGAGGGGTAGGCGTGCCGGACATCGCGAGCGTCCTCGCCGAGATCGCCGATGCAATGGCGAAGGAGGAGGAGCGCGGCCGCGTCGCCTCCTACATCCCGCAGCTCGCCCGCGTCGATCCGAAGAAGTTCGGCATCGCCGTCGTCACCGCCGAGGGCGCCGTCCACGTGGCCGGCGACGCCGAGGAGCCGTTCTCGATCCAGTCGATCTCGAAGGTGTTCACCCTGACGCTGGCGCTCGGCCGCGTCGGCGACACGCTGTGGCGCCGCGTCGGCCGCGAGCCCTCCGGCAACGCCTTCAACTCGATCGTCCAGCTCGAGCGCGAGAACGGCGTGCCGCGCAACCCCTTCATCAACGCCGGCGCCATCGTCGTCACCGACGTGGTTCTCTCCGGCCACCCGCCGAAGGAGGCGCTCGGCGACATCGTGCAGTTCATGCGCT
The DNA here is from genome assembly GCA_943372725.1 of Pseudoxanthobacter soli DSM 19599. GTDB lineage: Bacteria > Pseudomonadota > Alphaproteobacteria > Rhizobiales > Segnochrobactraceae > CAMDHY01. The sequence goes on from CALRZT010000012.1 coordinate 21,630, forward strand.
TCCTCGCCGGCAACGAGGAGATCGTCGTCGACAAGGCGGTGGCGCAGTCGGAAACGGCGACCGGCTACCGCAACGTCGCGCTCGCCAACTACATGAAGGCCTTCGGCAACCTCGAGAACCCGCCGGAGATGACGCTCGGCGTCTACTTCCACCAGTGCGCCATCGCCATGAGCTGCCGCGACCTCGCCCACGCCGGCCGCTTCCTCGCCGAGGACGGTCACCACCCGGCGACCCGCCGCCGAGTCGTCTCGCGCGAGCGGGCGCGCCGCATCAACGCATTGATGCTGATGTGCGGCCACTATGACGGCTCGGGCGACTTCGCCTTCAAGGTCGGCATCCCCGGCAAGAGCGGCGTCGGCGGCGGCATCCTCGGCATCGTCCCTGGCAAGGCGTCGATCTGCGTATGGTCCCCCGGCCTCAACGCAACGGGGAACTCGCACCTGGGCTCGCTGGCACTGGAACGGCTGACGAAGGCGATGGGCTGGTCGGTGTTCGGGGCGTGAGGGGGCGCGCGGCGGGGGCGCCGCTCGGCACCAGGCGTCCCTCCCCTGCCAGGGGGAGGAACAGACCGCGAAGCGGTCAGGGTGGGGCCTGTGAATCCGCAATGAGACGGCTGACGTCGCGCTCCTGATTCACGGACCCCCACCTGCCGGCTGCGCCGGCCGTCCTTCCCCCTGGCAGGGGGAGGACAGTCCGCGGCTTGGAGCGGCGCTCCCCGCCTCCTCGGCCCTTGCCGGCACCCTGGCCGCCGGCCGATAATTCCCCTCCTCGTTCCCTAGAAGAACACGTCAGGGAGGACTTTCATGCGCCTGCTCGCCGCCGCAACCACCATCGCCTTCGCCGTCGGCCTTGCCGGCGCCTCCGCGCAGGAGGCGACGCCGCCGGACATCACGGGCGTCTGGTCCGGGCCGTTCAAGACGGTGATCTTCGGCCACAATTCGCACCACCCGGGCAATGAGACGCTCGCCCAGCCGCCGCGGGTGCGCGAGATCACCTTCACGATGGCGTTCGAGGGCCAGGACGGCATCGTCGCCTGGGGCCACTCGTGGTCGGACCCGTCGAGCAAGGAGCCGTTCGGCATCGCCTTCGGACCCGACGGCAAGACCGGCATGGGCGCCGACACCGACGGCTCCCTGACGGTAACCATCACCGGCCCGGACCGCATGGAGGTCTGCTACGCCCACACCGGCCTCAGCCCGTCGCAGGCGATCGTCGCCTCCTGCGGCGTGCTCACGAAGGCGAAGTAGCGCCCGCTACCCCACCCCGGCCATCAGCCGGTCGGCGGCCGCCCTCGCCTCGTCGGTGATCACCGCACCGGCGAGCATGCGGGCGATCTCCTCGCGGCGCTCGCCGCCGGCGAGCGGGTCGACGCGGGTCGCCACCGCATCCGTGCCGACGGCCTGCTTGGCGATGAGGAGATGCCCCGCCGCCCGCGCCGCCACCTGCGGGGCGTGGGTGACGGCGAGCACCTGGACGCGCTCGGAGAGACGGGCGAGGCGCGTGCCGATCGCCTCGGCGACGGCGCCGCCGACGCCGGTGTCGATCTCGTCGAAGATCAGCGTCGGCGCCGAGCCGCGGTCGGCCAGCGCCACCTTCAGCGCCAGCAGGAAGCGCGACAGCTCTCCGCCGGAGGCGATCCTGGCGAGCGGGCCGGCGCGGGTGCCGGGATTGGTCTGGACGTGGAACTCGACGGCGTCGATGCCGGAGGGGCCCGGCTCGGCGGGATCGGTCGTCACAACCGCCTCGAAGCGGGCGCGCTCGAGCTTCAGGGCCGGCAACTCCCTCTCGACCGCCGCGGCGAGCGCCGCCGCGGCCTTCCGGCGGGCCGTGGTGAGCGTTTCGGCCGCAGCGGCGTAGGTGGAGCGGGCCGCCTCGACGGCGCGCTCCAGGGCCGCCGTGCGCTCCTCGCCGGCATCGATGTCGGCGAGGTCGGCGGTCATGCGGGCGCGGAGCGCCGCGAGCTCGTCCACCGGCACGTGGTGCTTGCGCGCCGCGGCGCGCAGGGCGAACAGCCGCTCCTCGGTGCGCTCCAGCACCTTCGGGTCGAAGGCGGTGGTGGCGAGCGCCTGCTCGAGGCCGAATCGCGCCTCCTCGAGCGCGTCGAGGGCGCGGCCGAGGGCCTCCACCGGCGCCGTCACCAGCTCCGGCGCCTCGGCGCGCTTGCGCTCGAGCCGGCGCATCAGGCTCGCCACGCCCGGCACGGGCGAGCCGGAGCCATTCAGTTCCTCGAAGGCGTCGCCGAGGTCGCCGGCGACTTTCTCCACCCGCATCATCGCCGCGCGCGTCTCGGCGAGGCTCACCTCCTCGCCGACGTCCGGCGCGAGGGCGTCGAGCTCCTCGAGGCTGGCGCGGAGGAAGTCGCCCTCACGGGCGGCGGCAGCGACACGGGCGACGTGCCGCTCGAGTGCCGTCTCGGCCTCGCGCCGCGCCTTCCACGCCTCGGCGATGGCGGCGACGGCGGGCCGGTGGCCGCCGAAGGCATCGAGCAGGGCGCGGTGGACGCCGGGATCGACGAGGGCGCGGGCGTCGTGCTGGCCGTGGATCTCGACCAGCAGCGCGCCGAGCTTCTGCATCAGCCCGGCGCTCGCCGGCTCGTCGTTGACGAAGCCGCGGGTGCGGCCGTCGGCGCTCTGGACGCGGCGCAGGATGAGCTCGCCGCCGGCGTCCGCGCCGGTCTCGGCGATCAGGGCGCGGGCGGGATGGTCGGGCGCGGGATCGAAGACGGCCGAGACCTGGCCCTGGACGGCACCGTGGCGGACGAGGCCGGCGTCGCCGCGGCCGCCGAGCGCGAGCGAGAGGGCATCGAGGAGGATCGACTTGCCGGCGCCGGTCTCGCCGGTGAGCACGGTGAGGCCGGCCCCGAAGCCGACCTCCAGGCGGTCGATCAGCACGATGTCGCGGATCGCCAGCTCGACCAGCATCAACCGATCCCCGCGGCTCGCGATGCCGTCTCCGTCAGATCAGCTTGATGTTGGCGAACGCCTTGCTGATCCAGCTGCCGCTGTCGTTCTCCGGGCCGTAGCCGCCGGTCTGCAGGAGCGTGTAGGTGCTCTTGTACCAGGGGCTGTCCGGGAAGTTGTGGCCGAGCACGGCGGCGGCGGTCTGCGCCTCCTTGACCACGCCCATCGCGTAATAGGCCTCGGCGACGCGCGCCAAGGCCTCCTCGACGTGCCGGGTCGTCTGGTAGTCGACGATGACGACGCGGAAGCGGCTGATCGCGGCGATGTAGTCTTTCTTGTAAAGATAGAAGCGGCCGACCTCCATCTCCTTGCCGGCGAGCTGGTCCTTCATGGCCAGCACGTTCTTGCGCGCCTCGTCGGCGTACTCCGAGTCGGGATAGCGGCGGATCAGCTCCTCATAGGCGCCCATCGCCTTGAGGGCCATCTCCTGGTCGCGCGTCACGTCGGGAACCTGGTGGAAGTAGGACTGGCCGATGATGAAGAGTGCGTAAGCCGCGTCCGGGCTGCCGGGGAACAGCGTCAGGAAGCGGCGGCAGGCGTTCACCGCCTCGGTGTAGTTGCCGCGCGAGTATTCCACATAGGCGGTCATCACCATCGCCTTGCGGGAGTACTCAGAATAGGGGTGCAGCTGGTCGAGCTTCTCGAAGGTGCGCGTCGCCTCGCGCAGGTCGCCGCGCTGCACGAAGGCGAGACCCTCGTTGTAGAGCTGGTCGGCCGGTGTGTCGTCGAGCAGCAGGTCGTCTTCCTTGTCGGCGCAGGCGGCGAGCGCGAGGCCGCAGGCGACGACGGCCGCGAACAGGCCGGAGCGGCGCAAAGCGGTCCGCCGGGAGCTGGCGGTCCGCTCGGAGAGCGCGGTCCGCTTCGAAAAGATGGGCTCCGGCAAGCGTCCCTCCAGGCTCGACTAACGCGGCGGCAGACCGGCGTGGTGCGGCTGCGCGACGTTCCGCATACACCGAATCAGCGAACAGACGCCACGGATGTGGGGCAAGGCTGCCGACGGTGGCTCTGATGCGCGGGAGTTTGGAGCGAAACTATGGCGCGGCCGCGGCCGAGAGCCCGGGAGCGACGTCGAATTCGTCGCGATCCGTCACGGTCGGACGGGAGCGTCGCCGCTCCGACGATCAGGACCGCTCGGGGCCGTAGGCGGCGGCGGCGACGGCGGCGCCGAGCTCGGCGTGGCCGACCTCGCGCAACGGCTCGCGGCGGGCGTCGAGCTCGATGATCTCGTAGGCGGAGGGGTCGGCGAACAGCGCCTTCAGGACCGCGACGTTGATGCGGTGGCCGCCCTTGTAGGAGCGGTAGAGGCCCTGGATCGGATAGCCGGCGAGAGCGATGTCGCCGACGGCGTCGAGCGCCTTGTGGCGGACGAACTCGTCTTCCCAGCGGGTGCCGTCGGGGTTGAGCACCCGGTCGCCGGCAATGGCGATGGAGTTGTCGAGCGAGGAGCCCTTGGCGAAGCCCATCGCCCACAGCCGCTCGACGTCGCAGATGCGGCCGAAGGTGCGGGCCCGCGACAGCTCTCGGCGGAACATGCCGGGCGACAGCTCGAACTCGATCGACTGCGTGCCGATAAGGTCGGTGTCGAAGGCGATCGTCACCTCGAAGCGGGCGGTCGGCCAGGGCTCGAGCTCGCCGAAGGCGTCACCCGAGTCGACCCGCACCGGCTTCAGGACCCTGAGCACGCGGCGGCCGGAGGACTGCGTCATGGTGCCGACCTGCTCGATCGCCTCGACGAAGGCGGCTGCGCTGCCGTCCATGATCGGCATCTCGGGGCCGTCGACCTCGATCACGGCGTTGTCGATGCCATAGGCGGCGAGCGCAGCCATCAGGTGCTCGACGGTGGAGACCGAAGCCCCCGAGCGGTCGGCGACGACGGTGCAGAGCTCGGTGGCGGTGACGGCGCGGAAGGTGGCGGAGATGCCGGCGTGGCCGTCGTCGAGGTCGGAACGGATGAAGACGATGCCGGTGTTCGGCTCGGCCGGGTAGAGGATGACGGTGGCGGGCTCGCCGCTGTGGACGCCGATGCCGGAAAGAGAAACGCTGTCGGCGAGAGTCTTCTGAAGAGCGTGCCCAGCCCGCGCCATCGTCCGTCCCTTCCGATCGCCGCCGACGTGCGACCCGCCTCTACGCCACTCGGTCGACATACGCTCGACCCCGGATCGCCTCGGTTCGGCACCCGCCCCCAACAAGGAGCGCGGCGATCTCGTAGGCGGACCCTAGCCAGAGCGGCCGACCCCGCAAAATCACGCTTCCTTACTGTTTGTAACAACAACCACCCTTTTGAATCCCTTAACGAACACGGCGCCCGGCCGAGGGATCGGCGGGCGCCGTGATGGAGGTGCCGGACGCCCCGCTGGGGCGCCGGCGGCCGGTTCGGTGTCAGTTCGCCTGGCGGCGCAGGAAGGCCGGGATCTCCAGCTGGTCGTCGTCGTGATGTCCGCGCGGAGCCTGGCGCTGCGGCTCCTGCTCCGGCGCGCGGGCGCGCTGGTAGGGGTCGGCCTGCGGGGCGCGCGGGGGGGCCCGACGCACCGGCTCGACCGGGGCCGCTTCCGCCACCGGAGCCCGGCGGGGGGCCGCCGGCGGGGCGACGGGGGCGCGCACCGGCGGCTCGTCATCGTGATCGGTGTGGCGAGACAGGCCGCTCGCGATGCGCCGCAGAAGGCTCATCGGACGCTTGTCCTCTTCGTGCGCCTCCTCGCGCTCGGCGCCGCGAATCGCTCCCTGGGTGTGGGCCGGGAAGTCCTCGAGGCGCGGCATGCGCGGCGACACGCCGGCCGGCCGCTCCGCCACCGGCGGCACGTAGGGCTCCACCTCCGGCTCGTCGTCCTCGTAGGGGCCCTCGTCGCCGTGGGCATCGATCGCCGCGTCGAGATGCGCCGGCGCGTGGTGGTAGTCGACCATCATCGGCTCGACCGCCGCGAGGGCGGCCGGGGCGAGATCGGCCTCGAGCGCGGCGGCGGCACGGGCCTCCACCGTCGCTACCCGCGCGGCCGCGACCGCCGGGGCGTTCGCCTTGCCGCCGGTGACGGTGCGCAGGCGGTTGGTCAGCTCAGCGAGCCGCGCCTCGGTCGGGGTGACGTCCTCGCGCATCTCCTTGTCGATGCCGGTGGCGACGACGGAGACGCGGATGATGCCCTCGAGGCCGTCGTCGAAGGTGGCGCCGAGGATGATGTTGGCGTCCGGGTCGACCTCCTCGCGGATGCGGGTGGCCGCCTCGTCGAGCTCGAACAGCGTCAGGTCCTTGCCGCCGGTGATCGAGATCAGGAGGCCGCGAGCGCCCTTCATCGAGGTCTCGTCGAGCAGCGGGTTGGAGATCGCCGCTTCCGCCGCCTGGCTGGCGCGCTTGTCGCCGGAGGCCTCGCCGGTGCCCATCATCGCCTTGCCCATGCCGCGCATGATCGAGCGGACGTCGGCGAAGTCGAGGTTGATCAGGCCTTCCTTGACCATCAGGTCGGTGATGCAGGCGACGCCCGAATAGAGCACCTGGTCGGCCATCGCGAAGGCGTCGGCGAAGGTCGTCTTCTCGTTCGCCACCCGGAACAGGTTCTGGTTCGGGATGACGATGAGCGTGTCGACGCTCTTCTGCAGGTCCTCTATTCCGGCTTCGGCGATCCTCATGCGGCGCTGGCCCTCGAACTGGAAGGGCTTCGTCACCACGCCGACAGTCAGTATACCCATCTCACGGGCCGCCCGGGCGATCACGGGGGCTGCGCCGGTGCCGGTGCCACCGCCCATGCCGGCGGTGATGAACACCATGTGCGAGCCGGCGAGGTGATCGTTGATCTCGTCGATCACCTCCTCGGCGGCGGCGCGGCCGACCTCGGGCTGGGAACCGGCGCCGAGACCCTCGGTGACGGCGATGCCCATCTGGATGATGCGCTCGGCCTTGGCGAGGCTCAGCGCCTGCGCGTCGGTGTTGGCACAGACGAAGTCGCAGCCCTGCAACCCCGCCTGGATCATGTTGTTGACGGCGTTACCGCCGGCACCGCCGACACCGAAGACGGTGATGCGGGGCTTGAGCTCGGTGATGTCGGGCATCTTCAGGTTGATCGTCATGGTTGCCTCGTCGCGTGATGGCGTGCCCGCTCTTGACCGCGGCCGTCCGTCCCTCTGCCTGCCGCCCTCGGGCCCGCGCCCGTGGACAACGATTTTCCGCACCGCCTCATTGTGCGCTCCCGAACCACCGCCCGACCCGGGCGAGGTAGCCGTCGGTTCCCGTGAGGCGCAGGCGGGACTGACGAATGGGGAACTGCTCGAACTGCACCACCTGCGGGTAGACCAGAAGGCCGACCACGGCGGCGAAGGCGGGGCCCTTGGCCGCCTCCGGCAGCCCGGCGACGCCGAGCGGCCGGCCGAGGCGGATGGAGCGGCTGAGGATGCGGCGCGCCACTTCCGGCAGGCCGGTGAGTTGGCTCGCGCCGCCGGTGAGCACGATGCGGCGTCCGATCTTGCCGGCGAAGCCGGAGGCGACCAGGCGGTCGCGGACGATCTCGAGGGTCTCCTCGACGCGCGGCCGGATGATCCGGTTCAGTTCCGCGCGCGGCACCTGGGTGGCGGAGGAGGCGTCGTCCTCGCCGATCGGGTGGACGGTGAGGATGTCGCGCTCGTCGGCCGAGCCGGGCAGGGCGCTGCCGTGCAGCGTCTTCAGGCGTTCGGCGTCCTGGACCTTGATCGACAGGCCGTTGGCGATGTCGAGGGTGACGTGGGCGCCGCCGACCGCGATGGCGTCGGCGTGGACGAGGTGGCGGTCGGAGAACACCGCGAGCGAGGTGGTGCCGCCGCCGATGTCGACGCAGGCGACGCCGAGCTCCGACTCGTCCTCGACCAGGGTGGAGAGGCCGCTCGCATAGGGCGTCGCCACCATCGCCTCGACCTCGAGGTGACCGCGGCCGACGGTGAGCAGCAGGTTGCGCAGCGGCGCCGTGTCGGCGGTGACGACGGTGCAGTCGATGCCGAGCCGGCGGCCGAGCATGTTACGCGGGTCGCGGATGCCGCGGCTGCCGTCGAGCGTGTAGCCGATGGGCAAAGTGTGCACCACGGTCCGTCCCTCGCTGACGGAGTGGGCGCCGGCGGCGGAGAGAACGCGGGTGATGTCGCCGTCGTTGACGGTCTCGCCGACGAGATCCACCGTCGTCCCGAAGCTCTCGCTGCCGAGGCGGCCACAGGTCACCGTGACGATAAGTGATTCGACCGTCACACCGGCCATCCGTTCGGCGGAATCGACGGCGAGCCGCACCGCCTGCTCGGCGGCGTCGAGGTCGACGACGACGCCGGACTTGACGCCCCGCGCCCGCTGGTAGCCGTAGCCGAGGATCTCGATGGCGTGGGTGCGGCCGGCCAGCACGTCGGCGGAATCGCGCGGGCGCAGCCGGGCGATCAGGCAGGCGACCTTCGTCGAGCCGACGTCGAGGACGGTGACGATCGCGGAGCGCCGCTGCGACAGCGGCTTCAGGCGGCTCATCGGATCGGGCTGGCCGAAACGCATTACGTCGCCGCCCCTTTGCGCTTCGCCTGCTTGGCGAGATCGGTACGCCTCTTTTCCGCCGCGTCGGGCGTCAGGCGGATGGTAATGCGGTCGGGGATGCGCAGGTCGACGATGGCGACGTCGCGCTGCAGGAGCTTCGCCTGCGCCTCGAGCCGCACGACTTCCTGCAGCGCCGCCTCCTGGCCCACTTCCGGCAGGCGGATCGTCGGCCCGTCGGTCAGGAGCACGTCCCAGCGGCGGTCACCGACACGCACCAGTGCGGAGACGCGATCGGCGAGGGCTTCGTGCGCCGAAACCATCGCCATTGCCGCCTCGGCGAGTTCCGGCGCGCCGCGCCCGGCCACCATCGGCAGCGTGTCGTAGGAGACGTCGAACTCGTCGGTGATCAGCACGCCGTTGCGGTCGATCAGGAAGACGCGGCTGCCGTCGTGCCAGCGCGCGAAGGCCTGCTTTTCGGTCACTTCCACCGACAGCGCGTCCGGGTAGAGCTTGCGGATCGTCGCCGAGGCGATCCACGGCAGCGTCTGCAGCCGGTCGCGGGCATCGGCGACGTCGAAGGCGAGGAGCGAGCCGCCCGGCTCGATCGACAGCGCCGCGAGCAGCGCCGAATCGGAGGTCTCGATTTGGCCGGTGAGGCGGACCGCGGAAATCTGGAAGCCGGAGCGGGCCGTGACGAAATCGACGAGGGCCGGCCCGTGCCCGCCGAGCACGACGCCGTAGCCGATGAAGGCGGCGAGAAGGGCGGCGGCCGAGATCGAGCCGGCGTGGCGCGGCACCCGCTCCACCACCTCGCCCAGCCGCTTCATCCAGCGGCGCGAGGAGGAGCGGCCGATCGGCAGCGGCTCGCCGGGAACCGGCGCCGTCCGTCGTGCTCCAGTCGCCGCTTGCCCTACCGACCGCAACTCGCGTCCTCCACCATCCACTCGACCAACTCGCCGAAGGACATCCCGTCGTGCGCCGCAAGATCGGGCACCAGGGATGTGGGCGTCATGCCGGGCTGGGTGTTGACCTCGAGGATGACCAGTTCCTCGCGGGACGGGTCGAAGCGGAAGTCCGCCCTCGATACGCCCCTGCACCCCAGCGCGCGATGCGCTTCGAGGGTCACCTTCCGGCAGGTTTGGTTAACGTTCGGTGAAAGACGGGCGGGCACTTCGTGCCGTGAACCGCCGGGAACATATTTCGAGTCATAGTCGTAGAAGGCGTGGCCGACGGGCACGATCTCCAGCACCTCGGTCGCCCGGTCGCCGATCACCGCGCAGGTCAGTTCGTGGCCAGGCACGTAGCGCTCGGCGAGCAGGAATTCGCCGTAGCGCCAGTCCTCGCGGAAGAGTTCCTGCGGCGGATGCTCGGCGTCCTCGCGGACGATCAGCACGCCGTAGCTCGACCCCTCGGCGATCGGCTTCAGCACGTAGGGCGGCGCCATGACGTGCTCGCGCGCGGCGTCGAGGCGGTTAACGATCTGGTGCTCGACGAGGGGCAGCCCGGCGGCGGCGAAGACGAGCTTCGCCTTCTCCTTGTTCATCGCGAGCGCCGAGGCGAGCACGCCGGAGTGCGTGTAGGGGACGCCGA
>CALRZT010000013.1:0-30620 GCA_943372725.1 Pseudoxanthobacter soli DSM 19599
ACTCTGACGACATCGCCGCTGAGGACGAGGTCGGCGCAGTCGGCCGGAGTGACGGTGAGGGCGGAGGGCGTCGCCCGCACCAGCACGGCGAGCACGAAGGTGTCGGGACCGGCGCTGCAGAGCAGCACGGTGTCGCCGGGCTCGGGCGCGACGAGGCAGCTCGCCGCGCGGCTCGCCGTGGCCGGGCCGTCGGCGGTGGCGACGACGATGCCGGCCGCGTTCGACAGCGTCGTACCGAAGCCGAGGACCGGCGTCGCCTCGGCGACGCGTGGCAACGGCCGCGCCGTGCCGCTGCGGGTGACGACTGGTGATCCCATGACTACCTCCAATTTCCGGGCAGGCTCTCAGGAGTAGCTGTGCAGCGTCGCGAAGTAGGAGGAGACGCCGTCGCTTTCCGACTTGAGGGCCGCCTTGTTCGTCTGGATCGCCTTGTTGTCGGCTTCCAGCGTCGTGACCTTGGCCTGCGAGATCGCCGACTCGTGCTTGAAGTTGCAGAACTTGATGTCTGCATTGACCATTTTAGTATCCGAGCCGAGCACGATCTTCGTGTCGCTCGCCGCCATGAACTTGAAGTCCGTCTCGCCCATTTTGCAGATCGGGCCGAGCGCCGACTTGTAGTCCATGCCGAGAACGAGCGTGGTATTCCACCCGAGGATCATTTTCATGTCGAACGGCGCCGCCATCTTCCAGTCGCCGCCCCAGGTGATCTTGGTGGTGATGCTCATCGCGAGCGTCAGCTCGATCGAGGCCTTCAGGACCAGCAGGGCATTCAGATAGACCTGACGGCTGGTGGCGCTCTTGTAGGCGTATTCATCGCCGTAGAAGTAGGATTTCTTCGTGCCGTGGAACTCGTCCGTCGAGTTGCCGTAGGTGATCTTGCTGGAATCGCCGTAGGTCGCCTCGCTGAGGGGACCGTAGGCGGTCTGCTTGATGTAGTTCGAGGCGGTGAGGACGATGTCGGCGACGGGTGCCGTCGTCGACTTGGTGGCCGAGCCAGCCGTGATCTTGATGCCCTTGGTGGCGAGCAGCGAATAGACGCCGTCTGAGACCTCGTGGGTCGAGTCGCCCGTCACCGTCTTGGTGGCGTGGCCCTTGCCGAACTTCGACAGCGAGGCGCCGAGGATGTTCTCGTTGCGATCCTGGTTGGTGAAGACGAGGACGCCGTTGTAGCTGCTGGTGTGGGACGTCGGCGTCGTCGAGGCGCTGGAACGCTCGTTCGAGGTCTGCTTGCCGGTCTCCTTCGCCACCTTTTCCGGGTCGACATCGGAGTAGCTGACCGTACTCGTCGTGTAGGGGACGTTCGGGACGATGCTCTCTTCCTCGGGGATGTAGGAACCGAGGCGGACGTAGCAGCCGGTACGGGGCGCCGCTCCCGGCGCGCTCGGCACGTCGAAGCGCGTGTAGATCTGCGAGGCGGTCGTTACGGCGTCGCCGACCCCGTCGGCGTGCGGCGTCGGCGGCAGGCCGCCCGCGGCGTCGCCGGCGGGGGCCGTCAGCGTCCCCAGCGGCGCGGCGTCCGACGATGCGGCGTCCGGCGGAGCGGGGACGGCAGCGGCGGCGGGGCGGGCGGCGATCTCGGCATGGGTCGTCGCGGGAAGCCCCGCCTGCGCGCTCGACTTCGCCATCGCGGCGGCGATGCCGTCGTTGATCTCGAACAGGCTGCCGGAGGTGCTGCGGATGCGGTTGAAGACGTTGCTGTCGCTGTTGACGACGTCCGGGTTCAGCGCGTTCGGCAGGGCCCCCACGATGATCGGCCGGTCCGGGTCGCCGTTGAGATAGGAGACGACGACCTCGGTTCCCTTCAGGAGCGGGAAGTGAAAGCCGGAATCGGCCGGTCCGGCATAGGGCTGGGCGCGGCGGATCGAGGTGCTGGCCTTGCCGTCGGGGGCGTTCGCCTCATCGTAGACGAGCCTGAGCTTGTAGCGCCCGCTGGAATCGATCTCGGCGCGGTCGCCGTCGCCCTGGGCGTCGATCTGGGCCGTGAACAAGCCGCCGAGCTTCGGCACGGGCGTCGCCCGGCGCGGCCGGAAGGCGGCATCGAACTTCACGCAGGTGATGGTGTTCACGTAGGCCCGCGTCTCGCTGCCGGGCGTATAGGCGAGCGGATTGGGAACGGCGGCGGTGTGCCGGGCCTCGACCACGAGATAGCGGCCATCGAGGCCCATGTTGGGGTGCTGCGACAGGTCGAAGAAGGTGCCGGGGCGCAGCTGCGGGGCCGTGGATTCGCCGTGGAAGACGATGCGGCGGCAGCCGAACTCCTCGGCGCGGATCCGCGCCAGCGTGTTGCCGCGGTCCATCGAATCGAAGTTGGTGCCGTGCTCGACGACGACGCCGGGGCCGTTGCCGTCGATCGCGGCCTGCACGAGCAACTGCATCGCCGGCGTGGATTCGCTGTAGTCGCGCAGGAAGATCTTGCCGGGCGCCAGCGCCGCGTCGGCGATGAACGAGGTGATCGCCACCTCCCCCGCTCCCGGTGCCGTGCGGTCGCGGCGGAACGGCACCTTCGCCCCGTCCGGCAGCTGCGCCTGGGTGAAGGCGAGATTGGAATCGCCGAAGACGACGGTGTCGCCGCTGTCGTCGTGCTCGAAGAAGTAGAAGATGCCGTCGTGCTCGCAGAGCCGCGAGACGAAGGCGAGATCGCTCTCCTCGTACTGTACGACGTGGCGGCGGGCGGGGTAGCTCGCCGACAGGCGCTTGGTGGCCGGAACCGTCTGCTGGTGGCCGCCGGTGGTCGAGGCGGTCGAGAGGCTGTTGTCGAGGATACCGTCGATGAGGGTCGGCAGCGTCAGGTCGCTGTCGGTCGCATAGACCTGGTTCTGACGGCTGAGATCGAGCAGGCCGAAGCGCGAGGTGATCGTCAGGGCATAGGAGAAGTCGCCGGCCGGCGTCGGATCCTTCAGGCGGAAGGCGCCGATGACGCCGGTCGCCAGCAACCGGTTGTCGACGACGTCGACCGTCAGCGTCGCCGGCTTGCCGATGGCGTCCAATGCGTCGATCTCGTCTGAACTGATGAACTGCACCTCGAAGGCGAACGGCGTCGAGATCGCCTCGAACCCCCGGACGGACTCGACCAGGATCTCCGTCCCGCCGAGATGGGGGATCTTCAGGGTCATCTTCAGCGTGACGGTGGCGCTCATCGCGGTCCCTCCGGTCTGCGGCGTGTCGGGCGTCAGCGGGTGGTCAGCAGCTTCGGTTGCGACGGTGACAGCGTCATACCGAAGGCGTTGGGGCTGATACCGTTCTGCTTCGTCGGGTTCGCCATGCCCGTCACCGGCGGCCCGCAGGCGGTCAGGCACGTCGAGCCCGCCGCCGCCGAGACCGGTCCCATCACAGTCCCCGACATCATCCCGAGGCCGAGGCCGACATTGTCGCCGTTGCTGATCGGCTTCTGGGTCATCATGTTGTGGACGGGCATGCCGAGCACGAGGAACTTCGGCTGGCTCGGGATGGCGGTCGGGCCGAGGCCGATGTCCGGGTAAGTGATGGGGACCGGCGCCGGAGAGGGCGGAACGGGCGTCAGGCAGACGTCCGGGAACGCGAAATCCGTGTAGGGGATCGGCCCCTGGCTGTTGACGAAGCCCGGCATCGCTAACCCTCCGCCGCGTCGCGGACGCGTCGCGGATCGTACAGTTCCGCAATCGCCCGCGCCTGATCCGTGTGCAGGACGCCACCGCTCGCGCCGAAGGCGACGAGCCCGTCGATCGAGGCGCGATGGAAGTCGGTCTGCCGGAAGTGCGCGCCGTCGAACCGCGCGCCGTCGAGATCGGCCGCGTCCAGCCGCGCGTAGTCGAGGCGGGCGCCGTCGAAGCGGGCGCCGGCCGCCGCCGCCCCGCTTGCGACGACGAGCTCCAGGTTGGCGCCCGAAAAGTTCGCCCCTTCGAGCTTCGCTTCCTGGAAGTTGGCGAGCTTGAGCTCGGCCCCGGCGAGGTTGGCGGCAGACAGGTCGGCGTTGGCGAACACCGTCATGCCGGCACGCACCCGGCCGAGGTCCGCGCCGGTCAGGTCCGCCCCCAGGAACAGGCCTCCGCTGAGGTCGGCACCGGCGAGATTTGCCCCGACGAGCCTTGCGCCGGACAGGTTCAGCCGGGCGAGAGCCAGGCCGCGCAGGTCGCGCCCGGAGAGGTCCGCCCCGATCAATGCGCCGGTGTCGAGGCCGAGACCGTCGAGGACGGCGGACCTGAGATCGGCCCGCGTGACCAGGAAGGCGGTGAGCGAGGCGCGGCCGAGGTCGATCTCGGCGAGGTCACAATCGAGCACGGCCAACGTCGACAGCACGGCGCCGGAGAAATCGGCGCCACGGAGATCGCAGGCGACCAGTTGCAGGCGCTCGATCGCGGCGTTCGAAAGCCGCACACGGGTGCAGGAGCACTTCGCGAAGGTGAGGTCGGCGGCGCTCGTGCCGGCGAGGTCGGCGTCGTCCAGTCGGCAGTCGAGGAAGCTCGCCCCGTCCAGAGCCTCGGCCTTCAGGTCGGCTCCCCGCAGGTCGCAATCGACGAAGCGCGTGCGGCCGAGCCGGGCGCCGGCGAAGCGGCTCCCGCGCAGATCGGTCGCCACGACGACAAGGTCCGACAGGTCGCAGCCGGCGAAGTCGGTTTCCGCCAGCCGGCCGTCGAGAAACGGCACCCGATGCTTCGCATGCGCCTGGATGTCGTCAGTCGACATGTGTGCCGACCATGGCGATCACCGTCTTGGCGAGGTTCGATCCGGCGAGATCGCAGCCCGCCAGCACGGCGTCGGTGAGATCGCAGCCGTAGAGGTTGGCGCCGCGGAACACGGCGGCTGTGGCGTCCGCCCGGTGCATCTGTGCAAAGCGAAGGTCGGCGGCCATGAAGTCAGCGCCGACGAGGCGGCAATCGTCGAAGCGAACGCCGGCCGCGGCGGCCAACCGGAAGTCGGCCCCGGTCAGGTCCGTGTTCGCGAACATGGTGCGGGTGAGGCGGCTGCGGCGGAAGCTCGCCCCCTTCAGATTGCCGCCGTTCCACGTGGCGTCGCGCGCCTCCACGGCGTCGAGGCAGGCGCCGGAGAGGTCGATCTCGCCGAGGAAGCCGCATCGATCGAGCCGCGCGCCGCGCAGGTCGATGCCGTCGGCGGGGGTGTTGACGATGGAGGACTCCCGGAACACCGCGCCCTCGGCGCGCACCCGGGACAGCTTCGAGACGAGGAACTGCGACGAGGCGATCGTGGCGCCGGCCAGCACCGCGTCGGAAAGGTCCGTTTCGACGAACACCATCCCCTCGAGCACGGCGCCCGAAAGATCGGCACCGACGAGCGACGCCTTGATCAGACTACCGCCCTTGAACCGCGTGCGGTCGAGGGCGGCCCCGTCGAGCACGATCTCGCCGAGGCGGGCGTCTGCGAGATTGCAGCCGGAAAAGCGGGCCCTGCGGCAACTCGCCGAAGACAGGTTTGCCCCGCCGAGGTCGCAGCCGGACAAGTCGGCGTCGTCGAGCACGGCGCCGGTCAGAACGATCCCTCTCGTCGCCGCCCCGGCGAGCCGAGCGCCGGTGAGCACCGCACCCTCCATCAGGCAGCCGCGCAGGTCGGCACCGGCAAGGTCGGCGCCCAACAGGTCGATCCCGGCGAGGTCGCGGCCGGCGAGCACCAGCCCGCTGCGCAATGCGGTCAGCACGCGGTCCCCGAACATGCGCGCCGCCGCCGGCGACAGCGGCCGCTCGGGGAACAGCGCGTTCGGCGACAGGCTGCGGATGCTCGGCAAAGCCTCGTCGAGGCGCCCTTCCGCCGTATCGAGCGCGGCGCCGCTCTTCTCCAGGCTCTCCGCCACGGCATCGCGGGACCTCTGCATGGCTTCGGCGGGGGACGCCGGCGCGGGGGGTGCCGGGGCGGCGGCGGTCAGCGTTTCGAGCAGCGCGGCGAGCGGGTCGGAAACGCCCCGCAGCCCGGGCAGGGCCACGCGGAGCTTCTCGTCCATCGCATCAAGCTGTGCGGCGTTTCCTTCACGTGCAGCGGCGAGCTCACTCTCGTCGGCCGTCAAGCTATCGAGCATCGCGCGCAGATCGACGGGCGGTGCTGGCGGCGCGGCGGCCGACAGCGCTGCTGCTAGATCGGGCTCGTCGGCGAGTGACGGAATTTCGATCCGCGCCATGTCGGCGAGGCCGGCGCGAATGTCGGCGAACGGCGACCCTTCGGGCAGCCGCATCGCCCGTGCGAACGCTGTCTCGGCTTCGCGCGCGGCGCTCACCGCCGGCGGTCGCGCGGCGTCGAGCACGAGCTGCCGCCAATCCTGCGCCTTTGTCGCGATCGACGCGGCGAGCGCGGCGGCGGCGGGATCGACGGCCTCGGGCAGCGGAGGCGGGGCGGCGTCGCGCAACTGCGCATCGAGCTGCGCGACGGGCATTTCGGAGCCCATCGCGGCGAGCCGGTCGAGCAGCCGGTCGACGTCGCCCGCCACCGCACCGGGTCTGGCGAGCGCCCCGAGGTCGAGATCGAGCTCGGCCCGCGTCCTCTGCGCCGTCTCGAGTTCCGCCTCGGCCTGGCGGCGCATCGCCTCGACCGCATCGAGGATCTCGCCGAGGTCGAGGTCGCCGGCGGCGATCTCCTCGGGGGTCGGCAGCAGGAACTCGGGCGGCGGCGGTGGTGGCACCTCCGGCCACAGCACGGCCGGGACGCCGGCGTCCCGCATTTGACGCTCGAACAGGAAAACCTGTGCGGCGTGCTGGCGGGCCGCCTCGGCCTCGGCGGCGCGGCGGCGGGCCTCGGTGCGGCGGCGGACGGCGTCCGCCGACTTGGCCGGGACGAGCGGGCCTTCGCTCAGCGCGACGCGCTGCGCCGTCTCCGGGTCACAGCGCAACCGGCGGAAGGCGGCGTACTCACCGATGGCGCGTGGCGGATCGGCGCTGCGCTCGTAGGCGAGCACGACGTCGGCGACGTCGCGCGCCTCGATGTCGGCGACCGGCTGGGCGCCGCGATAGACGAGGATGCCGCGACGGGCGCCGGCGAGGAGCCAGAGCGTGTCGACGACCATCGGCAGCTCGATCAGAGCGTCGCGGTCTTCGGTGCGGGTGACGAAGGCGCGCACCCGCATCCCCGGCAGGCGGCCGCTCACCGAGGGCTGCGCGTCGTCGAAGCCTGTGAGGGTGAAGGCCTCGTCGCCGGAGAGGTAGCCGTCGAGCCAGTTCTGCCGATGGCCGTGCATGAACAGCCGCGGGTCGACGTCGTCCGGCAGCGCCGGGGCAACCGTCTCGAGCCACCGGCGGTCGTAAGTGCCGGCGAACCGCCGCCGCAGCGGGCTGTCGAGCTCGAGCGCCCCGAACAGGGCCGGCGGCGGCTCGTCCTCGATCGCCTGCACGCCCCGTCCGGGAACCTCGATGTTGGGAAGCGCCACCAGTTCGCCGGCGAGCAGGCGCGGCAGCGCGCGGTAGCCCGCCCCGACCGGGTTGATGGCGTGGCCGACGCCGCCGAAGGCGCGGGCGGGGGTCAGCGGCATCTCGACGAAGGGCCGCGGCGGTGTCGGGGTGTAGCCGCCGCGCCCGGCCTGCCAGACGCGGTCGCCGACGACGGCGAGCCGGGTCTCGTAGTCGCCGATGCGCGCCGCGACCTGCATGAGGGTCGCCGGCTCGCCGCCGGCGGGGCGGGCATGGCCGGCGATCAGAACTTCGGCCGTCGGCTTCGGCATCGCCATGTCGAGGATCGCCCCCGGCGGCAGCGCCTTGGCGGCAGCGAGCCACAAGGCCTGCTCGCCTTCGAAATCGGTCGGATCGGCGAGATCGAACATGGCGAGGGCGGAGACGATGAAGCTCGCACCGGATCGGCGACGCTCCGCCTTCGTCAACAGGCCGAGTGTCCGCGGCTTGACAACCTGCACCATGGGCTCGCTGAGGCACGGGGAAACGTCGGCAGTGCAACAGGCTAGGACGAACGGGTGACAGCGATGCGACGGTGACGCTCAGCGCAGGCGCTGCCACCAGTATTGCGGATGGAGCGCCGCGGCGAACTCGCCGGCGCGCTGGGGCCGATCGGCCGGGTCGAACGACAGCGCCGCCGACATCATCCGCCAGGCCCGGCGTCCAAGGTGCGGCGGCCTCGCCGGCGTGAGCCCGAGCGCCTTCGCCTCGACGGCGTTGCGGCGGTCGAAGGGATGGCGGCCGGCGTAGAGGATGTAGGCGATCACCGCGAGGGCGAAGACGTCGCTCGCCGCGGACGGAGGGTCGCCGGCGAGCATCTCGTAGGCGGCGAAGGACGGCGTCAGGCCACCGACGCGGGCGAGGTAGTGGATCGTCGGGTCGTCGTCGTCGCCGGCGACGGCACGGACGGCGAACGCGAGCCCGAAATCGAGCAGCTTCACCTCGCCGCCAGTGGTGAGGAAGATGTTTCCCGGCTTCAGGTCGCCGTGGACGATGCCGTGGGTGTGCGCGCAGTCGAGGGCGTCCGCCACCGGCGAGAGGATCGTGTGGATGCCGTCAGGGGCGATGCGGTCCGTGCGCAGCCGGTGCGACAGCGTCTGGCCGGCGAGCAGCTCCATGACGATGAAGTGGTAGGGACCATCGACGTCGGAATCATAGACGCGGACGATGTTCGGATGGGCGAGCTCGCGCATGCGGCGCGCCTCGCGGTGAATGAGCTCGATCGCGTCGGGGCGGGTCGGCCCGATCAGGTCGACGACCTTGACGGCGACGTCGCATTCGGCGGCGCGGGCGCGCACGCGCATCGTATCGGTGGCGCGGTAGACCGTGCTCATGCCGCCGCGCGCGATCACCGGCCCGAGCTTGTAGCGGCGCCGCAGCGCGTAGTCGGGCGGAATGGTCAGCCGGTCGGGTTGCCGGCCTTCGCCAGCCTCCGCGACCGGGGGGGATGGCGGGTCGGCCGTCACCGGCGGCCCCTGCCGCCGCCGCGCCGGCTCGGCTCGACGAGGCTGCGGATGCGGACGAGCACCGCCGTCATGTCGTCCCGCCCCCCCGCCACCACGGCCCGCGCGAGCAGCCGTTCCGCCAGACCACCGACGTGCTCGCCCATGAGATCGGCGATAACGCCGTCGTCCAACACCTTCGTGACACCGTCCGAGCAGAGGAGCAGGGTGTCGCCGTCGACGATCGGGCCGACGAAGCGGTCGACGCGCAGGTCGTCGCTCGAGCCGATCGCCCGGGTCAGCGCCTGGCCGCGCTGGCCGGCGATGCCGAGCTCGGCCGTGAAGGTGTGGTCGCGCGTCAGCTGGACGAGACCGCCGTCGCGCAGGAGATAGACGCGCGAGTCCCCCACCCACATGCCGACGAGGGCGTCCTCGCCGATGACCACCAGGGCGACCGTGCTGCCCACCACCGCGGCTCCGGAGCGACGGGCCGCCTCGCGGCGCAGCGTCCGGTTGATGGCGTGCAGCCCGGTTTCAATGCCGCGGCAGCGCTCGTCGTGGCTTTGGCCCGAGACGACGACGCGGCGGACGATCTCGGCGACGGCGCGGCTGGCGATCTCGCCGTCCTCGTGACCGCCGAGGCCGTCGGCGACCAGGAACACACCGGCCTCGGGATGCAGGAAGTGGGCATCCTGCGAGATGCTGCGATCCGGGCTGCGGCGCGCGGCGACGCTGTAGGCGAAGCTCGTCGCCATGCCCTCGGCGAGGACCAGCGTCGTCACGGCGCGGCGACGGGATCGCCGGCCGCCCGGATGCCGGCCTCGGCCGGGGCGAGCAGCCATCGGAACGCGTCGGGCTGCGGCAGACCAGCGAAGACCACCGTTTCGGCCGCCGCGCCACCCCAGCCGTCGTGCCACCAGACCGAGCGCGCACCCGGCTCGATCACCTTGGCCGTCATCGTCAGGCGCACGGCGATCGAGGCGTGCGGCGCGCCGCGGGTCGCCCAGCCCACGGCCTGGTCGCCGCCGATCGCCTCGCGCCGGACGGGCATCACCGCCTCGCCCACGAGAACCGTGGCGATGCGCCCGATCTCCTCACTCACCGCCTCGGGTGCAAGGTGGCCGTCGATCATCCGCAGCGCGATCCGCGCGAGGTCCGACAGCGGGCGCGAGACCTCGCCGGTGAGGCGGGTCAGGGGAACGCCGTCGGGCAGTTCCGCGGCGATCGTCAGCGGGAAGCAGCGGCCGACAGCGTCGACCGAGGTCGCCAGCACGCCGATCCAGCCGTTGGCGCCCGCGAGCCCCGGCGCGAGCGCGAACCGCCAGACCGGCGCGAGCAGGTAGCGCTGCAGGAAGGTGTCGGCGAGCGCGCGCCGGCCGTCGGCCAGGGACGCCGAGAGCCAGGCATCCCAGGCCCGCACGAAGCCCGGCGACAGGTTGCGGGAGACGAAGTCGCCGCGCGAGGGCAGCTTGCCGAAGAACCCGGCCGGGATCGCAGGCTGCCGGCTCATAGCTCCTCCGGGCAGCGGAAGGATTTGAGCAGCCCCAGGTTGAAGGGGTTGTTGACGCTGCCGGCGCGCAACTGGTAGCCGGCGCTCGACTTGTCCGGCCCGCCGATCGCGAAGCCAAAGCCCGCCGACCCCCGCGACCCGCCGCCGCCGGCGACCTCGATCAGCCGGAACAGCGCCCACGGGCCCGACTGCGACACCGCCGTTTCTTGGTTGTTCAGGCCGACGAGCGTCACCGAGACGAAGCTCGAGGTGCCGCCGCTCGGCCATTCCAGATTGTAGCCGCGCTGCGCCTCGTGCCGGTAGACGATCTCCTTGCCGTCGTAGTTCAGCGTCGAGCGCAGCAGGTTCGACGACAGGAACGAGGGCGTCAGCGTGAACGGCACGTAGAGCGTGCCCTCGCGGGCGGTGAAGAAGGCGTCGCGGATCTGGCGCGCCCGGCGGAACTGCTGCAGGGCCTCGTCGGAAATCGCCAGGTGATCGCCGTCGATCGCCGTCGCCACGTAGCCACCGCCCCGCTCGACGATCAGCGACGCCAGGTAGCGCTTGTAGAAGCCGTCGATGAAGCCGTTCGTCTTGAAGATCTCCTTGAAGTCGTCGAGGGCGACCTCGTCCGTCTTGCTCGCGTAGAACGGAAAGCGCTGGAACAGGGCGCTCTCGCAGGCCGGCAGCACCTCGGTGCGCCAGGCCGCGTTGACGTAGACATCGGCGAGGTCGAGGAGCGCCCGCCAGGTATTGGCGGTGATGCTGCGCAGCCAGCCGCGCACCGGCTCCGGCTGCAGCGCCGAATTCGACTGCAGGGCCCCCATGACGTCACCGGCGGGGTTCTTCGCCCGCGACAGCACGAGCTGGAAGGCGGCGTCCGGCGGCTGCGGGGCGTTGGCGACGGCCGCCACCGAGCCGTAGAGGTTGCCGAGCAGGTCGCGGATCTGCGCAATCGGCGGCAGTTGGTTGCCGGGTGGCGGCGTCACGAGCTCGATCAGCGGCAGGAACGGTTGGGCGATGCGGTTGCCCGGCCACGGCATGTCGCCGAAGGCCGTCGCCGAGACGTTGGAGGCGACCGCCGTCTGGGCGGCGGCGAGGGCGGCGCTCTGGCCGCTCGCCGGGCGGGCGTTGCCGGAGACGAGGACGCTGTCCTCGCCGGGCGGCGGCAGGTCGGTGTTGTCGCGCACGGCGTCGACGACGCGCTCGATCGGCGACTGCGGCCCGGCGAGCGCCTGGATCGCCACCATCGCCCGCTGCAGGTCGGTGAAACGGCCGACACTGATGCGGCCGAGGGCGGCCTGCCAGGCCTGGGTATAGTCCTGCACGTAGCTGTCGGTGACGGCCGCCGTCAGGTCCTGCATGACGCCGCTCGCCTGGGTGCCATCGCCGCTCACCCAGTCGGCGCCGAGCTCTTCGCGGACGATCGCCCCGAGGCGCGGGATGAAGAACTTGTAGAAGCCGTCGCGCGTGAAGATGCCGGGGATGACGAGGCTGCGGCTGCCGGAGGCGTCGGCCGTCGTCTGCAGCGCCGCGGTGCCGATCAGGCTGCCGAGGTCGACGGGCGCGAGGGTGCGGTTCTGCAGGCCCTCCCGCAGCAGGCGCGCATAGACCTTGTCGGACTGCGGCACCTGGCGCAGGCGGCTGCGCGCCGCCTCGACGACGGACTGGTCGATCGACACCGGCCGCGGCAACAGCGAGACAAGGCGCTCGAGGTGGTCGTCGAGAGCGTCTTGGGTCTTTGCGTCGAGGGGCACGGCTATGCGCACCTCGTCCTTGAGGTCGCGGATCATCCAGTCGCGGTCGAGGCGGGCCGGCTCGCCCAGCATGATGTAGGTCTGCAGCAGTTCCCGCAGCAGCGCGAGCTGCTCCGGCGACGACGCCGACTGCGAGACGGTCGTGATGCGGCTCTCGAGCCACGACTTCAGGGCCGGCAAGAGCGTCGTCAGCAGGACCCGGTCGTAGGCCTGGTCGGCGTGGCGGCCGAGGGTGGGCGTGACGGCGAGACCGCCACCGAACACGAACGACAGCCAGCCGCTGCCGGACAGATCGCGCAGCATCGCGGCGGACTGGTCGAGCACCGGCACGACGTTGGTGAGAGACGGCCGGTCCGGCAGGTTGGCGAGCGACGCCTGCAGCGCGGTGGATCGATCCTCGGCGACGGCGATCTCGCCGGTGCCGCGCGCGTAGGCGCCGACCCAGATCGTGCCGAGCACAACCGCGACGGCGATGGCGGCGACATAGCCGCCGGTGTTGAGGAGGGCGAGCTTGCGCTCCAGCTGCCGGTTGGTGCCGACGAGGTCCTGTTCCTCGAAGACGACGTCGGTCAGCACCTTCTTGATGAAGTAGGACTTGCCCCGGCCCTGCTGCACGACCGGCAGGCCGGCCGACAGCCCGAAGGTGCGCGACAGCGCCCCGATGACGCGGTCGAGCGGCGAGCCCTCCTGGGTGCCGCTCGTCAGGTAGAGGCCGCGCAGCACCGGCTGCGTCTCGAAGCGGCTCGCCTTGAAGATCTCGCCGAAGAAGTCCTGCAGCGGCTGCTTGAGGGTGCGGAACTCGCGCGGGAACATGTAGATGCGCGCCCGCCGGGCCACCGCCCGCTCCTCGTGCAGCCGCGTCGTGACGCGGCTGTCGAGCACGGCGGCGAGTTCGTCGAACCAGGGACCGAAATGGCGCGTGAACGGGGCTTCCGCCTCGTCGGCGGGGAATGTCATCCCCCAGATCTGCGCCCGCATCGCCTCGTCGTGGTCCTCGAAGAACTCCGAGAAGCCGGCGAGCAGGTCGCACTTGGTGACGATGACGTAGACCGGCAGGCGCATGCCGAACGAGCGCATCAGTTCCTGCAGGCGCCGCTTGATCGCCTCGGTGTGCGAGCGTCCCGACGCGTCGGTGCGCGCCAGCACGTCGGCGAGGCTGATCGCCAGGATGACGCCGTTGATCGGCCGCCGGCGACGATGGCTGCGGATGAGGTCGAGGAAGCCGCGCCACGCGGCGCGGTCGAGCTCGGCGTTGGAATCCTGCGTCGTGTAGCGGCCGGCGGTGTCGATCAGCACCGCCTGGTCGGTGAACCACCAATCGCAGTAGCGCGTGCCGCCGACCCCGGCGACCGGGTCCGGCCCGAGATGGTCGGCGAGCGGAAAGTTCAGGCCGCAGTTGCGCAGGATCGTCGTCTTGCCAGCGCCGGGCGGGCCGATGATGACGTACCAGGGGAACTGCTGGACGAAGTCCTTGCCGGCGCGCGAGCCGACGGCGGCCTCCTCCAGCGCCCGCAGCGCCGCCTCGAAGCGCTCGCGGTTGCGCTCGATCTCATCGTCGCTCTGGATCTCCGTCAGGCTCGCCACCGATTCCGTGTCGAGCAGCGAGCGGATCATGCGCTGGTTGGCGCGGTAGGCGAGCAGGATGCGCACGACGGCGATCAGCACCGTGCCGACAATGATCACGGCGATCGTCGCGATGCGCGTCCCGGCGGGGCCGAGCGGCGTCACGTCGAAGACCGTCACCATCGGCCCGACGATCCAGATCAGCGCCGAAAGCGCCACGAGCCCGACGACGGCGAGCAGCGTCCGGAGCCTCAACAGAGCGGAGAGCAGCGCCTGGACCATCCCGGTTCAGTTCCCCTGCGGCAACACGGAACGGACGGACGGGAGATCGGCGGATGCGCCGAGCGGTGTGGCGGGCAGCGGGGCGAGCGCATCCAGCGCCGCCGTCGCCGGAGCGATGTCGCGCGACAGCTGCCAGCCGAGGAAGCCGTAGAGCGCGAGCAGCAACACGCCGGCGACGGAGAAGACGATCCACAGTGGCGCATAGGTGCGCAGCCGGCGGCGGACGCGCACACCGGCTGAGTGCGCCGACAGCACGTCGATCGGCGGACGCAGGTGCGAGCGGAGGATGCGGGCGAGGTCCTCGCGCAGTTCGTCGATCTGGTAGCGGCCGCCCTCGATGACCCGGTAGCGCCCCTCGAAGCCGAACGCGAGGCAGAGGTCGATCAGCTTGATCAGGGCGAGGTACTTGGCCGGGTCGGCCTTCACCCGGTCGAGGATGACGAAGACCTTCTCGCCGCCCCAGGTCTCGCCGTGGAACTGGTTGAGGAGGCTCTGGGCACTCCAGGCGCTGGCATTGCCCCAGGGCGTCGTCATCACCGCCTCGTCGAGCATGGCGCAGAGGACGTAGCGGGCGGCGGTGACGTCGCCGGCGCGGGCGCCGAAGCGCAGGGCGCGCACCTCGAACGCCTTGATCTGCTCGACGATCGCCCGCCGCAGCGCCTCGACGTCGGCGTTGGTGACGACGTCGCGCAGTTCGGCGGCGAGAGCAAGCAGCGGCGCGGCGGCGGCGGCCAGCAGGTCCTCGGCGTCCTTCGGCTGGTCGGTGGTGACGAGCTCGTTCATCGCCGCGTCGGCGGCGCCCGAAGGCGGCGGCGGCGGGGCGGCGCCGCGGTCGGCGGAGGCGCGCTCGTAGCGGGGAGACCCCGACGTGTCGGAGAGATGGATGACCGGATCGGGCGCGACGGCGCGGTCGCGCGGTCGCGGCGGCTCCGGTGGCGGCGGTGGCGGCGGCGCGGCTTCCGGCGGCCGGCGTTCGCCGCGCACGGGCCGGTAGCCGACCACGGTCGGCTCGTCGCCACCGTCCTCGGGATAGCCGCTCATCGTTTCGCCGGCCGGATCGCCCAGAACTCCAGATGGAGATCCGGGTATTCGCCGCTGACGTGCAGCGCGAACGCCGCCGAGCGCGGGATCGAGCGCCAGAGCTCGCTCGACTGGTCGAGCTCGAAGTAGACGGCGCCCTGCAGGTAGGGCAGTTCGCGCGGCGCGACCGGCAGCGGACGCAGCGGGATGCCGGGAAGCTGCAGGTTGACGAGGTCGCGGATCTGCTCGACCGACCCGACCTTCATCGTCGCCTGCAACTGGCTGCGCAGCGCGTCGGCGGGCATGTTGGCGATCGCCGCGAGGACGAAGCGCGCCCCGGTCTGGATGATCGAGCGGTCGGCGATCGTCGCCGTCAGGATGCCGTAGCCGCGTTCCTGCAGCGGCAGGGGCACGGCGTTACGCTCGACGACGACCTGCAGGGTCTGGCGCAGCGCCGCCAGGATGGGCTCGAGCGTGGTCTCCAGCGCATCGTGGCGGTAGGGCTCCAGCGCCGGCGGCCGGCGGTGCGCCGCGTCGAACGTCGACAGCGACCCGACGAGGCGCACGAACTCGCGGATCAGCACCTCCGGGTGCAGCGTCGGCACCGCCGCGATGTGGCCGAGCGCGGCCTCGGCTCCGTTGACAATGGAGAGGGCGAGCAGGTCGACGAGGCCGGCGCTCTCCGCCGTGGCGCGGCTCGGATCGGCCCGCTCGCCGAGGGCGTCGCCGCGGCTGCGCAGCATCGCCCGCACGTCGTTGAGCACGGCGACGAGGCGCGGCGAGGCGCCGAAGCCGAGGCACGGCGGGATGAAGCCGTCGACGAGACGGACGCGGCCGCTGGCGTCGACCTCGCCGATGCGGGCGATCGGCATGGCGACGCGCTCGTCCAACGATTCGCCGTCGAATGCGAGTTCGAGGAGCGGCTCGCCGACGACGAGCTCGACCGGCTCGCGCTCGCCGGCGGTGACGTTGCGGACGCTCACCGGCTTGCCGCGATAGCGGCGCCGCTGCACCGTTTCCGTCGCGAGTTCGACGCCATCGCGCGGGTCGACGGGAACGGTCAGGAAGACGCGCAGGTTCTGCGCCGTCGTCGGCACCGTGCGCGCCGCGGGAGCGGCGGCGGCGCCGGGGACGTCGACGATCGAGCCGTCCGGCATGATGGCGCGACAGCGGGCGATCGCCAGCTGGCCGAGATCGAGCAGCGAGGTGTCGAACGCCAGTTCGCCGATGCCCCAGCCGAACGGCGAGAGCGGCGCGGCGCGGCGCTCGATCTGATGCTGGATCCAGCGGTCCTGCTGCTGGAAATGCTGCGGGCGGACGAACATGCCCTCCAGCCAGAGCGGCTTGCTCGTCAGCGACATGGCAGCCGCCGCCTGTTGGACCGTCCCGGCACGGTCAGATCCACCCCACGGACTGCGTCTTCGCCAGCGTGATGTTCACCGACAGCGACGTGATGTTGATGATGATGTCGTTCACGTATTCCTTCTTGATCTTGACCGCGGCGCGCCACTGCGCGGACGTGATGTCCCGGAAGCCGGCGATGACGCCGATGTATTCGGCCTCGATGGGCACGTCCCGCTCGTAGGTTTCGGTCTGGCCCGGCTTGATCTCGAACTCGCGCTTGCCGACGAGGTCGGCCCCGAGCGTCGTCGCGTCGTTGTCGAAGAGGGCGAAGAAGTCCGCCTGGCGGAACTTGGTGTCCGACTTCAGCTCGTAGACGCGCACCACCGTCGGCGACGGATCATCGTCGGCGTTCGGATTGATGGAGGGGTCGGCGACGATCTGGACGCGGAGCGGCGACACCTTCGGCTTCGGCGCGCCGCCGCATCCCGCCAAGAGCAGGGCACCCCCGGCCAGCACCAGACGTCGGGACGGTGCCACGCCGCCTCCTCGAACTCGATCCGTCACGCGTTGGACTCCTTGCGTCGCGCCGCCGGGCGATGCGGCAGCGCGCGGGCGTAGTGCTGGGCGACGAGTTCGGCGACCGAGACGTCGAGCGTCTCGAGGGCGCGCCCGTGCAGGTCGACGTAGCGGTCCCAGAGGCGCGCCTTGTCGACGCGACCGAGGAAGCCGCCCGCCTCCGCCTGCGCCTCGATCGCCGCCGGCGACAGCCGGCCGAGCAGCGTCGCGGCGGCGGCCTGGATCGCCGTCATGGTGGCGATCTCGTGCTCGCGGATGTCGGCGAAGGCCTCGCCCGCCCCGTCGGCGAGCGTCACGAAGCCGGGCGGCTCCTTGATCAGCATCTGCCGCAGCGCCTCGCGGCCGGTAGCGAAGAACTTGAACGGGTTGTTGTCGGTCGCGCCGAGGCGGGTGTGGTCGAGATGGAGCTCGTCCTTCAGGGTGCGCCGCGTCTCGAGCACCTCGACCAGCCCCTCGGCGGCCTCGACGACGAAGGCGGCGAGGGCCGCGACGGCGCGATCGGCGGCGTCGGGCGACAGGGCGGCCGGGTCGACGCCGATCGCCGCGAGCAGGGAACCGCCACCGGCGTCGGCGTGGGAGGCTGCGGGGGCATCCTCGCCGGCGGCGAGCGCCCGCAGCCGCAGGAGCGCCATGACGTCGGTCGGTGGCGCGTGCTCGCTGCGCTGGACGGGTGGCAGCGGAGAAGCCGGACGGGGCAGCGGCGGTGCCGGCGGCAGCAGCGGTGACAACACCGGTGAGGGGAGCGGCGGCAGCGGCGACGGCGACGGTGGCTCGGGGAACGGCAGCGGCCGCACGTCGGGCGCGGCGGGCGGGCGCTCCGGGACGAGGTCGTCGGCGAGCGGATCGAAGTTCGGCGGGATGATCGCCGCCGGC
This sequence comes from Pseudoxanthobacter soli DSM 19599, assembly GCA_943372725.1. Lineage (GTDB taxonomy): Bacteria > Pseudomonadota > Alphaproteobacteria > Rhizobiales > Segnochrobactraceae > CAMDHY01. The sequence goes on from CALRZT010000013.1 coordinate 17,708, forward strand.
GGCGGCCGCGCCGCGGCGGTGGCGGCCGGTGGCAGCGGCCGCCGCACGGACGAGGCTGGGGAGAGCGGCAGCGGCGCCAGGAGATCGTCGTCGCGGCGTCCGATGTCGTCGGCGGCATGACCGTCCGACGGCACGGCGTCGAGACCGGCGATCGGGTCGACCTCCTGCCGGCGGGCCAGGAGCCGGGCACGCGGCGTCGACACCGCAGCCGAACTCGAGGCGAGCAGGCCGTCGGCGTCGGCACCCGCGCCCGACGGCAGCAGATCGTCGAGACCGGCCGGGATGCGGGGAGCGGCCGCCGGCGCCTCGTCGCCGCGCACCGCCTTCCAGCCCGCGCTGAGGCCGAGGCGCTGCCGGCCGTCCACCGCGTCGGCGACGATCTCGACGCCGACGACGTAGGGGCCGAAATAGAGCGTGTCACCCGACCGCAGCGGCATCGTCGCGCCACGCCCGAGGGGCATGTCGACGCTGTTGAGATAGACGCCGTTGGTGCTCGTGTCGGTGATGCGGAAGGTGCCGTCGGCGAAGGTGATCGACAAGTGGCGCGAGGACAGCGTCTTGGTCTGGTCAGGCAGCGACCAGTCGGCGGTGGCGCTGCGCCCGACGACGCCGCCGGCTTCGGAGAAGTCGTGGCTGGCGCGGTCCCCGAGCTCCCGCCGATGATCGCTGATGACCGTCAGCCGGAGCCGCATCGTCGTCTCGTTCCCCAGCCGGGCCGCTGCCCGGGAGCCTGATCTTCTGGGGGCCCTGTCCATTCCACCGCGGAAGTCGGTCGGCGCTGCACCGGCGCCGACCTGGCGGACTGGCACGAACGGACGACGTGGAACGCCCGTTGGCCCCTGATAACCCGCATCAAACACAGCCCCGATTACAGAAAGACGACGCTTGTCACATCCGGGTCGGGCGCCGCCCACGTCGTCCAGCCGAGACGCCCCTCGCCGAGGGTCCAGGCCGGTGTCTCGCCCGCGGCGATCTCCACGGCGACCCGGCAGGCGAGCGGCTCGCGGACGGCGAAGGCGACGAGCTCGTCGATCGTCCGGCGCAGCGGCGAGGTCGGTAGCAGGGCATCCAGACCGTCGCGGTCGACGGGACCGATGACGAGGCGGAAGGCCCCGAGACGATCCACGAGACGGTCGCCGATGACGAAGTCCTCGCCGAGCCCGCAGCCGGACTGGCCGAGATGAGCGCGGTCCTCGGGCGGGATCTCGACGATGCGCTCGTGGAACTCCTCGACGCGGCAGGTGACGCCGGCATAGACGGAGACGATCGCGGCGAGCGACCCCGCCGAGCGGTTGGCGAGGGTGAGCAGCCCCAGCACCGACAAGAGCCGCGGGGCGGACAGGCCACCGGGAACCGGTCCGGGCGGCAGACCGGCGAGCGTCAGCGCCCGCACCGACAGCGGATCGAGGGCGCCGGGCCGATAGCGCAGGTGATGCCGGCGCTGCTTCCAGACGCGCACCAGCAGGCTGGCGAGGCGGTGGTTGAAGAAGTCGAGGAAATGCGCCAGCGCCCCGTCGGCCCCGTCCGTGGCGATGACCCTCTCGGTGAAGTAGGGCGGCAGCGGCGACGACGGGCCGTGCAGCCCGATCACCGTCTGGAACACCGTCAGCGGCCCCTGGCCGGCCACCGCCGGCTCGATCGACCGCACCTCCGCATCCGCAAAGCCGAGACCCCAGTGCGCCCGGAAGCGCACGCTCTCGCGCGCCGGGGCCTCGGCCTCGCCGATCGCGGGCGCATCCGGGTTGGCCCGCTCGATCGCCAGCGCCAGCGCCAGCAGCGAGGCGTCCTCGAGCGCGGTGAGCGGCGGATCCGCGGCCGACGGTTCGGCGGTGTCCATCACACGGCCGAACCGAGGCCGCGCCGCATCGGATAGTCGTAGCTGGCGTTCTCCTCGGAGCCCCGGATGGTGAGGCGGTGCAGGCTGTTGATGCCGGCATAGGCTGCGAGGAAGGCATCGAGGACGGTGCCGAACAGGAACATCTCCGCTTCGCCGCCGAGGCGGCTCTCCGCCACCGTCAGGACGAGCCGCCGGAGCCGCACCGGCGCGCCGCGGACGATCGCGTCGCCCGGCTGGTCGGTGAAGTCCTCGATGCCGGAGAGCAACAGTTCGAGGCGCCGCCGCGCCTGGGCGTCGTGGAGGGCGCGGAAGTCGTGGGAGGCGATCAGGGCCCGCAGCGGCTCGCGGCCGACGATGGTGCGGAAGTTGCGCGCGAGGTTGGAGATCAGCCGCCACAAGAGGGCGTCCTCGATCGGCGGCGGCACTTCCCCCAACACGCTCGCGATGTTCGAGAAGGATACCGTCGAGGGCGTGTTCCAGCCGGCCTGGTCGATGTGGCCGACGGGGATGCGTTGCGCCAGGCGGCCGTTGGAGGCCGACAGGGTCAGCGAGACGACCTCGACCTGTGGCGTGGCGATGCGATCGGAGCCGTCGACGAAGGCGACGTAGTGGTCGATGCCGTTGCCGACGACGGCGGGACGGACGCGCACCTTGAAGTAGAGCCGGCCGTCGCCGCCGGCGGCACCATCGTGGCGGAAGGAATGGAACGGGTGGATCGGCACCCGCTCGCCGCGCCCCTGCACGTGCCCGACCGCCGCCTCGACCGCATGGATGGCGACCGCCGGCGCGCCGGCGGCGACGACGCGGTATTCCGTCTTCGCCGCACTGATGGCGATCGGCTGCGCCTCCGCCTCGAAGAGGTTGACGGCGGGCGTGGCGTTCAGCCGGATCTGCGCCGCCGAGACGCGCGCCTGCGCCGGCAGCGGACGCCGGAACTCGACCGTCAGCGTCAGCCGGCTGCCCGGCGAGGATGCCAGCGGCTCGAGCCCCTCGATGTCGACGAACAGGAACTTCGCCGGGAAGGCGAGGTATTCCTGCAGCAGGCGGAAGGCGGGGAAGGCGGTGGCGGGCGCCGGCAGCACCGCCTCGTCTTCGGCGAAGCCGACCGGCCGGCACGCGGCCGGACCGAGATCGACCGTCTCGCCGGTGTCGGTCGTGGCGGTGATGGCGGTGGCGTAGCGCAGCATCCAGAGATAGAGCACGCGGCCCACCAGCGGGTCCCGCTCGGTGCTGAAATGCAGGCGCAGCCTGCCACCCTGCAGGGCGCGCAGGCTGCCGCGCGGCGTCGTCCTGATCTCGACGACGAGGCGGCTCGAGGTCGAGCGGTTGTCGATCTCGGCCGCCGCCACGGCGAGCGGCAGGACGTCGACGTGATAGCTCGTCGCGAAGGCACAGCTCGTGCCATCGACCGGGCGGGAGCGCACCTGCGTCCCCCGCGGCACCCGGATCGGCACCGGGCCGCCGCCGCCGACCTGGTCGAAGGCGACGATCGTCAGCGGCGGCAGCGGCCGCAGATAGTGCGGCCAGACGATCTCCATGAGGCCGTGCACGGCCTCCGGTAGCTCGTCGTCGAGCTTCTGGCGCAGCCGCGCGGTGAGGAAGGCGAAGCCCTCGAGCAGGCGCTCGACGTCGGGATCGCTCGCCTCGCGCGACAGGAATCCGGCGAGCGTCGGGTTCTCGTGGGCGAACAGGTCGCCGAGGTCGCGCAGGTAGGCGAGTTCGTCCTCGTAGTAACGGTTGAACGCCATCGCCCGGTCAGGTCCTCACCTGTCAGTTCCTCACCTGCATGAAGCCGTCGTCGCCGAGTACCGTCTCGAAGGTGACGCGGCCCTCGGTGCCGTCGACGACGAGAGCCGCGTGAATCTCGAAGACGAGATTGAGCGGATTGTCGGGGTCCTCGACGTGGCGGACGCTGACCGCGGCGAGGCGTGGCTCGAAGCGGTCGATCTGATCCTTCACCGCGCGCGCGATGATGTGGATCGCGTCCGGAAACTTGCCGACGAGATCGTTGAAGTCGGGGACACCGAGGTCCGGCCGCGTCTCCGCGCAGCCGGCCCGGGAGTTCAGCACATCCTTGAGGTTCGCCAGCACGCTGTCGACCGCGGTGTTGCGGTCGACAGCAGTGCGGCGGCCGGGCGCCTCCGCGGCGAGCGCGATGCGCTCGGTGAGGGTGCGGGCGGCCATCAGCTCTTGTCGAGCTTGCCCTTCAGGGACAGCGTGAAGTCGGCCCCCATGTACTTGAAGTGCGGCTGCACGGACATGTTGACCCGGTACCAGCCGGGCTCGCCCTCGACGTCCTCGACGACGATCTCGGCCTTGCGCAGCGGCTTGCGCGAGCGCACCTCGGCCGACGGGTTCTCCTGGTCGGCGACGTACTGGCGGATCCACTTGTTGAGCTCGCCCTCGAGCTCGCCACGGCTCTTCCAGCTGCCGATGTTCTCGCGCTGCAGCACCTTGATGTAGTGCGCCAGCCGATTGATGATGAACATGTAGGGCAGCTGCGTGCCGAGCTTGTAGTTGAGCTCGGCCTCCTTGCCCTCCGACGAGGTGCCGAAATATTTCGGCTTCTGGACGGAGTTGGCGGAGAAGAAGGCGGCATTGTCGGAGCCCTTGCGCATGGTGAGCGCGATCAGGCCCTGCTCGGCGAGTTCGTACTCGCGGCGGTCGGAGACGAGCACCTCCGTCGGGATCTTCGCCTGCAGCTGGCCGAGCGACTCGAAGGTGTGGACCGGCAGGTTCTCGACGGCACCGCCCGACTGCGGCCCGATGATGTTCGGGCACCAGCGGAACTTGGCGAAGCTGTCGGTGAGGCGCGTCGCGAACGCCATCGAGGCGTTGCCCCACAGGTAGTTGTCGGTCTCGCCGGCGACGCTCTCGTCGTAGTTGAAGCTCTTCACCGGCACGGTGTCGGGGCCATAGGGCAGCCGGAGCAGGAAGCGCGGCATCGCCAGGCCGAAGTAGCGGGCGTCCTCGCTCTCGCGGAACGAGTTCCACTTGGCGTATTTCGGGCCCTGGAAGATCGAGGCGAGGTCCTTGAGGTTCGCCACTTCCTCGAACTTGTCGACACCGAACATCGAGGGCGAGGCGGCGCCGATGATCGGCGCGTGCGCCATCGAGCCGACGCTCGCCATGTACTGCATCAGCTTGATGTCCTGGTTGCCGATGCCGAACTCGTAGTTGGTGATGATCGCGCCGATCGGCTGACCGCCGAACTGGCCGAACTCCGCCGTGTAGATATGCTTGTAGAAGCCGGCCTTGACCGTCTCCGGCGCATCCTCGAAGTCGTTGAGCAGCTCGTCCTTCGAGGTGCTCAGCATCTCGATGCGGATGTTCTGCCGGAAATCGGTGCGGTCGATGACGAACTTGAGGCTGCGCCAGGCCGACTCGAGCGCCTGGTACTGCTCGTCGTGCAGGACGGTGTCGAGCTGGGCGGAGACCTTGCGGTCGATCTCGGCGATCATCTGGTCGACGACGGCGTTGTTGACCTTCTCATCGGCCCGCGCCGGCTTCATCAGCTCGGAGATGAAGGCCGCGACGCCGCGCTTGGCGACGTCGTAGCCTTCGTCGTTCGGGCGCAGCCGCGTCTCGTGCAGGATCTGGTCGAGGATCGACGCCTCGGTGGTCGTCGTGCCGGCGGCGTCGGCGGTCGTCTGGACATCCGTGTTCGTCATGAGTGGAGCACTCCTGTCGCTGGCGGCGTCCGCCGGGTCACTCGGTTGCGGGCTTGTCGCCGAGAAGCTCGGACAACAGCTGCGTGCGGCTCGTCTCGTCCTCGAGCACGCCCTGGATCGCCTTGCGGAAGGCCGGGACGTTGCCGAGCGGGCCCTTCAGGGCAAGGAGGGCGTCGCGCAGCTCGAGCAGCCGCTTCAGCTCCGGGATCTGCCGCACCACCTGCTCGGGCTCGAAGTCGCGCAGCCGCTCGAACTTCAGGGAGACCGCCATCTTCTCGTCGGGGGCGGCGGCCTCGTCGAGCTTGTTCTCGACGCTGAGGTCGAGGTTGAGGTTGTAGCCCTTCAGCACCTCGTCGAAGGTGTCCTTGTCGATCGAGACGAGCGACCGTTCGTCGATCGGCCGGTCGTCGGCCTTCAGCGTATAGTCGCCGACCATCAGAAGCTTCAGCGGCAGCTCGACTTCTTCCTTGGCGTTGCCGATCGCCGGCTTGTAGCGGATGTTGACGCGCTCCTTCGGAGCGACTGAGCTTTCGCTGGCCATGATCTGTCCCCGGGCGTTGGTCTCAACTGAGGTAGCGGGCGGCGGTCGCCGCGTCGGTGCGGGTGAGGCGGCTGCGGGCACGGTCGCTCGCCTGCCGGTGCAGGTCGGCCGGGAGCGACTTCGCGCCGGGATGGGCGAGGGCGCGCAGCCAGAGTTCGCTGGCGCGGGCGGCGAGCGCCGGCTCCCAGCCCTCGAGGCCGAGCGCGTCGGCCTCGTCGGCCAGCAGCGCGAGCAGTTCCAGCGCGAGCGGCACCATGGCGTGCGAAAGGCCGAGCTCCGCCTGGGCGAGGCGGAGCAGGAAGCGTTCGCGGCCGACGGCGGTGGCGCGGATCGCCTGCGCCAGCAGCGCCATCGCCTCGCGTGCCCGGCCGGCCTCCGCCAGTGACGTCGCCTCGGCGACGATCGCCGAAACCTCGCTGCCGTCGCCGGCGCCGTTGCCGCCGGACGGCGCACCGAGACCGGCACTCTCCTCGAGCCAGCGGCGCGTCGCCGGCCCGGCGAACGGATCGCCGTTTGCGAAGGTGAGGTCGAGGAGTACGGGGAAGCGGCGCACGAACGCGACGACGAGGCCGGTGACGGCCTCCCGCGCCCGCCCGAACTCGGCACCCAGCGCGGTCAGGGTCTCGACGGCGAGGCGCTGGCCGTCGAGCCAGAACACCGCCGTCGAGGCGGTCGCCTCGATGGCGAGCAGCGCGTCGCGCGGACGGCCGTTCGTCGTCAGCGCGGCGACGGCGGCGAGGCGCTCGGCGGAGGGCGGCGCGAGCAGCGTGCGCCGGTCCGTGTGCGGCGGCACCTGCTGCACCGGCAGCCAGGCGGCGGTGCGGGCAAGCACGTAGGCGCGCGGGTCGGTCGGGTCGGCTTCGCGGAGCGCCGCCGCGACCTGGCGCAGGTTGGTCTCGATCTGGCCGATCGCCCGGCCGATCTCGCCGGCGTCGGCACCGCTCGGCGGCGCCGCGACGGGGGTGAGGGCGATCGGTCGCGATGCGGCTGCGGGACCGGTCGTCGGCGCCGGGGACGCGGTCGCGCCAGTCGCCGGGGTCGGTGGCGGCGACGCGGCCGTCGTCGCCGGCACCGTGGGCGGCGGCGCGGCGGCTTGCGCCCGCCGCAGGACATCGGCGCGCCGCTGCAGCAGCCGCTGCAACTCGCTGGTGGCGATCTGCCTGCCGGGCAGTGTCTCGTCGATGAAGGCCGCGATCGACGCGAGGGACCCGACGGACGCCGCCAGGGCCGGCCCCTCCCCGTCCGCAGGCTCGAGATCGGCAAACAGTCCCGAGAGCCGTTCGAACAGCCAGTCGAGGGCGGCGATCCGCGCCCGCTCGCGCCGCAGCGGCGGGAACAGCCCGTCCCAATGGGTGCGCAGCATCCCGTCGACGAGACCGAGGCCGGTGGCGAGGCCGCGGTAGCCCTCCTGGCGGGAGAGGCCATAGGTGACCCACGCCGCCACCAGAAGGTCCTTCGACCGGACGCGCAGGAAATCCAGGCCATCGGTGACGACGGAGGCCCAGCGCACGCTGAGCGGCCCGTCGGCGTCCATCTTGCGGACCTCGGCCTCCAGCGCCTCGTACTCGGGCGTGTCGCGCGCGTCGACGCCCGCCGGGGCGTCCGCCGAGACGGGCGCCGCGCCGCTGCCGGTACGGGGGTCTGCGAAGTCGGTTGGCACCAGCGCATCCGTTCAGCGCGGCCGCCTCCTCGCGTCGCCGGCCGGTGCCGGCACGCGCGTCAGCCACAACATTGTTTTGCTGGCTCCGCTTGACAGTCGTGTGAACGGCAGCGGCGCTCGGCGCTCAAGCAGTCGCCCCCGTCCGTCATGGAACGGAGACGGCGCGTGGCTAGCGTGCCTCGCCACCAAGGAGGCGGGCATGGCGATCAGCTGGGAATTCGCGCACACCTATCCGGTCACCGACATCGACGGGACGGCCGGCACCCTCAAGATCGACGGCTTCGGGTCCGGCGTCGGCGGCACCCTCAGGGTGCCGGAAGACCCGATCGAGGTCGGCGACACCTTCGCCATCGTCGGCTCCTCCACGGCGTGGACGGTCGTCGGATTTTCCGACGGCGGCATCGTCGGCTTCGCGTTCGGACTGGGGAACGTGCTGTTCTCCAACGACACGACCCTGTCGCCCGGCGACGTGCAGCCGTTCGACACCGGCTCGCTGCCGGTCTGCTTCCTCGCCGGCACGATGATCGCGACGCCCCGCGGCGGCGTCGCGGTGGAAGACCTCGCGATCGGCGATATCGTCTGCACGGCGGAGGGCGCGCTTCGCCCCGTCGCCTGGGTCGGCCGGCAGACGTGCCACGTCCGCTTCGCCGACCCGCTCAGGGCGCTGCCGGTCCAGATCTCCCGAGGGGCGCTGGGCGACGGCCTGCCGCGCCGCGACCTCTGCGTCTCGCCGGACCACGCCCTGTTGGTGGGCGGCATCCTCGTCCAGGCCGGCGCGCTCGTGAACGACACCTCGATCCGCCGTGTCGCCGCGACGTCGCTGCCGCCGCGCTTCGTCTACTATCACGTCGAGCTCGAGGACCATTCGCTGCTGCTCGCCGAGGGCGTCCCGGCGGAGACGTTCCTCGACACCGTGTCGCGCCGACGCTTCGACAACTTCCATGAGTTCGAGGCGCTCTACGGCACCGCGACGGCTCCGATCGCTGAGATGGCGCTCCCGCGCGTCAAGTCGGCGCGGCAGCTGGGGCGGACGATGCGGGCGGAACTGGCCGAGCCGGCGCATCGATAGGCGGGCGCCGCGGTGCCGCTGATCGGGGGGGCGTCGGCGTGTGCCGGCGATCGCGCGGCTACGGGCGTCGTGATCCGAGCAGCCGCTTCTGGGCGGCGATGCGGAAGGGGGCGTTGTGGGCGCCGTAGCCGCGGTAGCGCCCACGCCGCTCGACCACCTCGAGGATGAAGCCGGAGGCCCACGCCGGCGCGTAGAGCTGGAAGAACTCGCCCCCCTCGTCCCGGTCGTAGAGGATGTTCGACGCCCGAATGCGGTCGGAGACGGCGGGATCGAGGCCGAAGCGCGCCTCGATGTCGTCGTAGTAGTTCGGCGAGATCGGCAGCGACCGGAAGCCGCCCGCGGCCAGCGCGTCGGCGGTGGCGAAGAGGTCGTCGGTGGCGAACGCGATGTGCTGCAGGCCGGAGCCGAAGCTCTCGGTGATGAACCGGCCGGCCATCGTCCTCCGGTTCTCGGCACTGTTGAGCGCGAGCCGGAAGCCGCCGTCGGCGCTCTCGATCGCCTGGCTGCGGATGAGGCCGCCGGGGTCGACGACGTCGACCTGGGGTGTCTTCGCGGTCTGGAAGATCGCGGTGTAGTAGAGCAGCCAGGACAACAGCTCGTCCTGCTCGACGGTCTGGCCGAGGTGGTCGATCCGCGTCAGCCCGACGCCGGGACGGGGCGCCGCGTCGCTCGGCGTGAACTCGATCTCCCACACCTTCGACAGCGGCGAGACGCCGTCGACGAAGTAGACGAGGCCGCCGCCGACGCCGCGGATCGCCGGGATCACAAGCTCGCCCGGCCCGACCGGCTGCTCGAACGTCTCGGCGCCGAGGGCGCGGGCGCGGTCGAGCGCGGCCCCGGCGTCGTCGACCCGCAGGCCGATCGCGTAGGCGGACGTGCCGTGGGTCAGGAAGGACGAGCGCGCGAGCCCGGCGCGCTCGCTGTTGACGACGATGTTGACCTCGCCCTGCCGGAACAGCGTCACGTCCTTCGACCGGTGCCGGCCGGCCTCCGAGAAGCCGAGAACGGCGAGCTCGGCCCGCAGCGCCGCGCCGCCCTCGTCGTCGGAGGCGAACTCGACGAACTCGATCCCCTGCACCATCGCCCGCGGCGGCATCGGCGGAACAGAGATCCGAATGCCGGGCTCGGCGCGCCCAACCTTGTCCATCAGGTGGACGAGGGAGCGGTGGCCGTCGACGGCGATCGACTTCGGAGAGCCGCCGCGGAAGACGTCGTTGAAGATCTCGAGCGAGAGATAGCCGTCGTAACCGGTCGCCGCGACCGCCCGCATGAACGCCTCGACGGGCAGGTCGCCTTCACCCGGCATGTTGCGGAAGTGCCGGCTCCAGTAGAGGAAATCCATCGGCACCGCCGGCGCGTCGGCGAGCTGGACGATGAAGATGCGGTCGGCCGGGATGGCGCGGATGGTGTCGACGTCGATGCCGCGGGCGAGCGTGTGGAAGGAATCGAGCACGAGGCCGATGGCCGGGTGGTCCGCCCGCCGGACGATCTCCCAGGCGTCGCGGTGGTCGCTGACGGTGCGGCCCCAGGCGAGCGCCTCGTAGCCGACGCGCAGGCCGCGCCGGGCCGCCCGCTCGCCGAGTTCGTGGAAGTCGGCGGCGGCGCGGTCGATGCCGCCGAGCGCCGCCTGCGACACGCTCGAGCAGACGAGCATCAGGTCGGTGCCGAGTTCGGCCATGACGTCGAACTTGCGCTCGGCGCGGTCGAAGGTGCGCGTGCGGAGCGGCTCCGGCAGCCCCTCGAAGTCGCGGAAGGGCTGGAACAGCGTGATCTCGAGGCCGGCGTCGCGGGCCATGCGGCCGACGTCGCGCGGCGAGCCGTCGAAGGCGAGGAAGTCGTTCTCGAAGATCTCGATGCCGTCGAAGCCAGCCGCGGCGATGGCCTGGAGCTTCTCGGCGAAGTCGCCGCTGATCGACACCGTGGCGATCGACGTCCGCATGGCGTCCTCCCAGCAGTTATAACGAACTAGTTCGTACATATTGAGTACGCGGCCGGCGCCGTCGATTCAAGGCCGGCGCTCCGGTGCGGGGTCGGGATCGGAAGCGGTCCGGCGTGCGCCGCGGTCGCTACTCGGCGGCGAGCCGGTCCGCGCGCATGACGTACCGCAGCACCATGTCGACGACCTGGCCGCGCAGGGTCGCCTGGGCCTCCGGGCTGCCGAGGTCGCGGTCGAAGATGCGCGAGAAGGTCGCCCGGTTGGAGACGTTGAAGAAGCACAGCGCGCTGATCTGCCAGTGCAGGTCGACCGGGTCGAGGCCGGGCCGGAACCACGCCTCCGCCACTCCGCGCGAGTAGATGCCGGCGATGTTGTCGATGGCGGTGACGTTCAGCTGCCGGATCACCTCGGAGCGGTCGAGATAGTCGGCGTGGTGGATGTTCTCGATCATCACCATGCGGATGAAGGATTCGTGCTGGTGGTGATGGTCGAAGGTGAACTCGACGAGCCGCCGCAGCGCCTCGACGGGGGGCAGGCCGTCGGTGTCGAGCTCCGCCTCGCCCTCGCGCACGAGCCGGTAGGCGTTCTCCAGCGCGGCGAGGTAGAGGCCCTCCTTGTCGCCGAAGTAGTAGTAGATCATCCGCTTCGACGAGCGCGTGCGGGCGGCGATCTCGTCGATCCGGGCCCCCGACAGCCCGTTCAGGGCGAACTCCTCCGAGGCGATCTCGAGGATGTTCCGCCGCGTACCTTCCGGATCCTGCTGCCGCGTCGGGGCTCCGTCCGGCTTGCGCCGGCGCGCGTCGTCTCGGGTCGCCATCCGCCGCCTTCTCGCCCCTCGGGGTCGTTGACCAAACTATCTAGTTCGTACATTGTGCACGCCAGTCCGTGCCATTTATCGACGCGGGCCAACGAATGACAAGGGAGCCCGAAGGTGGCTCCCGACCGGGGAGGCGTCTTGGCCGTCGAAACGCGCACACTTCGCGAGCGTCTCGCCGACCTCGCCGACGGCCGCACCGGCCGCCGGGCCGGGAGTGACGCCGATCTCGTCGTCGGCCTGGTCGGCCGGGGCATCCAGGCCTCGCGCACGCCGTTCATGCACGAGAGCGAAGGCGCGCGGCTGGGGCTGCGCTACGCCTACCGGCTCATCGACTTCGACGTGCTCGGGCTGCCGGACGAGGCCCTCGGGGAGGTGATGTCGACGGTGCGCGAGCTCGGCTTCCGCGGCCTCAACGTCACCCATCCCTTCAAGCGCCGCATCCTCTCGCAGCTGTCGCAGACGTCGCCGGAGGCCGCCGTCGTCGGCGCCGCCAACACGGTCGTCTTCCGCGACGGAGAAACTCTCGGCTTCAACACCGACGGCTGGGGGTTCGCGCGCAGCTTCCAGGAGACGATGAGCGACTGCGCCCTCAAGCGGGTCGTGCAGTTCGGTGCCGGTGGCGCCGGCGCGGCGGTCGCCCACGCCCTGCTCGAGCTCGGCGTCGCCGACCTCGCGATCGTCGACCTCGACCGGACACAGGCCGAGGCGCTCGCCGGTCGCTTCGCGTCGGTCGCCCCGGGCCGCGTGCGGGCGGGCTCCGCCGACATCGCCGGCGCGGACGGCATCGTCAACACGACGCCGATTGGCATGGCGAAATATCCCGGCACGCCCTTCGACACCGCCGCCCTGACGCCGGCCCAGTGGGTCGCCGACATCGTCTATTTCCCGGCCGAGACGGCGCTGCTGCAGGCCGCCCGCGCCGCCGGCTGCCGCGTCCTGCCGGGCACGGGCATGGCGATCTACCAGGCGGTGCGGGCCTTCGAGCTGTTCACCGGGCTCGTGCCCGATCCGGTGGCGATGACCGGGCACTTCGAAGCCGCCGCCTGAGAAGCAGACCCGGGGCGGCCGGGCGGACGATCAACGAAAATCACACAGGGAGGACTTCTCGATGACGACACGACGGACACTCCTCGCCGCCGGCCTCGCCGGTGCCGGTGCGCTCGCCTTGGCGCGGCCGACGGGCGTCTTCGCGCAGGACAAGCCGAAGCTGCGCTTCTCGGCGGTGTTCTCCGAGCAGGACATCCGCGCCGAGATGATGAAGCTGTTCTCGAACGCCATCACCGACGACTTCATCTTCGAGGGCTACTACGGCGGCAACCTGTTCAAGCAGGGCACCGAGCTCGTCGCCCTGCAGCGCGGCAACCTCGAGATGGGCAACATCG
>CALRZT010000014.1:0-30364 GCA_943372725.1 Pseudoxanthobacter soli DSM 19599
CTGTTCGGCTGGCTGATCCTGGCCGAACCCGTAGTTCCGCTCGACCTCCTCGGCATCGTGCCGATCGCCGCCGGCATCTGGCTCGTCACCCGCGGCTGGCCGCGCCGCCTGCCGGCTGCGAAGCCGGAGACGTGAGCCGCCCTCAGCGCGGCAGCGTCGACGACCCCATCAGGGCCTCGTCGATCGCCCGCGCCGCCTGCCGGCCCTCGCGGATCGCCCACACCACTAGCGACTGGCCACGGCGGCCGTCGCCGGCGGCGAACAGCTTGTCGACCGAGGTGCGATAGTCGTCCGTGTTGGCGGCGACGTTCGTCCGCTTGTCGAGCTTCAGGCCGTCGCCCATCTCGGCCACGTAGGTGTCGAGCAGCGGCCCGGCGAAGCCGATGGCGATCATCACGAGGTCGGCGCGGATCAGGAACTCCGTGCCGGAGATCGGCCGGCGCGCTTCGTCGACGCGGGCGCACTGCACGTGCGTGACGCGCCCCTTGTCGCCGATGATGCCGAGGGTGGCGGCGGAGAACTCGCGCTCGGCGCCCTCGGCCTGGCTCGACGACGTCCGGAACTTCGTCGGCCAGTACGGCCAGATCCGCAGCTTGTCTTCCCGCGCCGGCGGCATCGGGCGGATGTCGAGCTGAGTGACCCGGATGGCGCCCTGGCGGAAGGCGGTGCCGACGCAGTCGGACGCCGTGTCGCCGCCGCCGATGACGACGACGTGCTTGCCATAGGCGAGCACCGGCTCCTCGCGCACCGGCTCGCCGCCAAGCCGGCGGTTCTGCTGCACCAGGTAGGGCATGGCGAACTGCACGCCCTTGAGGTCCGATCCCGGCAACCCGGCCTCGCGCGGCCGCTCGGCGCCGGTGGCGAGCAGCACCGCGTCGTGGTCATTGATGAGCGTCTGGAGCTTGGCGTTGCGGCCGATGTCGACGCCGTAGTGGAAGTGCACGCCCTCCGCCTGCATCTGCACGACGCGGCGGTCGATGTGGTGCTTCTCCATCTTGAAGTCCGGGATGCCGTAGCGCATCAGGCCGCCCGCCTTCGGCTCGCGCTCGAAGACGTGCACCTCGTGGCCGGCGCGGGCGAGCTGCTGGGCGGCCGCCATGCCGGCCGGCCCGGAGCCGACGACGGCGACGCGCTTGCCGGTGCGGTGCGGCGACGCCTCGGGGACGACCCAGCCCGCCTCCCACGCCTTGTCGGCGATCGCCTGCTCGATCGTCTTGATGGCGACCGGCACGTTCTCGAGGTTGAGCGTGCACGCCTCCTCGCACGGGGCGGGGCAGATGCGGCCGGTGAACTCCGGGAAGTTGTTGGTCGAGTGCAGGTTGCGCGACGCCTCCTGCCAGTCGCCGGCCTGGATCAGGTCGTTCCAGTCGGGGATCTGGTTGTGGACCGGGCAGCCTGTCGGCCCGTGGCAGAACGGGATGCCGCAATCCATGCAGCGCATCGCCTGCCGCTCCACCTCCGCCTGCGGCAGCGGCAGCACGAACTCGCGATAGTGCCGGATCCGGTCGGAAGCCGGCTGATACTTCTGCTCCTGGCGGTCGATCTCCAGGAAGCCGGTCACCTTGCCCATCGTGCGTCCCGTGTCTTCTGAAAGCTTCAGGCGGCGTGCGCGAGCGGCGAGAGCCCGAGCTCCGCCTCGCACCGCGCGATCCAGTGTTGCACCGCCGGCCGCGCCGAGAGGTCGAAGCCGCCCTCCGGCGCGAGGCGGGTATAGGCGAGAAGCGCGATGTCGGCGACCGACATATGGTCGCCGACAAGCCAGGTCCGGCCGGTGAGCGCGCGCTCGAGGAAATCGAGCGCCTTCTCGGACCGCGCGACCTTTTCAGGGTCCCGCTCGGCAGCGGTGCGGCCGAGATAGACCATGTGGAAGCGGCAGACCGCGACATAGGGCTCGTGGCTGTACTGCTCCCAGAACAAGAGCTCGTCGACCTTCGCCTGCTTGTAGGCGTCCGCCGGCAAGAGCGCGCTGTCGCGGGCGAGGTAACGGATGATGGCGTTCGATTGGGCGAGCGGGCGGCCGTCGTCGAGCACGACGACCGGCACCTGGCCGGCCGGGTTCATCGCCAGGAACGCGGCCGTCTGTGTCTCTCCCTTCGAGAGGTCGACCTCGGTCCAGTCATAGGGAATGCCGAGCCGGTCGGCCGTGTAGGCGACCTTCAGGCAGTTCCCCGAGTTGCGGTCGCCATAGACGCGCATCACCATCGCCACCTCCCTCGCACCCGCCTCACGGCGGATCACTCCGCCGCGAGGCCGAGCCGCTGGCGCTGCATCTCCATGATGGCGCGCCGGTACTCGACCGGCATCACCTTGACGAACTTCGGACGGTAGTGGTCCCAGCCGTCGAGGATCGCCTTCGCGCGGAGCGAGCCGGTGTAGCGGTGGTGGTTCTCGACCAGCTGGTAGAGCCGCTCGTCGTCGTGCTCGGTCATGTCGGCCGACAGGTCGACGCGCCCCTTGTGCTCGATGTCGCCGCCGTGGTGGTGCAGCCGCTCGAGCAGGTCCTCTTCTTCTAGCACCGGCTCGAGGTCGACCATCGCGAGGTTGCAGCGCGAGCCGAAGGTGCCGTCCTCGTCGAGCACGTAGGCGACGCCGCCCGACATGCCGGCCGCGAAGTTGCGCCCGGTCTCGCCGATGACGACGACGAGGCCGCCGGTCATGTACTCACAGCCGTGGTCGCCGCAGCCCTCGACGACCGCGATCGCGCCAGAGTTGCGCACCGCGAAGCGCTCGCCGGCGACGCCATGGAAGTAGCACTCGCCCTCGGTGGCGCCGTAAAGCACCGTGTTGCCGACGATGATCGACTTCTCCGGCACGATCTTCGCGTCCGCCGGCGGCCGCACGATGATCTGACCGCCCGACAGGCCCTTGCCGACGTAGTCGTTCGCCTCGCCGACGAGGTCGAGGGTGATGCCCTTCGCGAGCCACGCCCCGAAGGCCTGGCCGGCGGTGCCGGTCAACGACACGCGAATGGTGTCGTCCGGCAGGCCGGCGCCGCCGAAGCGGCGGGCGACCTCGCCCGACAGCATCGCGCCGCAGGAGCGGTCGACGTTGGTGATCGTGGCCGCGATCTGCACCGGGCGGCGATCCTCGAGCGCCGGCATTGCGTCCGCGATCAGCTTGCGGTCGAGGACGTCGGCGATCGGGTGGCTCTGCTTCGAGGTGTGGCGAAGCTCCTCCGGCGCGACGTCCGGCTTCATGAACAACCGGCCGGCGTCGAGGCCGGCCGCCTTCCAGTGCTCGACCAGCTTCTCCTGGTCGAGCATCTGGGTCTGGCCGACCATCTCGGCGACGGAGCGGAAGCCCATCTCGGCCATCAGCGCACGCACCTCCTCCGCCACGAAGAAGAAGAAGTTGACGACGTGCTCGGGCGTGCCCTTGAAGCGCTTCCTCAGCACCGGGTCCTGGGTGGCGATGCCGACCGGGCAGGTGTTGAGGTGGCACTTGCGCATCATCAGGCAGCCGGCGGCGATCAAGGGCGCCGTCGCGAAGCCGAACTCGTCGGCGCCGAGGAGCGCGCCGATGACGACGTCGCGCCCGGTCCTGAGACCGCCGTCGACCTGCAGCGCGACCCGCGAGCGCAGGCCGTTCAGCACCAGCGTCTGGTGCGCCTCGGCGAGGCCCATCTCCCACGGGCTGCCGGCGTGCTTCAGCGAGGTGAGCGGGGAGGCGCCCGTGCCGCCTTCGAAGCCGGAGATGGTGATGTGGTCGGCGCGCGCCTTGGCGACGCCGGCCGCGACCGTGCCGACTCCGACCTCGGAGACGAGCTTCACCGAGATATCAGCAGTTTCGTTGACGTTCTTCAGGTCGAAGATGAGCTGCGCCAGATCCTCGATCGAGTAGATGTCGTGGTGCGGCGGCGGCGAGATCAGGCCGACGCCCGGGGTCGAATGGCGCACCTTGGCGATCGTCGCGTCGACCTTGTGGCCGGGCAACTGGCCGCCTTCGCCGGGCTTCGCGCCCTGCGCCATCTTGATCTGGATCTGGTCGGCGTTGACGAGATATTCCGCGGTGACGCCGAACCGGCCCGAGGCGACCTGCTTGATCGCCGAACGCATCGAATCGCCGTTCGGAAGCCGCTTGAACCGCTCGGATTCCTCGCCGCCCTCGCCGGTGTTGGAGCGCCCGCCGATGCGGTTCATGGCGATCGCGAGCGTCGTGTGCGCCTCGCGCGAGATCGAGCCGAACGACATCGCGCCGGTGGCGAAGCGCCGGACGATGTCAGTCGCCGGCTCGACCTCGTCGAGCGACACCGGCGCCCGGCCGGCCTCGGCCGCGCTCTTCAGGCGGAACATGCCGCGGATGGTGTAGCGGCCGGCCTCCTCGTCGACGAGGCGGGTGTACTCGGCGAAGGTCTCGGCCGAGTCCGTCCGCACCGCGTGCTGCAGCTGCGCGATGGTGTCGGGCTGCCACATGTGCGCCTCGCCGCGCAGGCGGTAGGCGTATTCGCCGCCGATCTCCAGCGTCCGCCGGAGCACCGGGTCGTCGCCGAAGGCGGCGGCGTGGCGGCGCACCGTCTCCTCGGCGACCTCGTGCAGGCCGACGCCCTCGATGAGGGTGGCGGTGCCGAAGAAGTACTTGTTGACGAAGGCCGACGACAGCCCGACCGCGTCGAAGATCTGCGCGCCGCAATAGGACTGGTAGGTGGAGATGCCCATCTTGGACATCACCTTGAGGATGCCCTTGTCGATCGACTTGATGTAGCGGTGCACGACCTCGTGGTCGTCCACTTCCTCCGGGAAGCTGTCGCGCATGGCGACCAGCGTCTCGAAGGCGAGGTAGGGGTTGATCGCCTCGGCGCCGTAGCCGGCAAGCGCGCAGAAATGGTGCACCTCGCGCGGCTCGCCGGATTCCACCACGAGCCCGACCGAGGTCCTGAGCCCCTTGCGGATCAGGTGATGGTGCACGCCGGCGGTGGCGAGCAGGGCCGGAATCGGCACCCGGTCAGGCCCGACCATACGATCGGACAGGATGATGATGTTGTAGCCGCCGTGCACAGCGGCTTCCGCGCGCTCGCACAACCGCTCGAGCGCGTCCTCCATGCCGGCCGGTCCGCGGACGGCGAGCGTGGTGGTGTCCAGCGTCTTGGTTTGGAAGTGGTTGTCCTCGATGTCGCCGATCGCGCGGATCTTCTCGAGATCCTCGTTGGTGAGGATCGGCTGGCGCACCTCGAGGCGCTTGCGCTTCGACAGGCCCTTCAAGTCGAACAGGTTCGGCCGCGGCCCGATGAACGACACGAGGCTCATCACGAGCTCCTCGCGGATTGGGTCGATCGGCGGGTTCGTCACCTGCGCGAAGTTCTGCTTGAAGTAGGTGTAGAGCAGCTTCGGACGGTCCGAGAGCGCCGAGATCGGCGTGTCGGTGCCCATCGAGCCGACCGCCTCCTGGCCGGTGACGGCCATCGGCGACATCAGGAGCTTCAGGTCTTCCTGGGTGTAGCCGAACGCCTGCTGGCGATCGAGCAGCGGCACGTCGGTGCGCGCCGGCCGGGCGGGGACGCCCGGCAGGTCCTCCAGCACCATCTGGGTGCGGGCGAGCCACTGCTTATAGGGGTTGGCGCGGGCGAGCGACGACTTGATCTCCGCGTCGGAGACGATGCGTCCCTCCTCGAGATCGATGAGGAGCATCTTGCCCGGCTGCAGCCGCCACTTGGTGACGATCTTGTCCTGCGGGATCGGCAGCACGCCCATCTCGGACGCCATCATCACGAGGCCGTCCTCGGTGACGAGGTAGCGCGCCGGCCTGAGGCCGTTGCGGTCCAGCGTTGCGCCGATCTGCCGGCCATCGGTGAAGACGACGGCCGCCGGCCCATCCCACGGCTCCATCAGCGCCGCGTGGTACTCGTAGAAGGCGCGACGCTCCTCGCTCATCAGCGGGTTGCCGGCCCACGCCTCGGGGATGAGCATCATCACCGCGTGGGCGAGCGAATAGCCGCCCTGCACGAGGAACTCGAGGGCGTTGTCGAAGCAGGCGGTGTCCGACTGCCCCTCGTAGGAGATCGGCCACAGCTTCGAGATATCGTTGCCGAACAGCTCGGAATCGACCGAGGCCTGCCGCGCCGCCATCCAGTTGACGTTGCCGCGCACCGTGTTGATCTCGCCGTTGTGGGCGACCATCCGGTAGGGATGGGCGAGCTTCCACGACGGGAAGGTGTTGGTCGAGAAGCGCTGGTGGACCAGCGCCATCGCCGAGGTGAACGCCGGGTCCGACAGGTCGCGGTAGTACTTGCCCACCTGCCAGGACATCAGCATGCCCTTGTAGACGAGCGTGCGGCAGCTCAGCGACACGACGTAGAAGTCGGTGTCGCTGAAGCCGATGCCGGTGAAGATGGCGTTCGAGATCACCTTGCGCAGCACGTAGAGGCGGCGCTCGAACTCGTCGGCGTCGGCGATGTGGGCGCCGCGGCCGACCAGCACCTGCATGTGCACCGGCTCGGAGGCGAGCACCGTCGGCGAGAAGCCCGAGTTGTCGGTCGGCACCGTGCGCCAGCCGAGGAAGTCCTGGCCCTCCTCGCGCACGACGCGCTCCACCGTCGCCATGCAGAGCGCCCGCATCGCCTCGTCACGCGGCAGGAAGATGTGGCCGACGGCATAGGCCCCCGGCCCCGGCAGCGCGATGCCGAGCTTCTCGCCTTCCGTGCGGAAGAACCCGTGCGGGATCTGCACGAGGATGCCGGCCCCGTCGCCCATCAGCGGGTCGGCGCCGACGGCGCCGCGGTGCTCGAGGTTCTCCAGCAGCTTCAGGGCCTGCGAGACGATCTCGTGGCTCGCCTCGCCGCGCATGTTTGCGAGGAAGCCGACGCCGCACGAATCGTGCTCGCGGTCGGGGCGATAGAGGCCCGTGGCGGCAGCGCGTTTCGTCGCGGCCTCGGCCGTCGCCCGATCCGCACCAAAGCCCGTGCCCTTGCTCCCGATACCGCCGATCATCGCCGTCATGCTCCTCTATAGAGCCGTTCCAACCCCGGCGCCGCGCACGGCGACGCCCCGTCTTCGTCTCGTCGCCCGCCCTGCCGACGCCGCGGCGCCGTGGGAGCGAGGCATCTTCCGGGCCAAGTCCGGGCCGAAAAGGCTCGTCCCGAATAGTCCCGTCCCGTCCCGGTCCGCCGCGGGCTCGGACCCGATCGCGTCCGGGCCTGCCGACCGGGTTCCCGTCCAGCCGCAACCGAGGTCGGGCCCACCAGCCATCCGCGCTGGCGCGACCGCCCGACCTATAGGCGACGTAGCCGACATCACAAAGACGGCAAGCCCATCCGTCGCCCGCAACCCGGCGCCCCGGCGCCGGAGCACCCGCCCTCAAACCGGCGCCCCGGCGCCGCAACACCGCAGAGCGCCGTCGCACCGAGAGCCGCCGGCCGCCCCGTAGGGCGAGCCGTCGGCTCGAATCCGTTCGTGTACCTATGATAGGGCAGTCCTACTGACCTATCCAGAGGGGAAATTGCCAGAACCCGCCCCGCCGCGCAAGGACGTTTCGGCGATTGCCGCCGCCGCGACGGAAATGGGAGGGCGAGGGCCCCCGCTCACCCGATCGGCAGGATCTCCACGTCGAGGGCGCGGCCGACGAACCACGCCGTGCCGATCGCCGCGATCATCACCGCCGCCACCGGAAGCGCGGTGCGAGCATAGAGCGGGCGGTGGGCGAGGAGGAGCAGGCCGGGCAGCAGCACCGCGACGATGGCGAGCTGGCCGAGCTCGACGCCGATGTTGAAGGCGACGAGGGCGTTGACGAGGTTCGTCGCCGGCAGGTTGAGATCGGCGAGCACGTTGGCGAAGCCGAAGCCGTGAATCAGGCCGAAGCCGAAGGCGAGCAGCCAGAGCCGGCGGGTGACGACCGGGAAGACGAGGTTGAGCGCCGCGAGCGTGATCGTCGCGGCGATCGCCGTCTCGATCAGGACTGATGGCAGCCGCACGACGCCGAGCGCGGCGAGCGCCAGCGTCACCGAGTGGGCGACCGTGAAGGCGGTGACCACCTTGCAGATCGCGATCAGCGCGTCGCGGCCACTGCCGACCGGCACCCAGCGGCCGCCCCGCCGCTCGACCACCGCGCCGAGCATCAGCGTGATGACGAACAGGATGTGGTCGTAGCCGATCCAGATGTGATGGGCGCCGTGCACGACGAAGCCGAGGAACAGCTTGAAACCGTCGGTGCCGGCGGCGAGCAGCGTCGCCGTCCGCTCGGCCGGCGTCAGCACCAGGTTGCGCGTCGCACCATCGCTCGACACGGTGGCGATCAGCCGGTGCTGGGCGTCGATGTCGAACAAAAGGTCGGAGCCGATCTCGAGATCGCCGCCGGCGGCGCAGTCGGCGCGGAACGGCAGCACCAGATAGGGCTCGCCGCCGCGCGTGTCGGTCATCAGCGGCGCCGGAACGAGCGCGCACGGCTCGCCCGGCGGGCCGAGCCGCAGGCCGGAGAGCACCGTCTCGGCGAGCGCCGCCTCGCGGCCGCGCACCTCGCCCCAGGTGATCGACCCGTCGGCGTCGGTGTCGAGGCCGACGGCGGCGTCGAGGTCGCGCACGGCGAGCGCCAGGGTGCCGTCGATCGCGTCCGCGGTCGTCGTGACGGTGAGGAACCCGTAGCTCTGGGTGTGGGCTGCGGCCGGGGCGGCGGCAAGCGGCGCGAGCAGCGCCAGCACGGCGAGAAGGATGCGGTTCACGGCGTCTCTCCCTCGATCCGGGCGACGAGCGGCAGCACGCGGCGGTCCGCGAGGCCGGTGGCGGTGACGAAGGCGAGGACCGGTTCGGCGGCGTCCGGCCGGCCGGCGCCGACGGCGGCCGCGAGCACCAGGCGGGCGTCGACGGGCTCCTTCTGGGTCGCCCAGTTGTCGAGGGCGAGCGCCAGGGCTCCGGTCGCGTCGTCCAGCACCTCGAGGCGGAAGCGCGCCTCCTCGCGCCGGTGCACGCCGACCCCGGCGGCCGCGGCGGCGGCGAACCGCTCGGCGAGGAGCGCCGCCCAGGCGTCGAGGCGTGGATCGCCGGTTCGCTTCGCCGCCACCGCGCGGACGAGCAGCAGCGTGTCGGCGTCGCCGGCGTCTTCCAGCAGCGCCAGCGCCTCGGCCGGCCGGCTGGTGGCGAGGAGGTGCTCGGCGCGGGCGGCGAGGAGCGGCACGTCGGCGCCGTCCTCGGAGGCGGCGGAGAACAGGGCGTCGGCATCGCTGTCGCGGCCGAGCCCGGCGGCGAGGTCGGCGAGCACGGCGAGCGCGAAGCGGCGTGTCGCCGGGCTCGCGCCCGCGTCGAGGGCGAGCGCCCGTTCGAGGTGGGCGAAGCCATCGGCGCCGCGGCCGGTGAGGGCCGCCGCGCGGGCGAGGCAGGCGGCGGCCGGCAGCGGGCCGGCGGTGGGCGGGATCATCCGGCAGTCGGCCGCAGCCGCCGCCGCCTCGCCTCGCACCATCAGGACGAAGGCGCGCGTCAGCCGGGCCTGCCCGTCGCGCGGCGTCTCCGCCAGGACGGCGTCGAGATCGGTGACGGCGCCGTCGAAATCGTGCCGCGCCTGGCGGATGACGGCGCGCAGCACGCGCACCTCGCGCGGCGGCTCCGGCTCGGCCCACCACGGCGACAACATCGCCTCGGCCCGGCCGTAGAGGCGGGGGTCGGACAGGGTGCGGCCGGCCTCGATCGCCGCCCGTGCCTCGGCGACGGCACCGGCGAGGTCGTCCGAGCGACGCCGTACGGGCAAGGCGGCGGCGGCGCGGCCGGCCGGGACGGTGGCGAGCACAAGGGCGTCGTCGTCCGGGCGGACGGGCTCGGCCACCGCCGGCATGAGGCCGGCCAGGGTTGTGAGCGAGACGGCGAGCGCGGCGGCGATTGGGACGGTGGCGTGGGCGCCGTGTCGTCCGCGCGAAAGGCGGTCGGACGGGCGGGTCATGTCGGTTGCTCCCCTCGGGCAACGGGTGACGGGGGCGGGCGGCGTGCGGCCGCCCGCCGGTTGTCGGCGTCAGTCGGCGCTGCCGGCCGGATGGCTGTGCACGCGACCGTTCTGCGGCGTCGCCGCGTAGGGGAAGACGGTGTTGTAGGTGATGTCGTTCTGCGACACCCGGTCGACGTCGACCTGCGAGAAGTCCGGCCCCGGCCCGGCGATGCCGAGCGCGATGATGCCGATGTCGATGACGTCGTCGCCGAAGCGCCGCCCGTTCGGCCAGCCGCCCGGGATGGTTCCGCCGTTGTCGAACGGATCCTGGACGGTGCTCTGCAGGGTGTCGCCGCCGAACAGACCGAGGCGGTTGAAGCCGTCCTGGCCGGCGAGCCGTGCCGGGCCGGTGGTGAGGTCGACGCGGATGAGATCGGGGATGAAGATCGCCTCGATCAGGCCCGGGATGATCGGCGTGGCGCCGAGCAGCGCCGACAGTTCCGGCTTCCGCGCGTACTTGGCGAAACGCGTCTTGTCGACCGTCGGCGGCGTGGCGTTGTAGCGGTCCTTGTCGCGCACCGCGACGAAGGCCTCGTTGAACAGCGGGTTGCCCTGGCGGCCGACCTGCACGCGCTTGCCGTCGATCTGGCGCGAGGTCGTCGCGTAGACGCCGGCGACCTTGGCACCGCCGAGCGCATCGAACGGAATCTCCAGCACGATGGTGTGGACGTTGAAGCCGGCCTGGCTGTCGAACGGCTTCGTCGGCGTGTCGCGGTCGGCCCCGAAGCTGAAGTCGAGGTCGAAGATCGACTGGATGTCGGCATAGAAGGCGTCGTCGCGCTGGCCGGCGAAGGCGCGGTAGCCGCCCTTCAGGCTGGCGATCGCCTGGCGGGTGTAGGGGTCGAGGCCGGTGGGGCTCGTGGCGCCCGGCAGGGCCGGGCGGTCGCCGTCGCCGTCGATGTTGTAGAACGGCGTGACGCAGCCCTGGTTGTTGGGCGGGGCGATGCCGGTGCCAAGCACGGTGCGCTTGCCGCCGCGGTCGATGCGCGTGACGGTGTAGGTCTGGCGCAAGTTCTGGTTGGCGGCGAAGGCGCCTTTCCCACCCGGTGTCAGCACGCCGAGGTAGGTCTGCAGGATCGTCTTGTCGGTCTGGTACTCGACCTCGAAATCGAAGGCGTAGGTGATGTCGGGGATGCCGCTCGCCGCCGCGCCGCGGCCGAGGGCGACGTGCAACTCGTAGTCGACCGCCGGATCGAAGCGGTAGTTGTTGGGGCCGATGCCGGGCTCCTCGAACGGATAGACCGACATCGCGATCGTCAGATAGTCCTCCGGCGAATTCGGCCGGCGGCTGACGAAGGCATAGACGTCGGTGATGTTGGCGGGATCGTCGAAGGAGATCAGCGGCGCGTCCATGTGGCTCGACGCCATGACGCGGCCGCCCGGTGCCGCCATCAGAGCGGCGACGGCGACCGTCGCCCCGAACAGGCATTTGGAGATCATTGTCCACCCCTTTCGCGGGCAACCCCGCGACGATGTCCGGGCGAGCCGGCCAATCCCGGCCGCGCCGGCGTGAAGAACCTTCACGGGCGGGCTACCCGGGCCCCGGCGGGCCGGATGCGCGGATCACGGAATCGTGCTC
Source organism: Pseudoxanthobacter soli DSM 19599 (assembly GCA_943372725.1). Classification (GTDB taxonomy): domain Bacteria; phylum Pseudomonadota; class Alphaproteobacteria; order Rhizobiales; family Segnochrobactraceae; genus CAMDHY01. Next base: position 11,477 of record CALRZT010000014.1, read on the forward strand.
GCCGGACGCCGGATGCGGTCGTCCGGCCGCATCTGTCCGCGCGGCGACCAAGGCGGAGCACGGGGTGGTTCACCACCGGCCGCAGCGTGTGCGGCGTCGTCGGACGTCGGGAGACGAGGGCCCTCAGTGCCCGCCGGGCGGCAGGCAAAGGACGGCGCGGTAGGCGCAGAGGTCGTCGACGAGCTGCTTCTCGTCGGCGAGGATCGCGGCCGTCTCCGCTTTGCCGAGCATCTGGATGACGTAGCTCTGCTCGTCGTTGCCCTGCCGGTCGATGAACGGGAAGGCCAGGCTCGCGTGGTCGGCGAGGTCGGGCTTCGCGCCGATGTCGGCGTTGCTGACGCCGGGGGCGTAGATCATCACGTGCGGCATCGCCATCGTGTGGACGGCCATGTCCGGCGGCCCCACCGTCCGGAACACCGGCGCCAACATGTATGAGACGCCCGTCTTCTCCGGCACCGTGTAGGTGCCGTCGGCCCAGCGCCCGGCGATTTCCGCCTTCAGCGCCGCGCCGCCGAGGCCTTTGGCGCGCAGCTCCGCAGCATCCATGATCACGGTCAGATAGGTGCGCGCGCCGGCGGCGTCGGTGCAGAGCGGGATGTAGATGTCGTCGCGGTCGTCGGCGAGCTCCCAGACGGTGCGCTGCACGAGGCAGGCGACGCCGCTCGATCCCACTTTTGCCAGCCGGAAGCCGGTGGCGGGATCGAGCAGGAAGACAGTCGCGTCGTCGCGCAGCGCCGGCGGCGCGGCGCTGAGGGCGAGCCGCAGCTCGAGATCCTCCGGCATCGCCTCGATGATTGTACCGGTAGCAAGGGCCGGTCCGGCGGCGAGGGTGAGCGCCAGCAGCGTCGCGGTCGCGGCGGCCCGGGGCGCCGAGTTGCGCCCTCCGTCTGAAGCAAACATTGCGGTGTCCTCCGTGCAGACCCAGTCCGGCCGCGCCCGCGCCCAGGCGGGCGCGGGGTCAGCGGGTGCGTCGGTTGTCGTCGGCGTCGCCTGTCGGCGAGGCGGATGCTGCCCGTCCCGGCAGCCGCCAGCTCATTCGCTGGGTGAGTTGCCGGGTGACGGCCTCAGTCCGGCAGGCGCTGGTCGTAGGCGTCCTTCAGCGCCACCCAGCCCTCCCAGAAGGCTGGCCGCGCGGTGCCGCTCACGGAGGCCGCCAGGGTGTCGAGGTGCATGTGCCAGCCGGCGGCGACCTTCAGGAGCATGTCGCGGCTCGGCAGGCGGCGGTGGGTAACGGTGAGCAGCACCTTGGCCCCGACCGGCTCGAGCTCGAAGGAGACGTCGTCGCTGCCGTTCCAGGTGAAGACGAGCTTCCGCGGCGGCTCGCAGGCGACGATGCGGCTCTCCATCCGGTGCTCGTCGGAGAAGCCCTCCGGCCGCTCAGACGGCACGTCGGACAGCGTCGTGTTGCGCCAGACGAAGGTGAACGGCGCGCCCTGCCGCATCTCCATGTCGCCGGCCGCGAGCCACTTCCGGCGCAGCTCGCTTTCCGTCAGATAGGACCATACCCGTTCGATAGGGCCCGGCAGCAGCCGTTGGATGGTCAGCGTCGTCGGCTCGGTCAGCACGCCATAGGCGTCGGGGGCGGCGATCTCGTTCATGGCTTGCTTCCTTCGGGGGAGGGGAGGTCTGAGGGGATGGGCTCTGCGGGGGTAGGGTCTGCTGCGGGGGGCGGAACGGCGTTCGCCTTCGCCGGATCGGGCGCCCGGCTCGGGGACGGGGGTGGGTTCGGGGCAGGGGCGATGGGCATCGCCGCCTCCTCGCGCAGGAGCCGATCGAGGATGTCGAGCCGGCCGCTCCAGAAGCGCTCGTAGAGGCCGAGCCACGCGTGGGCGCCGGCGAGCGGCCCCGGCGCCAGCCACAGCCGGTGGGTGCGGCCGGCAACCGCGCGCTCTACGAGCCCAGCCCGCTCCAGCACCCGGATGTGCTTGGACGCTGCCGCGAGCGAGATTTCGAACGGCGCCGCGAGGGCGCCGACCGTCCGCTCGCCGCCCGCAAGCGCCCCCAGCATCTGCCGCCGCGTGGCGTCGCCGAGGGCGTGGAAGACGGCGTCGAGCCGGGCGGGTTCATGTTCAACCATGTGGTTGAATATGCGCGTCGAAGGCTTAAGAGTCAACTGATGAGTTAAGTGATGGGTCACAAGACCCCTGGAGAGGGCGGAGCGCGCGGTTGGCAGAGCCGCAGGCGGCGGCGAGACGGTGGCCGTCGCAAAGCCCCGCGACCACCGCACGCCTTGCCGTCGCCGCCCGGCTCCGGCATGGGTTCGCCGCCGGCGCGCCTCTCGCCGCGGGCTTTCGCGGGAGCCTCGCCGATGAACTTCGCCTCCGACAACTGGGCCGGCGTGCCGCCGGAAGTGGCGCACGCGCTCTCCGCCGTGAACGTGGGCGTCAGCCCCGGCTACGGCAGCGACGACTGGACGGCGGCCGTCGAGCGGCGGATCGGGGAGGTGTTCGAGCGCGAGGTGGCGGTGTTCTTCGTCGCCACCGGCTCGGCGGCGAACGCGCTGGCGCTGTCGGCGCTGGTGCGCCCCGGCGCGCTGGTGCTCGCCGCCGACGAGGCGCACATCCGCACCGACGAGTGCAATGCCCCGGAATTCCTCACCGGCGGCGCCAAGATGGTGGGGCTTTCAACCACCGCCGGCCGCATCGACGCGACCGCCCTCGATGCGGCGCTCCACCGCTATCCGCCGAACGTCGTCCACTTCGGCCGGCCGGACGCGTTGAGCCTCACCCAGGCGACCGAGCTCGGCACGGTCTACACGGCGGAAGAAATCGCCGCGCTCGCCGCCACTGCCAAGCGCCGCGACCTCGCGGTCCACATGGACGGCGCCCGCTTCTCCAACGCCGTCGCCCGCCTCGGCGCGTCACCGGCCGACCTCACCTGGCGGGCCGCCGTCGACGTGCTCTCCTTCGGGCTGACCAAGACCGGCGCCTGGGCGGCGGAGGCGGTCGTCTTCTTCGATCGCGAACGCGGCCGCGAGTTCGGCTTCACCCGCAAGCGGGCAGGGCACCTGTTCTCGAAGAGCCGCTTCGTCGCCGCCCAGTTCGAGGCCTTGCTCGCCGATGGCCTGTGGCTGCGCCTCGCCGCCCACGCCAACCAGATGGCCGACCGCCTCGCCGACGGCCTCGGCCGCATCCGCGGCGTCCGCCTGCCGTTTGCGCCGGGTGCCAATGCCGTCTTCCCGGTGCTGCCGAAGGCGACCTACGAGCGCCTCGTTGCCGCCGGCGCAAAACTCTATCCGTGGTCAGCCGCGACGCTCGCCCCCGCCGACCGCCCTGGCGATGACGAGACCTACGTCCGCCTCGTCACCTCGTTCGCCACGACGGCGGACGAGGTCGACGACTTCCTGGAACTCGTCGACCGCGGGTGAGGCGGCGGTACTTCAGCCCACCTTTGCCTCGATCCACCAGCACGCTGCCGTGAATCGCACCGTGTTACCGTGCACGAACGGCTGGAACGCTGCCCGCACCGCGTCTGTAATGTGCGTCCGCGTGACTTCGTCGACCTCGCGCAGGAGCGTGCCGAGCGGGCCGAGGCGGGTGAGGTAGAGCTCCAGAGCCGTCGCCGGGAAGGTGCAGTCGACATCGACCGGCCGCATCGCGACGCTGCTAAAGCCGCTGTCGGCGAGGATGCCGCGCACGCGGCCTTCGTCGGCGAAGGCGAACTGGCCCGGCGCGTCCGGCCGCCGCGGCGGCGGCGCCTCCGGCAGCATGGGCACTGCCGTGCGCTCGGCCGTCGTCATGAACGGATTCTCGTCGCGGCTGCGCCAGGCGACGGCGACGAGCGCGCCGCCCGGCCGCAGCGCGCGGCGGATGTTCGAGAAGGCGGCGACCGGATCGGGGAAGAACATCACCCCGAAGCGCGAAACCGCCAGATCGAAGTGCGCCGGCGGCAGGGCATGCGCGGTCGCGTCCGCCACCACGAAGTGCGCCCGCGAGCCTTCCTGTTCGGCCCGGGCGCGGGCGTGCGTCACCATCGGCGCCGAGATGTCGACGCCCAGCGCCTCGCCGTCTTCGCCGAGCCGGCGGGCGACCGCGAGCGTCGTGGCGCCGGTGCCGCAGCCGATGTCGAGCACCCGACGGGCGCCGGCCTCGGATGCAGCTTCAGCGAGCGCGGCCTCGAGACCGCGGAACATGCCGTCGAGCAGTTCCTGGGCCTCCACCCAGGCCTCTCCGGCGGGTCCGTTCCAGTGTGCCGCCTGATCGGGGCCGCTGCTGCTCACCTGCGCCATCGTCGCCTCCACTCGCTTGCCTGAACGGCCATCCGGCGGCACCCTGCCACTTCAAGTCGACTTGAGGTCAAGAGGGATGCGCGACGAAAGGGTAGCCCCCGATCTGGACATCGCCGAGGTGGCGAGGCGCTCGGGCGTTCCGGCCTCGACGCTCCGCTACTACGAGGAAAGGGGACTGATCGCTCCGATCGGCCGCCGCGGCCTGCGCCGCCTGTTCGATGCGGGCGTGCTAGAGCGACTAGCGCTGATCGGACTCGGGCGTGCCGCGGGCTTCTCGCTCGACGAGATCGCCCGCATGTTCGCCGCGGACGGGCGGCCCGCCATCGACCGCGTCCTGCTCACCGCCAAGGCCGATGAACTCGACCGCACGATCCGCACCCTGACGGTGATGCGCGACGGCCTGCGTCACGCCGTCGCCTGCACCGCACCGAGTCACATGGAATGCCCGACTTTCCGCCGCATCCTTCGAGCGGCGGCGTCCGGCGATGTCGACGGCCGCAAGCCTGTCGCCTTGCGGCCGTTCCGTTCCGTTGCGGGGTGAGGGAACGTTGGTTCGGGCCGGCGTCCAGCGAGCCCAAACGAGGCGCCCGTTTTCGCGACACGGCCCAAAGCGGTCGACGACGGATGCCTCAGTTCTCGGCCTCGGTGAGCTTGTTCATCACTTGCTCGAGAGAGAAGGAGCCCGGCTTCTGACGCGGCGGGAACTCGGTGAAGCTCTGCAGCCACTGTGCAACATAGGCCTGCGCCGGAACGAGCAGGAACAGCCGTTCGAACCGCCAGCGCAAGTAGTCCATGCCCTCGCGGTCGGCGCGCTCCAGCGGATCGGCCCGCAGCGAGAACAGCTTCGGCACCCGCAGTTCCACGAGAGGTTCCTGCCAGACGTCGAAGCCTTCGGCCCGCTGCTCCAGGAAGACGAGCTTCCACTGGTCATAGCGAAGCGCCGCAAGGTCGCCGTCGTCGGTCCAGTACAGGAACTCGTGGCGCGGGCCGGGGCCGGCCCCGGACAGCATGTCGCGCATATCGTAGCCGTCGAGATGCGACTTGAACGTCTTGTCGCTGACCGTCAGTCCCGACGCCAGCTTCTCCTTCGCGTCAGGCATACCCGCTGCCGCCAGGAGTGTCGTCATCCAGTCTTCGTGCGACGCGATGTCGTTGATGATGGTCCCAGGCTTGACGAGGCCCGGCCAACGCACCACCGCCGGCACGCGGTAACCGCCCTCCCAGTTCGTGTTCTTCTCGCCGCGGAAAGGTGTCGTTCCGCCGTCCGGCCAGGACATCACCTCGGCGCCGTTGTCGGTTGAATAGATGACGATCGTGTTGTCGGCGATGCCGAGTTCGTCGATCTGCTTCAGCACTTGGCCGACGTGGCCGTCGTGCTCGACCATGCCGTCAGCGTAAATTCCCAGTCCGGTCTTGTTTTCGGATTCGGGCTTGAGATGGGTGAAGACGTGCATCCGCGTCGAATTCCACCACAGGAAGAATGGCTTGTCGGCCTTCACCGCCCGGTCGATGAAGTCGATCGCGCCGGCGGTGACCTCTTCGTCTATAGTCTCCATCCGCTTTTTGGTCAGTGGGCCGGTATCTTCGCATTTTTGCTTGCCCCACCTGCCGAACCGGGAATCCTCCGTCGGATCGTCCGTCGCGGTTGCGACGCACTTGAAGACGCCGCGTGGGCCGAACTTCGCCTTGAAAGCTGGATCTTTCGGATAGTCGGGATTCTCCGGCTCCTCTTCGGCATTCAGATGATAGAAATTGCCGAAGAACTCGTCGAAGCCGTGGACCGTCGGCAGGTGCTCGTTGCGGTCGCCGAGATGGTTCTTGCCGTATTGCGCCGTCATGTAGCCTTGCGTCTTGAGCAAGGTCGCAATTGTCGGATCGGCGTCCGGCATGCCTTCGGCCGCTCCGGGCAGACCCACCTTCAGGAGACCGGTCCGGATCGGGCTCTGGCCGGTGATGAAGGCCGCGCGACCTGCGGTGCAGCTCTGCTGACCGTAATAGTCGGTAAACAGCGCACCTTCCTTGGCGAGCCGGTCGATGTTGGGCGTCTTGTAGCCCATCAATCCCAAGCTGTAGGCACTGACGTTCCAGTAGCCGACGTCGTCTCCCCACATGACGATGATGTTCGGCAACTTGTCCTGTGCGCTCGCGGTCTCCGGTACCGCGGCCATAGACAGGCCAAACGCGAGAGCCATCGCACCCAGCCCGGAAGTCGACAGTAGATTTTTCATGCAAATTTCCCCCGCATCGGCCCATCGGACCCTGCCAGCCTTCATCTTTTCGTCCAAGACCTCAGCCTGGACGTGTGAATGTGCGACAGTTCTACTTCGCCCGAAGCACGGGCGGCCCAGTCTTTTAACACATCGGTGCGGTCGGCGGCGATACCGTCGTTTGTTCCTCGCGCCTCAGAGGTCGTCGAATTGGGCCTCCGAACGCAAAGAGGGCGCCCCGCTTTCGCGAGGCGCCCCGTCGGTCTCTACCGTTCCTTGGCCGACCGCAGGCCGGCCGGCGATCGTCAGGCGGCGACCTGCTCGATCTGCTTGGGCTGCGCGGCGCGGATCGGCACCTGGCGTGGCTTCAGCTGCTCCGGCACCTCGCGCACGAGGTCGATGTGCAGGAGGCCGTTCTCGAGGCTCGCACCCTTCACGACGACATAGTCGGCGAGCTGGAAGCGGCGCTCGAAGGCGCGGCCGGCGATGCCGCGGTAGATCACCTGACGCTCGCTGCCGTCCGTCTCGGCCTGCTTCTCGCCCTTCACCGTCAGCACGTTCTCACGCGCCTCGATGGCGAGGTCCTTGTCGGCGAAGCCGGCCACCGCCATGGTGACGCGATAGGCGTTGTCGCCGGTGCGCTCGATGTCGTAGGGCGGATAGGTCGGCGCCTCGGCGCCGGCACCCTGGTCGAGCAGGTTGAACAGCCGGTCGAAGCCGACGGTGGTCCGATAGAGGGGGCTCAGATCGAAGTGACGCATGGTGTCCTCCAAGAAGAAGCGACGTTGATGTCCGGAATGCGCTCCGTCCGCCGTCTTGGCCGGACTGTGGGCATTCCTGCGGACCCGGTTGGCGCCCGCAGCACCGAGGTAGGAATGGCGATTTTGCAGTTCAAGGGGGTCGTGTGCGATGACCTCGCTGGTCATCGACCACGCCGGAGCGCCCATGCTCGTGAAGGCTGACCCGGCCGCCCCGGCTCTCCTCGACCTGCCGATCAACCCGGTGCCGCCGGGCGTGCGCACGCTGACGGTCGCCGGCCGCTGGAACGTGCCGCTGCGCGTCGCCCTCTGGCCCGCCACCGGCGAGGCGCGCGGCACGGTGGTGATCGTCCAAGGCCGGGCGGAGTTCATCGAGAAGTATTTCGAGACCGTCGCCGACCTGCAGAAGCGCGGCTTCGCTGTCGCCACCTTCGACCTGCGCGGCCAGGGCGGCTCCGGCCGCCTGACGAAGGACCCGCACGTCGGCCACGTCGCCTCGTTCCACGACTATGTCGCCGACATCGAGACGGTGATGCGCAAGGCGGTGATGCCGGCGCTGCCGCCGCCTTACACCGCGCTCGCGCACTCCACCGGCGGCGCCGTCGTGCTCCTCGGCGTGCGGCGGCTGCACCCCTTGTTCTCGCGCCTCGTCACCATCTCGCCGCTGCTCGGCTTCGGCGAACGCACCATGCCGGAGTGGGTGTTCGCATCCGTCCTCGAGGTCGCGAGCCTCGTCGGGCTCGGGCGCAAGCAGGTCTCCGCCCGCCGCCCCGGCGCCGGCGAACCGGGCGTGTTCGAGGGCAACCCGCTCACCTCCGACCGAGCCCGCTTCGCGCGCAACCTCGCCGTCCTCGATGCGGCACCGGCGCTGCGCCTGGGCGCGCCGACGATCGGCTGGGTGAAGGCCGCCCGCGACACGATGGTGACGCTGAAGAAGGCCGAGCTCGTCGAGCGGATGACGCTGCCGACGCTGCTCTTCGCCTCCGGCCGCGACCGCGTCGTCGATGCCCGCGCCGTCGAGCGCTTCGGCAAGCGGCTCGTCAACGGCGGCGTCATTCTGGTTCCGGGCGCCCGCCACGAACTGATGATGGAGGCCGACCGCTTCCGCGAACCATTCTGGGCGGCCTTCGACGCCTTTGTGCCCGGCGAGGAGTGACAATGGCCTATGTGCTCCTCGCCATCGCGATCGTCGCCGAGGTGATCGCCACGACGGCGCTGAAGTCCGCCGACGGCTTCACCCGGCTGTGGCCGACGGTCACCGTCGTCGTCGGCTACGGGCTGGCGTTCTTCCTGCTGTCGCTGGCGCTGCGCTCGCTGTCGCTGGGCTTTGCCTATGCGGTCTGGTCGGGCCTCGGCATCGTGCTCGCCGCCACTGCGGGCATCGTCTTCTACGGCGAGAAGCTCGACCTCGCCGGGGCCCTCGGTCTCGCCATGATCATCGGCGGCGTCGTCGTGCTCAACACGGTGTCGAGCATGAGCGGCCACTGAGGCCGCTCGCTCGTACGGAAACAGCGGTCGCTCGGGCTGCTCAGTCCGAGCCGGTTTCCCGTGCCACGGCTCGCCAGCCGATGTCGCGCCGGCAGAAGCCGCCCGGCCAGTCGATGCGGTCCACGGCGGCGTATGCGCGCTGCTGTGCCTCTGCGGCGGTGGCGCCGCTCGCCGTCACGCCCAGCACGCGGCCGCCGTTGGCGACGAGCGTACCGTCGCCGGCGAGCGCCGTGCCGGCGTGGAAGACCGTCGCCCCCGTCGCCTCGGCTGCGGCGAGACCGCCGATCACCGTGCCCTTCCTTGGCTCGCCGGGATAGCCGTCCGCCGCCATCACCACCGCGAGCGCCGTCTCGTCCCGCCACCGCGGCACCGCGCCGGCGAGGTGGCCGGTGGCGCAGCGCAACAGGAGGTCCAGGAGGTCGCTCTCGAGCCGCGGCATCAGCACCTGGCATTCCGGGTCGCCGAAGCGGACGTTGTATTCAATGAGTTCCGGGCCCTTCGCGGTGATCATCAGCCCGGCAAAGAGCACGCCCTGGAACGGCGTGCCGCGGGCGGCGAGCGCCGCCACCGTCGGACGGACGATCTCCGCCATTGCCCGCTCGGTCATCTCGGCCGTCATCACCGGCGCCGGCGAGTAGGCGCCCATGCCGCCGGTGTTCGGCCCATGGTCGCCGTCGAAGACGCGCTTGTGGTCCTGGGCGGTGCCGAAGGGCACCACCGTCACGCCGTCCGTCAGGGCGAACAGGCTCGCCTCCTCGCCCTCGAGGAAAGCCTCCACCACCACCTCGGCGCCGGCCGCGCCGAAGGCGCCCTCGAAGCAGGCATCGACGGCCTCCAGCGCCTCGGCGGTCGTCATGGCGATGACGACGCCCTTGCCGGCGGCGAGGCCGTCGGCCTTCACGACCATCGGCGCGCCGCTCATCTCGACATAGGCGCGCGCCGAGGCGGCGTCGCGGAAGCGGGCGTAGGCGGCGGTCGGGATGCCCACCTCGGCACAAAGGTCTTTTGTGAAACCTTTTGACCCTTCCAGCTGCGCTGCGGCGGCGCTCGGTCCGAAGACGGTGATGCCGGCCTCGGTCAACCGGTCGGCGAGCCCGGCGACGAGCGGCGCCTCCGGTCCGACCACCACCAGGTCGACGCCATTGTCGCGGCAGAACGCCACCGTCGCCGGCGCGTCGCCGACGGCGATCGGCACCAGGTCGGCGACGGTGGCGATGCCCGGGTTGCCTGGCGCCGCCCACAACTTGCCGAGCCGCGGCGACTGCGCCAGCTTCCAGGTGAGCGCGTGCTCGCGCCCGCCGGAGCCGATCACGAGCACATTGAGGCGGTCGTCGGAGGTCATGGCGTCGGCCCGTTTTCGCGTCGGAGGTCCGGGCCGCGCTTAGCACGGCGGAACCGCCGGCGCGACGGGCGATCGCACCGCCTTGACGCGGCGGCCGCGCGGTGGTGCACCAGGGGGGAGGGAGGACGCCGATGACCGACCGTGCCGTCGCCGACGCCGACCGCGGCAACTGGGTGGACCGCTGGGCGCCGCTGGCGTGGCGGCCCTATGCCCGGCTCGCCCGGCTCGACCGGCCGATCGGCTGGTGGCTGTTGCTGTGGCCGTGCTGGTGGTCGGCGGCGCTGGCGGCGGTCGCCGCCGGCGCGCCTTACCCGAACCCCTGGCACCTCGTGCTGTTTCTCGTCGGTGCCATCGTCATGCGCGGCGCCGGCTGCACCTACAACGACGTCGTCGACCGCGACGTCGACGCGCAGGTCACCCGCACTCGCTCGCGGCCGATCCCGAGCGGCCAGGTGAGCGCCAAGCGCGCCTTCGCCTTCGCCGTGGCGCTCTCCTTCGTCGGCCTCGCGGTGCTCGTGCAGTTCAACTGGCCGACGATCTTCGTCGCCACCGGCTCGCTCGTCGTCGTCGCCGCCTATCCGTTCGCCAAGCGCATCACCGACTGGCCGCAGATGGTGCTCGGCCTCGCCTTCTCGTGGGGCGCCTTCCTCGGTTGGACGGCGGTGTTCGGGCGCCTCGACTGGGCCCCGGTGGCGCTCTACCTCGCCGCCATCCTGTGGACGATCGGCTACGACACCATCTACGCCCACCAGGACCGCCGCGACGACGCCATCGTCGGCGTGCGGTCCACGGCACGCCTGTTCGGCCGGTATACGAAGCTGTCGATCGGCGGGCTGTTCGTGGCGACGGTGGTGGCGCTCGCCGTGGCGTTTGCGCTCGTTGGGGCAGGGGTGCCGGCTTACGTTGGCCTCGCCGCTTTCGCCACCCATCTCGCCTGGCAGGTGGCGACCCTCGACGAGGACGACCCGGCCCGCTGCCTGATGCTGTTCCGGTCGAACCGCATCGCCGGCTGGCTGCCCTTCCTCGGCCTCGTCGCCGACGCGGGCCTGCGCGCCGCCGGAGTCGGCGCCTGAGAGATCAACGCGTCAGAGATCAGCGATTGAGCCCGGCGCGACCGCCCTCGTGGACGCGCAGTGACGGACCGCCGGCGCGCACCGGCGGGCGGGCGGGGGTGTCCGGCGCGGCCTTGGCGATCACCGCGTCGATCGGCGCGGCGACGCCGTCACGGTCGACGAAAAGCCGCGGCAGCCGGAGCGCCTTCGACCAGCCGTCGAGGCGGCGGGCGGCTTCGTCGACCGTGTCGGTCGCGCCGAGCGGCACCGTCAGGCCCGGGTCGGAGTGGACGAGGACGAAGGAAATCTCGTCGAGATCATCCGAGATGCACACGCCGACGCCGCGGAAGGCCGCGACCGGGATCACCATCGTCATCGCCACGCCCGAGAGCCGCCGCCGGATGACGGCATGGGTCTCGTCGAGCACCAGCGACAGCAGCGCGTCGTTGCCGACGACGCCCTCTTCGGCCGCGAAGCGGTGGGGCAGCAGGTCGTCGGCGGCGCGCGGGGCGCGGTCGGCAGTGGTGATGTCTGCGGTCGATGGGGGCACGTCGGCCTGCTCCTGATCGCCGGCTGTCTCCGGCTCTTGTCTGCCCGCGATCAGGGGGCCGGCGTGCTTGTGCGGCCGTTAACGCGGGGGTGGTGGGCGGGGTGGCTCTTCCCGCACGGTTACGCAAACCTCACCCGGATCGCGCAAATTCGCGCCCGCTCGTCCCCCCTTCCCGTCGCTTTGCCCGCGACCTCGCGACGCCCGTGCCTTGCGAGGGGTGGGTCGGCGCCGTAGATGAACGGGGACCGCACCGCCTCCCTCGCACCCGTCGGTGCGGCCGGACGGACGGTGCGCACGGGACACCGCATGACCGATACCCCCGATCTCGATCGCCTGAAGTCCGTCGCCGCCGATCTCGTCGCACAGGCGCGCCGCGCCGGAGCCGATGCCGCCGACGTCGTCGTCGTGCGCGGCACGGCGCTCGCCATCGAGGTGCGCGACGGCCGCGTCGAGGAGACGGAGCGCTCCGAGTCCGACGACCTGTCGCTGCGCGTCTTCGTCGGGCGCCGCTTCGCCACCGTCTCGACGAACGCACCGTCCGAGGCGGCCGCCCTCGTCGAGCGCGCCGTGGCAATGGCCCGCCACGCGCCGGAGGATCCCTTTGCCGGTCTCGCCGATCCCGACGCGCTCGCACGCGACTTCCCCGACCTCGATCTCGTCGATCCGAAGGCGCCGACGGCGGCGCAACTGACCGAGACGGCGCTCGCCACCGAGGCGGCGATGCGCGAGGTCGCCGGCGTCAGTCGGTCCGGCGGCGCCTCCGCCTCCTGGAGCCTCGGCGGGATGGTGCTCGCCACCTCCGGCGGCTTCACTGGCGCCTATCTCGGCTCCCGCCACGGCCGCTCGGCGATGGCGGTCGCCGGTAAGGGCACCGGCATGGAGCGCGACTACTGGTCGAGCTCCGCCGCGCATCTGGAGGACGTCGAGGCCGCGGACTATGTCGGCCGGCGCGCCGGCGAGCGGGCGGTGCGCCGCGTCTCGCCGCGCCGGGTCGAGACGCAGACCGCCACCATCGTCTACGAGCCGCGCGCCTCCACGAGCCTTGTGCGGGCTCTGGCCGGCGCCGCCAACGGCGCCGCGATCGCCCGCGGCACGAGCTTCCTCAAGGACAAGCGCGGCGAGCGCGTCTTCGCGCCCGGCATCCGCATCACCGACGACCCGACCCGGCGTCGCGGCCTTGGCTCGCGGCCTTTCGATGGCGAGGGCGTCGCCGGCCGGCCGTTCGCCCTCGTCGAGGACGGCATCCTCACCGACTGGCTGCTCGACGGCGCCACCGCGCGAGAGCTCGGCCTCACGAGCAACGGCCGCGCCGCCCGCGGCGGCGGCTCGCCGTCGCCGTCCTCCACCAACCTGACGCTGGAGCCGGGGCGTCTCAGCCCAACCGAGCTGCTCGCCCAGGTCGGCACCGGCCTCTACGTCACCGACCTCATCGGCCACGGCGCCAACCTCGTCACCGGCGACTACAGCCTCGGTGCCGCCGGCTATTGGATTGAGAACGGCGAACTCGGCGGGCCCGTCAGCGAGATCACCATCGCCGGCAATCTCGGCGACATGTTCTCGCGCATGGTGGTCGCCAACGATCTCGAGTTCCGCGGCGCCACCAACGCTCCCACCATCGCCATCGAGGGCCTGACCATTGCCGGTCGCTGACGGCGTGGCCGCCGCCGCCGCCGCCGATCTTGCCCTCCTCGCCGATGCCGCCCGCCGTGCGGGCGCGATGGCGATGGGCTATTTCCGCCAGTCGCCGGAGGTCTGGACGAAGGGCGACTCGTCGCCGGTGAGCGAGGCCGACCTTGCGATCGACCGCTTCCTCGCCACGCACCTCGGTGCGGCGCGGCCGGACTATGGCTGGCTGTCGGAGGAGAGCGTCGACGACCCGGTCCGCCTGCAACACCGCCGCATCTTCATCGTCGATCCGATCGACGGCACCCGTGCCTTCGTGCGCGGCGACGAGGACTGGACGGTCAGCCTCGCCATCGTCGAGGACGGCCGCCCGATCGCCGCCGCCGTGCTCTGCCCGCCGCGCGACGAACTCTTCCTCGCGAGCCTCGGCGGCGGGGCGCAACTGAACGGCGCCACGGTCACGACGAGCGGTGCGACCCGGCTCGCCGGGGCCCGCATCGCCGGGCCGAAGGGGTTCGTCCGCACCACCGTGTTCGCCGAGGCGGGCGTCGAGCCGGTGCCGCTCGTCCACTCGCTCGCCTATCGTCTGGCGCTCGTCGCTGCCGGCCGCCTCGACGCCGCCGCCGCGAGCAGCAAGGCGTGCGACTGGGATCTCGCCGCAGCCGACCTGCTGGTGCAGGAGGCCGGCGGACGGCTGACCGATCTCGACGGCAACCCGGTCGCCTACAATCGCGAGACCGTCCGCCATCCGCCGCTGGTGGCCGCGACGCCCGTCCTGCACGACGCTGTCGCCGCGCTGCTCGCCGACGCCATCGCAGCACGGGCCGCGCACGGAGCCTGAGGACGTCTCCTTGTCGGGCCCGGGGTGACCCGGTATCGTCACCGGCGGGCGCTCCGGGGAACGCCTTCGCGACGACGCCGTCGGCGCGGCGCGACGAGGGTCCTGCCTTGCTGCAGCTCCGCTATCCCGAGGTCATCGCTGGCCCGCCACGCCCGAGCCGGATTCTCCGGCCGGACGGCTCCGTCGCGACGAGCGGGCTCGAGCGCCACCACGTCCCCGGCGCCGGCGCCATCCTCGTCGAGGTCGAGGCGGGCGACACCGTCGCCATCCGCAATCTCGAGGGCGGTCAGGTCTGCGAGATCGTCGCCGTCGATGGCCACGGCCACACCGATCCCGGTGTCCTCGGCGCTCCGGCGAACGGCAATGCCTCCGGCCTGAAGGCGCTGCTGTTGTCGGGAGAGCCGAGCCTCGCGCTCTTCCGCCGGCGTCTGGAGCGGCGCGGTATCGCGCTCGGCGGGGCTTCGGCAGTGCACCTCTTCGGCGAGGGGACGTCGGCGGGAGCGCAGGAGCGCTTCACCGTGCAGCGCGACGGTGCCCTCGTCGTTGCGGCACCGGGCGGACCGATGGCCGTCGACGGCCACGACACCGCGACGCCGCTCGCCGTGCTGATCCAGCGTGCCCGGCCGCGCCTCGTCGGCACACACGCCTTGCCCGATCCGCTTGCCGACCCCGTCGACGACATCCGCGTCCACTCGGCGACGGCGCGGTCCTATTTCGTCAAGGCGGGCGACTACATCCAGATCATCGACGTCGACGGTCGGCAGTGCACCGACTTCCAGTGCTTCTCCGCGCGCAAGCTCGACAAGGGCAGGGACCACCCCCTCGACGTGACGACGACGCGCACGCTGATGGGGACGGCCTATCCGATGCCCGGCCTGCACTCGAAGTACTATGACCAGGACATGGAACCGCTGGTCGAGGTGGTGCAGGACACCTGCGGCCGTCACGACGCCTTCGCGCTCGCCTGCGCCGCCAAGTACTATGACGACATCGGCTATCCCGGCCACGTCAACTGTTCGGAGAACTTCAACAGCGCGCTTGCCGGGCGGGGCGTGACACCACGCGCGGGCTGGATGGCGATCAACTTCTTCTTCAACACGGCGATCGACGCGCATGGCCACGTCGTCTCCGACGAGCCGTGGTCGCGGCCCGGCGACTATGTGCTGCTGCGGGCGCTGACCGACCTCGTCTGCGTCTCCTCCGCCTGCCCGGACGACACCACGCCGGCGAACGGCTGGCACCTCACCGACATCCACGTCCGCACCTATTCGGGTGCCGAAAAGTTCTCTCGTGCCATAGCGACCCGCATGACCCCCGACGCCGAGCCGAAACTGACCCGCGAGACGGCGTTCCACGATCGCTTCGCCCGCCACACCCGCGACTTCTCCGAGTACCGCGGCTACTGGCTCGCCAACAGCTTCGCCAAGGGCGGGGCAGTGGAGGAATACTGGGCCTGCCGCGAGAAGGCGGTGGTGATGGACCTGTCGCCGCTGCGCAAGTTCGAGGTGACCGGGCCTGACGCCGAGGCGCTGCTGCAGTACACGCTGACGCGCGACGTCAAGAAGCTCGGGGTCGGCCAGGTGGTCTACACCGCCATGTGCTACGAGCACGGCGGCATGATCGACGACGGTACGCTGCTGCGGCTCGGTCGCGACAACTTCCGCTGGATCGGCGGCGACGACTTCGGCGGCGTCTGGCTGCGCCAGCAGGCCGAGAAGCTCGGCCTCACCGTGATGGTGCGGTCCTCGACCGACCAGATGCACAACATCGCCGTGCAGGGGCCGGCGAGCCGCGACATCCTCAAGGAGATCGTCTGGACGGCGCCGACGCAGCCCTCGATGGCCGAACTCGAGTGGTTCCGCTTCGCCGTCGGCCGCATCGGCGACGCGCAAGGAGCGCCCGTCGTCGTCTCGCGCACCGGCTACACCGGTGAGCTGGGATACGAGATCTGGTGCCATCCGCGCGATGCCGGCACCGTCTTCGACGCCGTCTGGGATGCCGGGCAGCCACACGGCCTGCGTCCGATGGGCCTCGCGGCCCTCGACATGGTGCGCATCGAGGCGGGGCTGATCTTCGCCGGCACCGAGTTCTCCGACCAGACCGACCCGTTCGAGGCCGGCATCGGCTTCACGGTGCCGCTGAAGGGCAAGGCGGACGACTTCATCGGTCGCGACGCCTTGATCCGCCGCAAAGACAATCCGCAGCGCAAGCTCGTCGGGCTCGAGATCGACGCCAATGTCGCCGTCGGCCACGGCGACTGCTTGCACGTCGGCCGCGCCGAGATCGGCCGAGTGACGAGCGGCATGCGCTCGCCGCTCCTCGGCAAGACGATCGCGCTCGCCCGCCTCGACGTCACCCATGCCGGCGTTGGCACCGAGGTGGAGATCGGCAAGCTCGATGGCCACCAGAAGCGCCTGCCGGCGCGAGTCGTGCCGTTCCCGCACTACGATCCGCAGAAAACGCGGCCGCGATCCTGATCGGCAGGGCGCGGACGCACAAGCGCTGCGCACTTGCCTGCACTTTGGATGATCATCGCGCTGCATCTTTGTGCAGTGCACGCCTATACTGTTCGCTGCAGCCGAATGGCTTGCTGAAAGGGCACCGTCATCCTGAAGAGGCATTGCGGAGGAGGGCGCAAGGCATATAAGTTTCATCTGGTGAAAACTGGGGGAGCGGGTGGATCGATGCCGCCCGCGACGCGCCGATGATGGCGCACGGGGTCTTGATTTCGCAGGGTTCGACGAGCCAGCCGGAGCGTGGTCGCACGGGTGCGTCGAGAGAATTAAAACTGGGCAGCAAGGACGAAGACCGACGCGAGTGAGCTGAACCAGCGCTTCCGGATCGCACAACTGGAGAAGAAGACATGTCGATGAGCAGTCGTTTCTCGAGAGTTGGAAAAGGGGCGCTCGCGATCGCGGCCGCCACGTGGTGCCTCGGCGGACCGGCTCTCGCCGCCGCGCCGGAATCGAACGAACCGATCAAGGTCGCGCTGTTCGACTGGACCAGCGTCAACCTCAACGCCAAGATTTTCGGCGGCATCCTCGAGAAGCTCGGCTACACGGTCGAGTACCCGACCGCCGACTACCTCTCCAGCCTGACGACGGGTCTCACCAACGGCGACCTGACGGTGGCGATGGAGTTCTGGGACACCACCGCCGGCGAGGCGATGAAGGCCTCCGACGCCACCGGCCAGACCGAGAACCTCGGTCCTCTCGGCCCGAAGGCGAAGGAAGAGTGGTGGTACCCGCTCTACATGAAGGACAAGTGCCCCGGCCTGCCGAACTGGGAGGCGCTGAAGGACCCGAAGTGCGCCGAGGCGTTCTCGACGCCGGAGACCGCGCCGAACGGCCGCTATGTCGGTGGCCCGGTGACGTGGGAAGGCTATGACGACGAGCGCGTCGTCTCCCTCGGCCTGCCGTTCACGGTGATCCACGCCGGCACCGACGCGGCGATGTTCGCCGAGCTCGACTCCGCCTACCAGCGCCAGGCGCCGATCATGCTGTGGGTCTACTCGCCGCACTGGGCGCCGGCCAAGTACAAGGGCGAGTGGGTGCAGTTCCCCGAGTATTCGGCCGAGTGCTACAACGACCCGAAGGTCGGCGTGAACCCGGATGCCAAGTATGACTGCGGCAAGCCGCACGGCGACATCTGGAAGTATGCCTGGGGCGGCATGAAGGAGAAGTGGCCGGTCGCGCACAAGGTGGCCAAGGCCTACACGATCGACACCGACGTCCTGAACGCCATGAGCGGTCAGATCGACCTCGACGGCAAGTCACCCGAGGACGTGGCGGCCGAGTGGATCGCCGCCAACGAGGCGACCTGGAAGAAGTGGGCCGAGTAAGGTCCCGGCGGGGCGAGGCTCCGCCGACTGGAGACGGTTGCGGCCCCGATCCTGCATCGATCGGGGCCGCGGACAACCGCACATGATGACGAAGGACGGTGCATGAACGCTGCAGTCGACACGGGCCTGTCGGCCGCGCTCGCCAAGCCGGTCGATCCGCGCCCGGTCAAGCTCGCGTGCCGCAACGTCTGGAAGGTGTTCGGCCCCGACGCCGCCGACTGGATCGGCAAGCGCGACGGCCGCGCCACCTCGGCCGACCTCGCCGAGGCGAAGCTGGTCGGCGCCGTCCGCCATGTCGACCTCGAGATTCGCCAGGGCGAGATTTTCATCATCATGGGGCTGTCTGGCTCGGGAAAGTCGACCCTAGTGCGCTGCATGTCGCGCCTCGTCGAGCCGACCTTCGGCACCGTCGAGTTCGAGGGCAAGGACCTCCTCAAGGTCTCCGACGCCGAGCTGATCGAGCTCCGCCGCCACCGCATGGGCATGGTGTTCCAGAATTTCGCGCTGCTGCCGCACCTCAATGTGCTCGACAACATCGCCTTTCCGCTCAGCATCCAGGGCATCGACCGGACCAAGCGCGAGGCGCGGGCTCGCGAAGTCATCGAGCTCGTCGGGCTGCGCGGGCGCGAGCACTTCTATCCGCGAGAGCTCTCCGGCGGCCAGCAGCAGCGCGTCGGCATCGCCCGCAGCCTCGCCACCAAGCCCGAGGTGTGGTTCCTCGACGAGCCGTTCTCGGCGCTCGACCCGCTGATCCGCCGCGAGATGCAGGACGAGCTCCTGCGCCTGCAGGGCGTGCTGCACAAGACGATCGCCTTCATCACCCACGACTTCGACGAGGCGATCCGCCTCGCCGACCGCATCGCCATCATGAAAGACGGCGAGGTCATCCAGACCGGCACACCGGAGGAACTCGTCGTCAATCCGGCGACCGACTACGTCGCCGAGTTCACCCGCGACG
>CALRZT010000015.1:0-29582 GCA_943372725.1 Pseudoxanthobacter soli DSM 19599
CCAGATCGAATATCCGAAGCAGGCCCCCGGCAATCCCGCCACCGACATGGTGGTGCGCGAGGCGGTGTTCCGCGAGAGCGAGGCGGAGTTCCTCGCCGACCTGAAGGCGCAACTGGCGCTGAGACCCCCGGGCCAGCGCAAGGTCGCGATCTTCGTGCACGGCTACAACACGCAGTTCAACGAGGCGATGTACCGGATCCTGCAGCTCGCGGACGATTCGCATGCGCCGATGGTGCCGCTGCTGTTCACCTGGGCGTCGCGCGGCAAGACCGAGGGCTATCTCTACGACAACAACAGCGCCACGGCGGCGCGCGACGGGCTGGAGGAGACCATCCGCCTCGCCTTCGCCAGCGACGCCGAGGAGGTGTCGATCATCGCCCACTCGATGGGCAACTGGGTGACGGTCGAGGCGCTCCGTCAGCTCAAGATCTCCGGCAATCTGCCGCCGATCGAGCGGCTCGGCGCCGTCGTGCTGGCGGCCCCCGACATCGACGTCGACGTCTTCAAGACGCAGCTGAAGCGCTTCGGCAAGCCGAGGAAGCCCTTCATCATCATCGTCTCGCGCGACGACAAGGCGCTCGGCATCTCCGACTTCCTCGCCGGCGACAAGGTGCGGCTTGGCGCCTACACCGACGACGAGGAACTGGTCGAGCTCGGCGCCGTCGTCATCGACATGACGAAGGTGAAGTCGCTCGACGGCCTCAACCACGGCAAGTTCGCCCAGCTCGCCGAGATCGCGCCGCAGATGCGCGCCCTCGTCGCCGGCGCCGCTGGCAAGGCCGGCGCCGCCAAGGTGCTGGCTCCGGACGGCATCGAGATCGTCGGCCTCGACCGCGCCCCACCGGCCCCTCCGGGCTTCGTCGCCGGCACGGCCGGCGTCTCGGCGACCCCGGCCGCCGCTCCGACGACCGTGCCGCCGTCTCCGGCCACCGCGGCGCCCGCCGTCCCGACGCCCGCCGTCCCGACGCCCGCCACCGCGACACCCGCCGCCGCGACACCCGGCGCTGCTGCCGCGCCGGCGCCCGTCGCCACACCGGCGCTGTAGCCGTCCCTGCACGGGCGGCCGGCGACGATCTGCGGCGTTGACGCCGCCCCCTCGCGCATGGTCTGACGGGCGCTCCGGTTTCTCGCGTACGGAGGCTTCGCGACGTGGCGCGCGGCACCGCCCTCAGCCTGCCGAACATCCTCACCTACGCGCGCATCGCCGCCGTGCCGGCAGTGGCCGTCTGCCACTACGTGCCCGGTGACGAGGCCCGATGGACAGCCGTCGGCATCTTCCTCGCCGCCGCGGTCACCGACTTCTTCGACGGCTATCTTGCCCGCGCCTGGCAGCAGCAGTCGGCCCTCGGCCGCATGCTCGACCCGATCGCCGACAAGCTTCTCGTCGCCACCTGCCTCCTGCTGCTCGCCGCCTCCGGGACGATCGGTGGCTGGTCGCTGATCGCCGCCATCATCATCCTGTGCCGCGAGATGCTGGTCTCCGGCTTGCGCGAATATCTCGCCGAGCTGCGCGTCGGCGTGCCGGTGACGAAGCTCGCCAAGTACAAGACGACGGCGCAACTCGTCGCCGTCGGCGTGCTGCTCGCCCATCCGGCTGGCGACCGCGTCATCCCCTATCTCTCCACCATCGGCCTCGGGCTGTTGTGGATCTCGGCGATCCTGACGCTCTACACCGGCTGGGACTATTTCCGCGCCGGGATCGGCCATCTCGTCGAGAGCGAGCCGTGAGAGTGCTTTATTTCGCCTGGGTGCGCGAGCGCATCGGCCTCGCCGAGGAGGACCTCGCGCCGCCCCCCGAAGTGGCGACGGCGGGCGAGTTCGTCGCCTGGCTGGCCGGCCGCGGCGACAACTACGCCCGCGCCTTCGAGCGCCCCGGGACGATCCGCGTCGCCGTCGACCGCGTCCACGTGCCGGCCTCCGCGCCGATCGCCGGGGCGCGCGAGATCGCGCTGTTCCCGCCGATGACCGGCGGCTGAGGCCGCCGCCCCGCAGCCCTCCGCGGGGCTCCCATCCGAGGTGTCCGCATGGCCGAGGTTTCCATCGTCGGCACCGCCTTCGACCCCGCCGCCGAGGCCGCGCGCCTCGTCGTCGACGGCGCCGTCGGCGCGACCGTCAGCTTCGTCGGCTACTGCCGCGACGAGGGCGGCCGGCTCGCCGCCCTCGAGCTCGAGCACTATCCCGGCATGGCCGAGGAGGAGATCGGCCGTATCGCGGAGGAGGCGAAGCGGCGCTGGCCGATCACCGGCCTCTGCGTCGTCCACCGCCACGGTCTGGTGCGTCCCGGCGAGCCGATCGTCCTCGTCGCCACCGCCTCGGCGCACCGTGCGGCGGCCTTCGAGGCCGCGGCCTTCCTGATGGATTTCCTGAAGACGCGGGCGCCGTTCTGGAAGCGCGAGCACGGCGCCGACGGCAGCACCGGCGGCTGGGTCGCGGCGACGGACGCCGACGACAGCGCCGCGGCACGGTGGGGCGAGGCGGAGCAGCCGGGCTGAAGGCGACTTGCTGGGCGGACGTTCGGGCGCCTCGGGCCGATCAGAGCGATCGGGGGTGGGTGCGGGTGGTCGATGAGGCCGTTCGCAGCGTCGTGCTCGCGGCCCCCCCTCCCTGCCCTCCCCCGCAAGGGGCGAGGGTTCGCGTCGAAATTTTGGGGATGTCTTCGCCATCCGCCACCGTTGGTCGCTCGTCTCGTTAGGGACGTTAAGGCAGGCATTAAAAACCCTCCCCCCTCGCGGGGGAGGGTAGGGAGGGGGGGCGCCGCGGGTTCGGCGTAGCGGGGTGCACTGCCTCGACAGCAAGCGACCCCCGACCGCGCGTCCTGCTCAGGCCATGACCTGGTCGCGGCCCGCCGCCTTGGCACGGTAGAGGGCGGCGTCGGCGGCGCGGATCAGCTGGTCGATGCCCGCCGTCTCCGGCCCGGCGGTGGCGACGCCGAGGCTCGCCGTCACCGGGATTTCGACGTCGCCGACGCGCACCCGCGACCGCGCGACCGCGGCGCGAATGCGCTCGGCGGCGTCCCGCGCATCGCCCGGACGGGCCTCCTGGAGGAGCAGCACGAACTCCTCGCCGCCGTAGCGTGCCACCACGTCGCTGTCGCGGCACTCGTCCCGGCAGATGGCCGCCACCGCCTTCAGCACCTCGTCGCCGACCTGGTGGCCGTGGCGGTCGTTGATCGTCTTGAAGTGATCGATGTCGAGCATGACGACGGCGAGGCCGCGGACGTAGCGGCGGGCCGCCGACAGCTCGCGCTCCGCCGCCGCATAGAACGAGCGGCGGTTCATCACGCCGGTGAGGAAGTCGGTCTCCGCCAGCTGCTTCAGCTGGCCGATCAGTCCCTCGCGCTCTGCCTCGATGCGCCGCCGCTCCGCCACCTCCTCGGCGAGCGCCAGGTTCGATCGCGTCAGCTCGGTGGTGCGTTCCTCGACGCGGCTCTCGAGCGTCGCGTTCGCCTCTTCGAGCTCGATCTGTTTCTGGCCGAGCCGGGCGAGCATGGCGCGCAGCGCCGCCGCGAGCGCCCGCACCTCGGCGAAGCCGCCGACGGCCGGCACGTCCTGGACGCGGCTGTCGGCCCCGATCGCCGCCGCGGCCGCGCCCAGGCGGGCGAGCGGTGCGGCGACGCCGCGGGCGATCAGGAGCCCGATGACGCAGAACAGCAGGGCCGTGGCGAGGCCGCCGGCGAGGATCAGGCGCTCGACGGTCTCGACCGGGCGGAGTGCAAGCTCGATCGGCTGGCGCGCCAGCACGATCCAGCCGAGGCCCGGATAGTCGCGGAAGCCGCGGGACCGGCTGTAGCCGGTGAGATAGGCGACACCGTCCGGCCAGGTCTCCTCGGTGACGCCGGTCTCGCCGCGCTGCGCGGCGGCGATGCTCGCAAGCGACAGCCGCTGGCCCTCGAGCCGCGGATCGCCGAGCAGCACGTCGCCCTCCGACGACAGCACCAGGATCTCGACGCCGTCGGCGATGTGGTCGGCCGCCAGCAGCGAGGTCTTGATCTCGGCCGCCCACGACCAGCTGAGGTGGGCACCGACGGTGCCGGTGATCGCGCCGCCGGCGTCCTTCAGCGGCATCGCCACGTCGACGAAGCGCAGCGGCGCGGTGGGGTCCGGATTGGACAGCAGCTTCTCGAGCAGCACCGCCTTGTGGACGTCGCCGACGAAGGGGCCGGCGACGGCGCCCTTGTACCACGGCCGCTCGGAGACGTCGGCGCCCTCGAGCAGGCCGCCGGTGGCGGCGAGCACCTTGCCGGCGCGGTCGGTGTAGCCGATCCAGGCATAGTCCGGATAGGTGCGCTGCAGGTTGGCGAGATGGGCGCGGCGGTTCTTGTCGCGCAGCTCCGGTGCGATCAGCGGGTCGAGCGCCGCGACGATCGACAGGTCGCGGTAGCGCTCGAACATCGATCGGTCGAGCTTGTCGCGCATCTGGGCGGCGAGTTCGCGCATCTCGCGGCCGATCGACAGCGTCAGCTCGCGCGTCGACACGCGGTCGACGACGAGGCCGATCGCGGCGATGGCGCCGAGGGTCAGCACCGTGAGGATGACGGCGAGCTGTGTCTGCAGGGACCAGGTGCGCATGATCTCGGGAGGCGAGGCGAGGGGGGAGGACGAGAACGACCGGCCGCCACGGCGCGGCGCCGCGACTGCCGGCTGGCGATACTCGCGTGCCGCGGATCCGGATGCAGGCCGCCGGACATTTTTTTTACTGGCCTGTTCAAGGACACGCCGGGGCCGCCGTCAACCTTGCATGCCGCGGCGCCGCCCCCGGTGGACGGGGCGGGCGAAGTCGTGAGACTGTCCGGCCGCCGCCGGGGCAGGGCCGGCGCGATCGACGGTGCGAGAACGGGAAGGACCTCATGATCGGGTATCGGCAACACCAGGGCGACGGCGGCCATCCGGGCCGGAGCCCGCACCTGCGGACGCTGCGGCTGGCGCTCGGCGCCGCGACGGCGGCCTGGCTGTCGCTGGCGCCGCTCGCCGCCACCGCGCAGGATACGGCCGCCCAGGGGGCGGTGCCGCCGGCGAAGGCGAAGGTCGAGGCGCTCCTCCCCGACTTCGAGGCGATGATCGAAAAGGGCATGGCCGAGTTCGCCGTTCCCGGCGCCGCCGTCGGCATCGTCGTCGGCGACGAGGTCGTCTATGCCAAGGGCTTCGGCGTGCGCGCCGCCGGCGGGGCGGCGGTCGACACCGGCACGCTCTTCCAGATCGGCTCGACCACCAAGGCCTTCCTGGCGACGACGCTCGCCATCCTCGTCGAGGAGAAGAAGCTCGAGTGGGCGCAGCGCGTGCTCGCCGTCGACCCGACCTTCACCCTGCACGATCCGTGGGTGACGCGGGAGTTCCGCGTCTACGACCTGCTCGCCCAGCGCTCCGGCATGCGGCCCTACGTCAACGACGTCATGACCGGTCTCGGCTACGACGCCGACGCCCTCGTCTATTCCCTGCGCTTCGCCGAGCCGATCACGAGCTTCCGCTCGACCTTCGGCTACGTCAACATCCTGCACCTGATCGCCGGCCGCATCGTCGCGCGCCTGGAGGACAAGGCCGACTGGTTCGCGGTCGCGCAGGAGCGCATCCTCGGCCCGCTCGGCATGACGCGCACGACGTCCACCGCCGAGGCGATGGAGGCCGACGCCAACCACGCCGAGGGCCACCGGTTCGACGGCAAGGGCGCGGTGGCGATCCCCTTCGATCCGTCCTTCCCCTACATCCTCGGCCCGGCCGGCAACATCAACTCCTCCGTCGACGACATGACGAAGTGGGTGCGCACCCTCGTCGGGCGCGGCACCTTCGAGGGCAAGGCGATCGTCTCGGAAGCGGGGCTGCGCTACACGTGGACGCCGAAGGTGTCGCTGAACGACCAGCAGTCCTACGCCCTCGGCTGGGTCATCCAGGAACTCCCCGAGGGCCGGGTCGTCTGGCACAACGGCGGCACCGCCGGTTTCGGCGCCCACCTCGGGCTGATCCCGGAAGAGAACGTCGGCATCGTCATCCTGTCGAACAGCGAGAACCGCGGCTTCCCGGATGCGGCCGCGATGTGGTTCTACCGGCGCATTCTCGGCGAGCCGGACTTCGACCACCTCGCCCAGGCCGCCGCCGCGGCGAAGGCGAAGTTCGACGCCGAGGCGGCGAACTACGTGAGGCCGGCCGACGCCCGCCCGCCGCGCCCGCTGGCCGATCTCGCCGGGGCGTTCGGCACCCAGGAATTCGGCCCGGCGGCGATCACCGTCGACGGCGAGCGGCTCGTCATGGCGCTCGAGAAGACCGGTGCGAAGCTGGCTCTCGAGCCCTTCGACGGCGACGTCTTCACCGTGCGCCTGCTGCCCGAGGGGCGCTTCGCCTCGATCGTCGCCACCTCCGGCGAGCAGCCGACGGGCTTCGCGCAGTTCCAGATGGACGCGAAGGGCCGCCTCGACTCGCTGCGCCTGATCCTCGACGAGCAGCCCTACCTGTTCGACCGAACCGGGGACTGATCCCCGCTCGCCCGCTCCGCGTGGCGGTGTACACAGCCAGTTGGCCGTGTACACTCTCATGCGTGCGTCGACCGAGAGCGCACCTGTGACGGCGCGCCGTGGCGGGTTTTCCGCCCGCGCGCCCGTCGGCGGAACGGGGCAGGGAAGGGAAGCCGGTGGCCGGAGGGTCGGGCGGCTCTGAGGCAGGCGCGACCGAAGTCTCGGTGCTCGCGCCGCTGCGCCACCGCGCCTTCGCGCTGCTCTGGCTCGCCGCCACCGCCGGCAACATCGGCATGTGGGTGCGCGACGCCACCTCGGGCTGGGTGATGACCGGCCTCGCGCCGGGCCCCGTCTACGTGGCGCTGGTGCAGGCGGCGGCGATGCTGCCGGTGTTCCTGTTGTCGCTGCCCGCCGGCGCGATCGGCGACATCGTCGACCGCCGCAAGATGATGATCGCGGTGCAGCTGTGGCTCGGCGCCGTCGGCCTCGCCTTCTCGGGCCTGACGGCGGCCGGCATGATGACGGCGCCGCTCCTCCTCGCGCTGACCTTCTGCGCCGGCGTCGGCACGGCGATGACCTTCCCGGTCTGGCAGGCGGTGATTTCCGAGCTCGTGCCGCGCTCGGAACTGCGGCTCGCCATCGCGCTGAACGGCGTCGGCATCAACGTCTCGCGCGCCGTCGGCCCGGCGATCGCCGGCGCCGTGGTGGCGACGGCGGGCGCGGCGTCGGCCTATCTGATCGACGTCGCCGCCTATGTCTTCGGCCTCGCGGTGCTGTTCTGGTGGCCGCGGCAGCCAACAGTGCGCAAGCATCCCGAGCGCTTCGGCAGCGCCATCCGAGCGGGGCTGCGCTATGCGCGCCGCCACCCGCCCCTGCAGCGCACGATCGTCCGCTCGATGCTGTTCCTGGCGTTTGCGAGCGTGCTGTGGGCGCTCCTGCCCGCCGTGGCGCGCGACCAGCTCGGCACCGGGCCGGCCGGCTACGGCATCCTGCTCGGCGCGCTCGGGGCGGGGGCGGTCTGCGGGGCGATGGTGATGCAGCGCGTCCGCCGCCGCTTTGGCACCGAGCCGATGGTGCTCGCCGGCTCGCTCGTCTACGCCGCCGGTGTCGGCGTGCTGGCGATGACGGACGTGTTCGCGGTGGCGTTCGCCTCCGTCGCGGTGGCCGGCGCGGCCTGGGTGGCGGTGCTGACGGCGATGATGTCAGGCGCCCAGGCCGTGCTGCCCGACTGGGTGCGCGCCCGCGGCCTCGCCGTCTACCGCACCGCCTATTTCGGCGCGATGACCGGCGGCAGCATCCTGTGGGGCGTCATCGCCCAGCACTGGTCGCTGTCGACGGCGCTCCTCGTCGTCTCGGCGGCCGGCACGGTGGCGGCGCTGATCGGCTGGTTCCTGCCGCTGCCGGCCGGCGACCAGCACCTCGACGCGGCCCCCGCCTTGGCGCCGCCGCCGGCGCTGCCGCCCACGGTGGCGGGAAACGGGCGCCGGGCACTGGTGACTGTCGAGTATCGCGTGCCGGTCGAGCGCCAGCCGGAGTTCCTCGCCCTTCTGGAGAAGCTCGCGGTGGTGCGCCGGCGCGACGGCGCGGTGCGCTGGGGCGCCTATGTCGACGTCGTGGAGCCGGAGTGGATCGTCGAGTGGTTCGAGACGCCGACCTGGGAGGAGCATC
Source organism: Pseudoxanthobacter soli DSM 19599 (assembly GCA_943372725.1). Classification (GTDB taxonomy): domain Bacteria; phylum Pseudomonadota; class Alphaproteobacteria; order Rhizobiales; family Segnochrobactraceae; genus CAMDHY01. The sequence goes on from CALRZT010000015.1 coordinate 8,111, forward strand.
TCCGCCAGCATCAGCGCGGCACCGTGGCGGACGCCCGCCTGCAGGCGGAAGTGCAGGCCTTCCACGTCGGCGGCCGGCCGCTGGTGTCGCACCTGGTGAAGGTCGCCTGAGAGGTCGCCCGAGAGGTTGCTGAGAGGTCTCCAGAGACCGCGTACCGAAACCCTCCCCCCTCGCGGGGGAGGTGGCCGGCGCAGCCGGCCGGAGGGGGGCCGCCGCGGCAGCGGCGCGAGAGGACTCCTTCGTCTTGTGGAGACGGCCGCTTGCGGCGACCGCCTGTGATCCCTTCGGGCGTCTCCTGTGCGGCGGCCCCCTCTCCCTGCCCTCCCCCGCGAGGGGGGAGGGTTCGTACGGAGATCTGGGGACGGTCAGCACCCGACTCGACGACGAGACGGCACTCCCCGCGCCGCCTTCGCCCGTTCCACCTGACTGGATCGGCGGAGAGGATCCCACTCATCTGCTCTTTTGATTGGCACTGCCGCGCCGGATCGGCTTCAAGGGTCGGCTCGCCCGGCGCCATTCCGCGCCGCCGCCCACTACCACCGGTCGTCCGATGTCTCCGCCTTCGCCCTCCGTCGCAGCCCGCCGCCTGCCCCGCCTCGCCGCCGAGGCGCGGGCGACGCTGATGCTCGCGCTGCCGCTGGCGGCGACGCAGCTCGCCCAGATTGCCATCAACACCACCGACGTGGTGATGGTCGGCTGGCTCGGCGCCGAGGCGCTCGCCGCGGTGGCGCTGGGCTCGGGCGTCAACTTCGTGCCGCTGATGTTCCTGATCGGCGTGGCGGTGGCGGTGTCGCCGCTCGTCTCGCAGGCGCGCGGCGCCCGCAGCCACTTCCTCCGCGACGCGCGCCGCTCCGTCCGCCAGGGCCTGTGGGCGGTGACGCTGCTCGGCGTGCCGTGCTGCGTCGCGCTCTGGCAGACCGAATTGATCCTCCTCGCCGCCGGCCAGGAACCGGCGGTCTCGGCGGAGGCGGCGGCTTACGTGCGGGCGCTGGTGCCGGGCCTGATCCCGGCCGGCTGGTTCGTCGTGCTGCGCTCGTTCGTCTCGGCGATGGAGCGGCCGCGCTCGGCCCTCGTCGTCATGGTCGGCGCCTTCTTTCTCAACGTCGTCGTCAACTGGCTGCTGATCTTCGGCAATCTCGGCTTCCCCCGCCTCGGCGTCGTCGGCGCCGGCGTCGCCTCGTCGATCTCCAACGTCGCCTGTTTCCTGGCCCTGCTCTGCTTCATCCTGTGGGACCGGCGTCTCCGCCGCTTCCACATCCTCGGACGGCTGTGGCGGCCGGACTGGCCGCGGCTCTGGCGGCTCCTCGTCGTCGGCGTGCCGATCGGCGCGTCGCTGCTGCTGGAACTCGGCCTGTTCGTCGGTTCGACGCTGCTGATGGGCCGCTATGGCACGACGGCGCTCGCCGCCCACCAGATCGCCATCCAGATCGCCGCGGTCACGTTCATGGTACCGCTCGGCGTCGGCCAGGCGGCGACGGTGCGGGTCGGGCTCGCGGCCGGGCGCGGCGACAGTGTCGGCGTCGGCGATGCCGGCCTCGTGGCGGTGGTGCTCGGCGTCGGCTTCATGGCGGCGACGGGTATTGTGATGATCGCCGTGCCGGAGCCGCTGATCGCCGCCTTCATCGGCGTCGCCGATCCGGCGAACGATCCGACAGTGGCGCCGCTCTACGCGATGGCGGTGACGTTCCTGTTCTACGCCGCGCTGTTCCAGGTCGCGGACGGCATGCAGGTCGTCGGCCAGGGCATCCTGCGCGGGCTCTCCGACACCCGCGCGCCGGTGATCTTCGGCTTCATCGGCTTCTGGCTGGTCGGCTTCGTCGCCGCCGCCGGCCTCGGGCGGCTCTATGGGCCGACCGGTATCTGGATCGGCCTCGTCGCCGGGCTGTTCGTCGTCGGCGGCCTCTGCCTCGCCCGCTTCCTGCGGCGGGATCGTCTCGGCCTTGTCGCGCGGGCCACCCGGCCCGAGCTCAGAACCGCGTCGTGAGCCGCGTCAGCCAGTCGGGGGAGGCCTCCACCAGCCAGGCCTCGAGGGCCTTGTCGGTGCCGGCGAGAACGGCGAGGCCGACGACCACCAGCACCACGCCGATGACGAGCTTGCCGACGCTGCCGGCCGACAGCAGCTTTCCGCGCGCCTTCAGCAGCCACGTCCGCCCGACGGTTCCGAGCACGGCGAGCGGCAGGCCGGCGCCGAGCCCGAAGGCGAGCATGACGGCGGCGACCGACCACAGGTTCTCGCCGCGGGCCGCCAGCACGGACGCCGCGCCGAGCGTCGGACCGACGCAGGGGCTCCACACTGCCCCGAGCAGCAGCCCGACGCCGAACTGGCCGCCGACGCCCTGACCGGAGACGCCGCCGAAGCGGGTCTCGGTCCAGGCGCCGATCGGGGCGGCGGCGAGCGCGAGGCGCGCCTGCGCCGCCGGCACCATCAGCACGACGCCGATGGCGATCAGGATCACCGCCGCCAGTCCCCGGAAGACGTCGCCGTCGAGGCCGATGGCGAAGCCGATGGTGGCGACGAACATCCCCACCACCGTGAACGAGAGGGCGAGCCCGGCGGCGAGCGCCACCGGCGCCAGCCGGTGCTCGCCCGCGGCCGCGCCGAGCACGATGGGCAGGATCGGCAACACGCACGGCGACAGGATCGACAGGCCGCCGGCCAGGAAGGCGAGAACGAGGCTGGACGCGCCCATCGGTACTGGCCCCCGTCAGCCGGCGAATGCGGTGGCGACGAGCTTCCGGATGGATGCCGGGTCGGTGTCGCCGACGGTGCGGCCCGTCTCCTTCGGCCCGGCGAAGACGATCAGCGTGCTCTGCTTCTGCACGCCGAGGGCGCGCAGCACGTCCTTCTGGGTGTCGAAGTCGACGCTGAAGACCGTCAGGCCCTTGAACTCCGGCACCGCCGGCAGGGTGGCGAGGGTGGGGGCCTGGGCCTTGCAGACCGGGCACCACGGGGCGTTGACGTCGATCAGGATCGGCTTGCCCGCCTTCTGCGCCGCCTCGAAGGCGGCCGAGGTGAACGGCGTGCCGACCTCGGCGCGGGCGAACGAGAGGGTGGCGACGAGGGCCATCAGCAGCATCGCCGCGGCGAGCGCGATGCGGGCGGCGAGGCGGGCACGGGGGTCGAGGGCGGCGGCGGTCATGATCATCTCCCAGGGAACTGTCCGGCGGGCTTCGACGAGGCCCGGTCACGCTCCTCCTTTCGGCCCCGGCCACGCCCGCGTTACGGTGCTCACCGGCTCGTGATCGCGCTCGCCGCATTCCGTGCCGCGCCGGCGCCCCGTCGCGCCGTAACGAAGGGTGCCCGTGCGGCGAAGAGGAAGCAGTGGCGGACCCGGCGGAACGTGAGTGGGACGAACTGATGCGGGCGTCGCTGGCCGGCGACGAGGCCGCCTATCGTCGGCTGCTCGCCCGCCTGACGCCCTCGATCCGCGCCTCGGTGCGGCGGGGGCTTTCCCGGGCCGGCGCGCCCGCCGCGGAGGTCGAGGACATCGTGCAGGAGACGCTGTTGGCGATCCATCTGAGGCGGGCGAGCTGGGACCCGGGGCTGCCGCTGGCGCCGTGGGTCGCCGCCATCACCCGCTACAAGCTCGTCGACAGCCTGCGCCGGCGGGGCCGGCGCGGCGAGGTGTCGATCGAGCCGCTGGTGGAAACGCTGAGCGCGCCGGCGGAGGAGCGCGCCGCCGCCCACGACGTCGCCCGCGCGCTGGCTACCCTGCCGCGCGGCCAGCGCAGCGTCGTCGAGGCGCTAGCGGTGACCGGTGAGACGATCACCGAGGCGGCGCGGCGGCTGTCGATGTCGGAGGGTGCCGTGCGCGTCGCCCTGCACCGGGGGCTCGCGGCGCTGGCCGCGCGCTTCTCGAAGGAGGAGAGATGAGGACCGACGACCTCGTCCGCGCGCTCGCCGCCGATGGCGGCCGGGTGCGCGTGCCGCTCGGGCGGCGGCTCGCCGGGGCGGTCGCCGGCACCACCCTGCTCGTCGCGGTGGTCTACCTGCCGCTGCACGGCCTGCGCACCGACATCGTGACGCTCGACTGGTCGCTGCGGATCGCCTTCAAGCTCGCCGTGCCGCTCGCCGCCGCCATCGCGGCCGGGGCGCTGGCGCTTGATCTCGTCCGGCCCGGCGTTCCGCCTCGCCGGCGTCTCGCCTGGCTCGCCGTCGTGGCAGCCGTGCTCGCTGTCGGTGCGGTGGCCGAGCTCGCGGTGCTGCCGACGAGCGAGTGGTGGCCGCGGATGGTCGGTCGCAACGCCCTGCGCTGCCTCGCCACCGTGCCGTTCCTCTCGGCGCTGCCGCTCGCGGCGGCGCTGGCGGTGCTGTCGCGCGGCGCGCCGCTGTCGCCCGCCGCAGCGGGCGCCAGCGCGGGGCTTGCGGCGGGCGCCGCCGGGGCGCTCGTCTACGCCCTCGTCTGCCCGGACGATTCGCCGCTGTTCCTGGCGCTCTGGTACGGCATCGCCGTCGCCGCGATCACCGGCCTCGGCGCGCTCGCCGGCCGACGCTTCCTGCGCTGGTAGCGGGCCGAGCGGCTGGGCGCATCAGTCCGGGAAGTGGCAAGCGACCGCGTGGCCGGCTGCGTTCGCCGTCAGCACCGGCTCGACCTCGGCGCAGAGGCCCTGCGCCCGCGGGCAGCGGGTGCGGAAGCGGCAGCCGGAGGGCGGGCTCGCCGGATTGGGCACGTCGCCCGTCAGCACGATGCGCCGCCGCGCCCGCTCGCGGTCCGGGTCCGGCACCGGCGCGGCCGACAAGAGCGCCTGGGTGTAGGGGTGGCGCGGCCGCGCATAGAGGTCTTCGTTCCGGGCGATCTCGACGATGCGGCCGAGATACATCACCGCCACGCGGTCGGCGAGATGGCGAACGACCGCGAGGTCGTGGGCGATGAAGAGATAGGCGAGGCCGAGGCGGTCCTGCAGGTCCTTCAACAGGTTGAGCACGCCCGCCTGGATCGACACGTCGAGCGCCGAGACCGGCTCGTCGAGGACGACGAGTTCGGGCTCCAGCGCCAGCGCGCGGGCGATGCCGATGCGCTGGCGCTGGCCGCCGGAGAACTGGTGCGGGTAGCGCTTGGCGTGCTCCGGGTCGAGCTTGACCAGCGCCATCACGGCAGCGACCCGCCCGGGGATCTCCGCCTTCGGCACGCCGAGATTGCGCATCGGCTCGGCGATGATGTCGCCGGTGGTGAGTCGCGGGTGCAGCGAGGCGTAGGGGTCCTGGAAGACGATCTGCAGGTTGCGCCGCACCGGCTGCAGTTCCGAGTGGCGCAGCCGGGCGATATCCTGGCCCTTGAACAGGATCTGGCCGTCGGACGGGTCGAGCAGCCGCACGACGCAGCGCGCGAGCGTGGACTTCCCGCAGCCGGATTCGCCGACGAGGCCGAGCGTCTCGCCGGCGGCGACCGTGAACGACACCCCCGCCACCGCCTGGACGTGGCCGACGGTGCGGTCGAACAGGATGCCGCGCTTGATCGGGTAGGCCTTGACGAGGTCGTCGACGACGAGGAGCGGTGCCGCCGGCGCGCCCCCGCCGCCCCCGCCGCCGGCGGCATCGAGAACGGGCCTCATCGGGCACCTCCGGCCGCCGGCATCGGCAGCGGCGTGCGCGCCGACAGGTCGGCGAGGTGGCAGGCGGCGGCGTGGTCGCCGACGGCGATCAGGGCCGGCCGCTCGACCGAGCAGCGCGGCACGGCGATCGGGCAGCGCGGGTGGAAGGAACAGCCCGGCGGCCGCGCGGCGAGGCCGGGCGGGCTGCCGTCGATCGGCACCAGGCGGCCGCGGTCGCCCTCGAGCGACGGCAGCGCCTTGAGCAGGCTCGCGGTATAGGGATGCGCCGGCCGGTAGTAGGCCTCGCGCACCGGCGCCCGCTCGACGACGCGGCCGGCATAGAGGATGGCGACGCGGTCGGCGAGGCCGGCGACGATGCCGAGGTCGTGGGTGATCAGCACCAGCGCGAGGCCGCGCTCGCGCCGGAGCCCGTCGAGCAGCTCGATGATCTGCGCCTGGATGGTGACGTCGAGGGCCGTCGTCGGCTCGTCGGCGATCAGCACCTCCGGGTCGTTCGCCATCGCCATGGCGATCATCGCCCGCTGCCGCATGCCGCCGGAGAACTCGTGCGGATACTGCGCCGCTCGCCGCTCGGGGAACGGCACGGCGACCAGGGCGAGGAGGTCCACCGCCTTCTTCATCGCCTGGCGCTGCGACACCGAGCGGTCGTGGATGCGGATCATCTCGGTGATCTGGGCGCCGACCGTCATCACCGGGTTCAGCGCCGTCATCGGGTCCTGGAAGATCATCGCCATGCGCTTGCCGCGCAGCCGGCGCAGCGCCTCCGGCCGGCCGAGATAGTCCTCGCCGTCGAGCTTGACCGAGCCAGTGACCTTGACCGCGGGTCCGGTCAGCCCCATCGCCGCCAGCATCGTCACGCTCTTGCCGGAGCCGGATTCGCCGACCACCGCCAGCACCTCGCCGCGATCGACGGAGAGATCGACGCCGCTCACCGCCTCGAGGCCGCCCGCCGGGCCGGGGAAGACGACGCGCAGGTCGCGCACCTCGAACAGCGGCGGGCGGGCAGCGGCGGCCGATGCAGTGCCGACAGCGCTCACGTGCCGCTCCTCGGATCGAACAGGTCGCGCAGGCCGTCGCCGACGAAGGAGAAGCCGAGCACCATCGACAGGATCGCCATGCCGGGGCCGAAGGCGATCCACCACGAATAGAAGTGGACGGCGCCCTCGGAGATCATCTGGCCCCACTCCGGCGTCGGCGGCAGCGCGCCGAGGCCGATGAAGGAGAGGCTGGCGGCGAGCAGCACGATCTGGCCGAGGTCCATGGTGGCGTTGACCAGCGTCGGGCTCCAGGCGAGCGGCAGGATGTGGCGGATCAGCACGCGCGGGCGCGAGGCGCCGGCGGCGATCGCTGCCTCGACGTGCTCGCGGCCGCGCAGCGACAAGACCTGCGCCCGCATCAGCCGCGCATAGACCGGCCAGGACACCGCCACCATGGCGATCGCCGCATTGTCGAGGCCAGGCCCGAGCGCCGCGGTGACGGCCATGGCGAGCAGGATCGGCGGGAAGGCGAGCGTCACGTCGACGAGGCGCATGATGACGCTGTCGGCGAGGCCGCCGAGATAGCCGGCGATCGCCCCCAGCGCCGAGCCGATCGCCACCGCGACCGCGACGACGATGACGGCGATCGGCAGCGAATAGCGGGCGCCGTAGAGGGTGCGCACCAGCACGTCGCGGCCGAGCGCGTCGGTGCCGAGCCAGTGGGCGGCGCTCGGCGGCTGCAGGCGGCGGCCGGCGATCATCAAGGGGTCGTAGGGTGTCCACAGCGGTACCGTCACCGCCACGATCACCCAGAAGGCGATGATGGCGATGCCGATGATCACCGGCAACGTCAGCCACTGCGGCCGTGTACGGCGGCGCCGCACGGCGGGGGTGGCGGCGGGGAGGGTGGCGTCGGTCATCAGCCGAGCTTCACGCGGGGATCGGCGAGCGCATAGGCGACGTCCGTCACGAGGTTGGTGAGGAGGAAGGCGGCGCCGCCGACGATGGTGACGCCGATGATCGCCGGATAGTCGAGCGCACGCGCCGCATCGACCGCATAGGTGCCGATGCCCGGCCAGGAGAACACCGCCTCCGTCAGCACCGCCCCGGTGATGAGGTAGGCGAAGGAGAAGCCGATGATGGTGAGCGTCGGGATCATGGCGTTGCGGAGCGCGTGGTTGAACAGCACCCGCCGCTCGGTGGCGCCCTTGGAACGGGCGGCGAGGATGTAGTCCTGGCCGAGCACGTCGAGCATGCTCGCCCGGACGAGGCGCGTGATGATGCCGAGCACCGCCCAGCCGAGAACGATCGCCGGCAGCACCAGCCGCCTCGCGGCGTCGACGAAGGCGGGCAAGTCGCCGGCGAGCAGAGCATCGACGGTGTAGAATCCCGTCACCGCCGGTGGTGCCGCCATGCGCGGATCGAGCCGCCCCGGCCCGGGCAGCCAGCCGAGCAGCACCGAGAAGACGTAGAGCATCAGGAGCCCGGACCAGAACACCGGCACCGAGGAGCCAAGCAGCGCCAGCACGCGCGCCGCGTGGTCCATCCCCTTGTCGCGGAAATGCGCCGCCGCGACGCCGAGCGAGATGCCGCCGACGATGCCGACGATCATCGCGGCGATGACGAGCTCCAGCGTCGCCGGCAGGCGGACCATCAGGTCCTGCGCCACCGGCCGCTTGGTGCGGAAGGAGGTGCCGAGATCGCCGGTCAGGAGGTTGCCGACATAGACGAGGTAGCGCTCGGGCAGGGGCCGGTCGAGGCCCCAGCGCGCCTTGGCGGCGGCGACGACCTCCGGGTTCGTCATCTGCCGCTCGCCGACGATCGCCACCAGCGGATCGCCCTTCGTCATGTTCGACAGCAGAAAGGCGATGGTGACGACGCCGAGCAGCAGGAGCGGCACCGCGATCAGCCGTCGGACGATGGTGCGCAGCATCAGTACGGGAGTCCCGGTGAGTGACGGCGGTGAAGTTGGTGCAAGGTCCGGGCCGCTGGGGCCGAGGCCGGACGGACCGGGTCGCAACGCGCGCCGCGCTCCACCCTCTCAACAGTCATCGCCCGGCTCGACCGGGCGATCCATGCCGCGCGAAAACAGTCGTTGTCTTCATGGCGGGGATGCCCCGGTCAAGCCGGGGCATGACGGAGGAGAAAGCGTCGAGGCGCGGACCCCGCCGGCGCATCGCCCGGCGGGGTCTCAGATCGACGTGTAGATCAGTCCCGCTTGATCTCGGCGAGCGGCAGGTTGCAGCAGACGCTGTAGCGGACGCCGGAGATGTTCTTGCGGTAGGCGAGCACGAGGTTCGGGCTCACCACCGGGATGATGATGCGGTCGCCGATCATCTCCATCGCGACGGCATTGAAGGCGGCCTCCTGCTGGTCGGCCGGGGCGGCGAGCGCCTCGGCGAGCAGCGCCGGCTCACGCGGGTTCAGCATGTCCGGGGCCCGGTCGGCGATGTGCGAGCGCTTCGACCACGGCGTGCCTTCGTAGATGCCGAAGAACTGCACGTACTGGGCCGAACCGTAGTAGTCCGGCGCGAAGAACGCCGCCGTGATGGCGTTGCCGTCGCCGAGCAGCCGCTCGCGCCACACGGCGAAGGTCATCGGCATCAGCTCGATCTTCACGCCGACCGCCGCGAGGTCCTGCTGCACCTTCTGCATCAGGATGGAGAGGTCGACGCCGTAGACGTTCATGGTCGGGAACGGCGCCTCGATGGTGACGTCGCCGTAGCCGGCGCCGGCGAGCACTTCCTTCGCCTTCGCCGGGTCGCTGACCGGCATCGGCAGGCCGGCGGTGCCGGGGAAGCCGTTCGGGATCGGGGCCGCTTGCTTCTTGCCGGCACCGCCGAGGGTGAACTCGATGATGCCGTCATAATCGAGCGCCATCGCCAGCGCCGCGCGCACCTCGGCGGTCATCGGGGCCGGCAGGCCCTTCGCGCCGGGGCTGAACGCCACATAGAGGAAGTTGAACGACGGCGCCTGCTCGATGGTGACGTCGGGGCTCGTCACCGACTTCGCGGTGTCGGGATCGATCTGCATGGCGATGTCGGCGGCGCCGCTTTCGAGCGCCTGCGCCTGCGCCACCGCGTCCTTGGTCTGGCGGATCACCACTTCCGCGATGTCCGGCTTCGTGCGCCAGTAGTTGGTGTTGGCCTTGAAGCGCAGTTCCTCGTCCGGCTTCCAGCCGCCGTTGATGTAGGGACCACTGCCGGCCGAGTTGTCTCGGAACCAGCCTTCGGCCGGGTCGTTCTCGGCCGCGATGGCGCCCGCCGCAGCGGCGACGTCGCTGTTGACGACGCCCGTGTAGGGGGCGGTCAGCATGCCGAGGAACTCAGAGTTCGGGGCAGACAGCGTAATCACCACCGTCTTGTCGTCGGGTGTCTCGATCGACGTCACCGAATCGACGAAGTAGGCCGGGTTGCCCTTGATCCCCTTCAGGCGCTCGAGCGACCACTTGACGTCCTTCGCCTCGACCGGCGAGCCGTCCGAGAACTTCGCCGCCGGGTTGAGCTTGAAGGTGAAGACGGTCTGGTTGTCGTTGACCGTGTAGCTCTCGGCAATGTTCGGGCCGATCGTCTTGTTATCGGCGCCGATGCCGACCAGCGTCTCGTACACGGCGCTGAAATAGATCTGGCAGGTGTCGCAGAAGCCGCGGTGCGGATCGAGCGAGTCGAGGTCGAGGTTGCGGGCGATCACCAGCGGCGCCTCCTGCGCCGTGGCAGCGCCGAAGCCAGCGAGGGTGCCGGCAGCGAGGACGGCCCCGAGAAGTGCGGTGCGGTAGCGACCGAGCAGCGATCGCTGCGGGCGCGCGGCGGAAAGGAACGTCATAATCTTTATCCCCTCTCTCTGTTTGGCTTCTGCTTCGGCGGGTTGGTCCCGTCAGGCCGGACGGCGGTCCTTCCAGTCGGCCGGGCTGACGGCGTAGAAGAAGACGGACGTGCCGACAGATCGATAGACGAGGTCGGTGTCCTTCGGGATCCAGATCGCGTCGCCGGCGGAGAGCCTGTGCGTGGTCCCGTCGATGACGATTTCGAGGCCGTTCTCAGTCGACAGGCAGGAGATCACCTCGTCGTACCAGATGCGGAACGGGATGTCGGCGTCGCGGAAAGAGGCGACCCCGGCCGCGAAGTGCTCGCTGTCGCGCTTGTCGACGTACTCGGACAGGAACGAGCCCCGCTCGGAGTAGGTCAGGTCCAGATCGCCGTACTTGAAGTGCTTCGCTGGCACGTCGATCTCCCTCAGGTCCGGCCGATGGCGTCGGCCGCGACGAGGCCCTCGAGAACAGCCTCTTCGACGGTGCGGGGCGAGGCGGCGTCGCCGATGAGCCGCACCGTTGCTCCGCCGAGATCATCGCCCTCGAAGGGGCTGGGCCGCGGTTCATTGCCGTAGGACACGACGAAGGTGTCGGCGTCGGAGACGACGATCGCCTCGCCGGAGTAGGTATGCTCGAAGTAGACGTCGGCGGCGTCCGCGCCGTAGGGGCGGCCGTAGCTGACGAACCGCACGCCGAGCCCCTGCAGCAGCGACACCCACTGGTCGCGGATGTAGGGCATCAGGCTGACCGCCGGACCTTGCGTCGATGTGGCGAGCGTCACCTGCCGGCCCTCGCGCACGAAGCGCTCGGCGAGGCCCATGCCGACCCAGTCACCGCGCCAGTCGGCGATCACGACGTGACGACCGATGGGCGCCTCGTCGTTCAGCACCTGCCAGGCGTCGTAGACGGCGCGTCCCTCGGAGAGCTCGAGGTCGGGCCGCATCGGTCGCGCGCCGGTGGCGACGATCACCGCTTCGGCGCCGGTCGCGACGATGTCGGCGGCCGTCGCCCGCACGCCGAGCTCGACCCGCACCTGGGCGCGCTCGACCTCGCGGGCGAGATTGGTCACGACGCCGCCGAATTCCGCCCGGCCGGGAAGCATCTGGGCGTAGAGAACCTGCCCGCCGAGCCGCCGGCCCGCTTCGAACAGCGTCACGTGATGGCCGCGCTCGGCGGCGGCCGCCGCCGCCTTCATCCCCGCCGGCCCGCCGCCGACGACGGCGACGCGGCGCGCCGCGGCGGCGCGGACGGGCGATCCGAAGCGGCGCTCGCGGCCGGTCTCCGGCCGCTGGATGCACGACACCGGCGCGCCGAGATAGAGATGGCCGATGCACGCCTGATTGCAGGCGACACAGGCGCGGATGTCGTCGGTCCGGTCCTCGCGGGCCTTCCGCGGCATGTCGGGGTCGGAGATCATCGCCCGCGTCATGCCGCACATGTCGGCGTCGCCGTTGCGGATGACGGTTTCGGCCTCGTGCGGCTGGTTGATGCGGCCGACGACGAACACCGGCACGTCGACCCGCTCGCGCACCTTCCGTGCGTACGGCGCCACGTAGGCCGGGGCAAAGCTCATCGGCGGCACGATGTGGACCACCGCCTTCGCCGAGGAGGAGGAGCCCGCCGTGACGTTGTAGTAGTCGAACGCCCGCTCGCCGTGCAGCGTGTCGATGGCGGCGAGGCATTCGTCGAGATGCAGGCCGCGGGCGTCCTCCTCGTCGCCGGAGATGCGCAGGCCAACCACCGGACCCGGCCCGATCGCGCCCCGCACCGCGGCGACGATGGCGCGCAGGAAGCGCAGGCGGTTCTCGAAGGGGCCGCCCCACTCGTCGTCGCGCCGGTTGATGCGGGGATTGAGGAACTGCGACGGCAGGTAGCCGTGGCTCGCCATCACCTCGACGCCGTCGAGGCCGGCCTCGATCATCCGGGCCGCCGTTGCGCCATATCCCGCGATCACGTCGGCAATCAGCGCGCCCGACATCGGCACCGCGGTGGTGAGGTAGCGCTCGTGCTTCACCGCGGACGGTGCGTAGGCGACGGTGCGGGTGCCGTCGCCGGCGATCCCCATCACCTCGCAGCCCGGGTGGAACAGCTGCCCGAACGTCTTCGCGCCGTTCGCGTGGATCACCTCGGCCATCTTCCGGAAACCGGGGATGCAGTCGTCGGTGAAGCCGTTGATGTTGGTGCCGTGGTAGAAGGCGGTCTCGTGCACGGCCGTGCACTCGAGCACGATCAGACCCGCCCCGCCCTTTGCCCGCGCCTCGTGGTAGGCGACGAGTTCGTCCGTCGGCTTGCTGTCGCGGGCGAGCAGGGTGTGGTGACCCGTCGACAGGATGCGATTGCGCACCTCGATGTCCCGGATCGACAGCGGTGAGAAGAGGTGTGGGAACAGTCGTGACATGGGTCGGGCTCGCATTCGCTGCGTTGCCCTCAACCTGATACCTGATATATCAGAAGTCAACGAAGGCTTCGGCGGCGCCCCGTTCTGGGCGAGTCGCCCGACGGGCTGATAGGCTCGCCGCCAACCGGCCCTCCGAACCCCAGGAACCGCATGACCGCCGATCCGCTCGCATTCGCCCCGCCGCTGCAGCAGAGCAGTCTGGTCGAGCAGATCTACCGGCGCCTTCAGCACGCGCTGATGCACGGACAGATGGTCCCGCACCAGCGGCTGAAGGTGCGCGAGCTCGCCGCCTCCCTCGGCACCAGCGAGACGCCGGTGCGCGAGGCGCTGTTCCAGCTCGTCCGCGACCGCGCGATCGAGATCAAGAGCCGGCACTTTGTGCGCGTGCGCCGGCCGACGGCGCGCGAGTATCTGCAGATCCGTGAGGTCCGCCTGAAGCTCGAACCGCTCGCCGCCGCGTCGGCGCTGCCGAACCTCGGCGAGACGGAGATCGCCGCGCTGGCGGGGCTGCAGGCGGACTTCTGCGCCGCCCAGACGCTCGGCCGCTACGACGACGCGCTGCGCCTTGGCGTGGAGTTCCACTTCGGCCTCTACCGGCGCAGCGAAAACCCGGTGCTGATCGGCATTCTCGAGAGCCTGTGGTGCCAGATCGTTCCGGTCTTCTCGCTGCCCTACCTGACGCGCCACGGCTATGACGCGACGCCGCACGACGCGGCGCTGGCAGCGATCCGGGCCGGCGACGCGGCGGCCCTGACGGCTGCGATCGAATCCGACCTGATGCTCGGCAGCCGCGTGGTGATCGAGCATCTGCTCGAACTCGAGGAGCATGAGGCCCGGCTGCAGAAGAGCGCCTGACCCTCGCGCCACCGGGGTGGCGCGCCGCGGCGGGACCGCAGCGCGGCCACCCGCCCTTGTCCACGAGATGGGCGCGTCAGGCCGCACGGCCGAGGAACTCGCGCGCCACCGAGGCGACGCCGGCGGCGTCGAGGCGGTAGTGGGCGTAGAGCGAGGCCGGCGGGCCGACCGGCACGTACTCGTCCGGCACGCCGTGGCGGCGGAACGGCACGCGCGGCAGATCCACCAGCACCTCGGCGACGGCGCTGCCGAGGCCGCCGGTGATGTTGTGCTCCTCGACCGTCAGGATCGCCTTCGTCTCGGCGGCGGCGCGGTGGATCACGTCCTTGTCGAGCGGGCTGATCGTGTGCATGTCGACGACCCGCACCGACACGCCCTCACCCTCCAGCGCCGCTGCCGCATCGAGCGAGGCGCGCACCTGCGAGCCGGTGGTGATGATGGTGAGGTCGGTGCCCTCGCGGAGCGTCGCCGCCACGCCGAAGCGGAAGTCGTCGGGCACCGCCGCATAGACCTCCGGATCACGGCCGCGGCCAAGCCGGATGTACATGGCGCCGGGATGGTCGACCGAGGCGCGCAGGATGGCGCGCAGCTGGTTTGCGTCGGCGGCGCAGACCACCGTCAGCTCCGCCACCGTGCGCAGGAAGCCGAGGTCCTCGAGCGCGTGATGGCTGGTGCCGTAGAAGCCCATCGAGAAGCCGGAGTGGTGGCCGACGACGCGCACCTTCATGCGCGGATAGGCGCAGTCGGTGCGGATCTGCACGGCCGCCAGGAGCCCGCAGAACGAGGCGAAGGTGGCGGCGTACGGGATCAGTCCGCAGGAGGCCATGCCGGCCGCCGCCGTCACCATGTTGCGCTCGGCGATGCCGAAGTCGATGAAACGGTCGGGGTGGCGCGCCTTGAAGTCGAGGGTGCGGTTGGCCGAGGCGAGGTCAGCGGTCATCACCGTGATGCGCGGGTCGTGGTCGGCGAGATTGGCGAGCTCCTCGCCGAGGATGAAGGCCGGCATCGCCGCCGCCGGCGTGCCCTGCACCGAGCGCGCCTCCTTCAGCTTCACGTCGGCGCCGGTGCCGCGGAAGAAGTCGGCCTGGTCCTGGGACTCGGCCCCGGAGCCGGAGGGGGGAACCTGCACACCCATCGTCATGCCTCCACCGGCACGTAGGGCTTCAGGCCCGCCTGCAGCTCCGTGATGGCGTCGTCGTAGTCCTGGCCGACCAGGTTGCCGACGTGCCAGTTGAGCTTCATCTCCATGTGGCCGATGCCGCGCCCCTTGACGGTGTCGGCGATGATCACCTGCGGCTTGCCGAGACCGGCCGGCTGCAGGGCATCGAGGGCGCCGAGCACCGAGGGGATGTCGTGCCCGTCGATGCGCTGCACCGACCAGCCGAAGCTCTCGAAGCGGTCGACGAGCGGCTCGACGCCCATGATCTGGTCGACCGGGCCGTCGATGCAGAGCTGGTTGCGGTCGACGATGGCGACGAGGCCCTGCAGGCGGAAGTGAGCGGCCGACATCGCCGCCTCCCAGATCTGGCCCTCGTTGAGCTCGCCGTCGCCGAGCATGCAATAGACGCGGTAGCTCCGGTTCTGCATCCGGCCGGCGAGCGCCATGCCGACGCCGATCGACAGGCCGTGGCCGAGCGAGCCGGAGGAGAAGTCGATGCCCGGCACCTTCTTCATGTCCGGGTGGTCGCCGAACGGGCTGCCGAAGCGGGTGTAGTTGTCGAGCAGGGCCGGGTCGAAGAAGCCGAGGTCGCCCAGCACCGGATAGAGGCCGATGGCGGCGTGGCCCTTCGACAGGATGAAGCGGTCGCGGTCCGGCCAGTCCGGGCGGGACGGGTCGATGCGCAGGTGCGCGTAATAGAGGGCGGAGAACAGTTCGGCTGCCGAGAACGTGCTCGAGTAATGGCCGGCGCCGGCGATCTTGGTCAGCCGCACCGTCTCGAGGCGGACGAATTTCGCCCGGTCGACGAGATGGTCGAGGTCGACGTTCCGGCCGGGTCGGTGCGCCCCTGCGGAGCCTGCCGTCGCCGTCATGAGCGGCCTCCGTTGCGGATGGAACGGGTGGGAATGCTCGCTGCCGCGGAACCGGCACGCCGACCCCGGGAGGTGGCGGACCGACCAGGGCGTCGCCCGATACAGGATATATCTAACGCGCTCGTGATCGCCGGTGTCAACATTGCCGCCAGGGCCTCGTTGTTCGCATGCGTCTGAAATCTGCCGGCGCCAAGGGCCGGACGGTGCTCTTCACTCTTCGCGCCAACCCTCGGCTTCGAGCGTCTCGATGTGCCTGAGGAAGTTGCGGCCGCCCTCCAGGAGGTCGTCGCGGATCGCCGCCGTCAGCCCGACGCGGTCGCGCCGGCGGAGCGCGTCGAGGATGTTCTCGTGCTGGTGGCGCACCGCGTACTGCGGATGGCCGTGCGGGTAGAGCAGGTTCAGCATCGGGCCGACCCGCATCCACAGGTTCTCGAGCAACTCGATCAGCGCCGGCATGCCCGAACGCCAATAGAGGCCGAAGTGGAACTCGAAGTTGGCGCGGATCGCCGGCTCGTATTCCTTGCCCGCCTCCGCCGTGACGAGGCGGGCGTGGGCGGCGGCGAGCTCGTCGAGGGCGGCGGCATCGACATGATCGAGCGCCCGCTCGGCGGCGAGCGGCTCGAGCAGCAGGCGGATGTCGCGGATTTCCAGATACTGCGCGACCGTCAGCCGGCGGACGCGGATGTAGTGGTGGGGTTTCAGCTCCAGCGCGCCGTCGCGGACGAGCTGGAACACGGCCTCGCGCACCGGCGTCTCGCTGGTGCCGAGCGCCAGCGCCACCTCGCGCAGGCGCAGCCGCTCGTCGGGCTTCAGGAGCCCGCGCATCAGCTTTTCGCGGAGTTGCCGATAGACGCGGTCCGACAGGCTCTGGGATTCGATCGGTGCGAACCGCGCCGCCGCCTTCGCCATCGTCGCCACCCTCTCCTGTGAGCCGGCGACGGGGTCGTCGGGCGCGGGGGCGATCATGGCACGTCCGGGGGCGCCGGTGTCGAGGGGCGCTGCGATCACGCCACCGCCTTCTTCACCGCAGCCATCGCCGCGTCGGTCCGGTCGAGCGCCGCGTCGATGTCGGCGGGCGTGTGGGCGACCGAGACGAACATCGTGTGGGTGGGGTGCAGGTAGACGCCGCGCTGCAGCGCCTCCAGGCAGAAGGCGTTGCCGATGCGGCGGTCGGCATCGTCCTCGAACAGCACCACCGGCATCTGCGCCGGGCCTGACTGGCGGATCGGCAGGCCGTGTGCCTTCGCCTGGGCGTCGAGGCCGGCGCGGAAGCGTTCGCCCATCGCCTTCATGTGGCCGACGCCGTCGTCGCGCCGGAGCTTCTCGATGGTGGCGATCGCCGCCGCCATCGCGACACTCGCCGTCCAGAACGAGCCGGTGGTGAAGACCTTCGTCGCCCCCTCGCGGAAGCGGTCGTTGCCGGTGACGGCGCCCAGCGCATGGCCGTTGGCGATGGCCTTCGACCAGGCGGAGAGGTCGGGCTGCACGCCGACGGCCTCCCAGGTGCCGCCAATGTCGATGCGGAAGCCGGCACGCACGTCGTCGACGATGAGGGCCGCGTCCTTGCGGTCGGCGGCGGCGCGGCACGCCCTGGCGAACTCCACCGTCGGCATGACGTGGTCCTTGCCGAGGTCGTACTTGAAGGCGGAGACGAGGATCGCCGCGAGGTCGTCGCCGGCTTCGGTGACGGCGCGCTCGAGGCTCGCGACATCGTTCCACGTGTAGGGAATCTGGTGGGCGCGGTCCTCGGCGGTGGTGCCGCCCGGCCACGGCGTGCACCAGGGCGCGGCGCCGTGATAGGCGCCGGTGGCGACGAGGATCTTGCGCTTGCCGGTGCCGGAGCGGGCGATCATCACGCACTGCGTCGAGGCGTCGGTGCCGTTCTTGGAGAACATCGCCCAGTCGGCGTGCGGGATGGTGTCGACGACGAGTTCGGCGAGCTCGACGAGGCGCTCGCTCGGGCCGTTCAGGCAGTCGCCGAGGACGGCCTGGCGGGCGGCGGCGGCGTCGACCTCCGGGTCGTGCCAGCCGAGCACGACCGGGCCCCAGCCGCCCATGAAGTCGATGTATTCGCGCCCGTCGACGTCCCAGATCCGGCAGCCCTGGCCGCGGGAGAAATACTGCGGATAGCCCGCCGGCAGGCGGGCGGCGTTCTGGTGGCCCCACAGGCCGCCGGGAATGACGCGGCCGGCGCGGGCCCGAAGCTGCGCATCCTGCGTGGCGAACGGCTGGTTCATGGCGGACGCTCCCTCCCTCGCGGCCGGCGCCGGCGTGCCGGTGCTGCGGCCCTCTCCGGCGCACCGGATTGCCGGCGGCCGCAAACCGGGGCACCTTGTGTCGACCAAGGCCGCCCGCCGGCTGTCCCAACAAGATATATCCTGTATCATTTCATCATGACAAGCCGTCCCACCGCCTCCGCAGCACCCGGCCGCGCCCGCGCCGGCGCTGCGGCTTCCGCCAATGGCGCAGCCGTGCGGCCGCTCCTCTTCGCCGGCATCGCCGACGACCTCACCGGCGGCATCGAGCTCGCCTCGCTGATGGTGCGCGGCGGCGTCGCCGCCCGACTGCTCACGGCGCGCGGCACGGCGGCCGACATCGGCGACGCGCCGGCCACCGTCATCGGCCTCAAGGTGCGCGTCGCGCCGAAGCCCGCCGCCGTCGCTGCCGTCGGCCGGGCGCTCGCCGTGCTGGCGACGCGCAGCCCCCGGCAGATCTTCCAGAAGTACTGCGCCACCTTCGATTCGACGCCGCGCGGCAACATCGGCCCGATCGCCGACGTGCTGATGGCGGCGACCGGCGCCCCCTTCACCGCCTTTTGCCCGGCCTTCCCGGAGGTCGATCGCACCGTCTACGCCGGCCACCTGTTCGCCATCGACCAGTTGATCTCCCGCTCGCCGAAGCGCCACGACCCGCTGACGCCGATGCGCGAGCCCGACCTCGTGCGCGTGCTCGCCGCCCAGACGGCGGAGAGCGTCGGCCTCATCCGCCACCAGGTCCTCGCCGCCGGTCCGGAGGCGGTAGCAGCGAAGGTCGCGGCGCTGACGGCCGCCGGCGTCCGCTACGCGATCTCCGATGCCGTCGACGAGGCGGATCTCGCCTGCCTCGCCGCCGCCAGCGTCGACTGGCGGCTGATGACCGGCGGCTCCTCCGTCGCCGTCTACTATCCCGACCTCTGGCGCGCCCGTGGCGATCTCGACGGCTACGCCCCGCCGGCGCCGCTGCCGCGCGTCACCGGCCGCGGCGCGGTGATCGCCGGCAGCTGCGCCGAGCGCACCGCCGCCCAGCTCGCCGCCTTCGCCGAGACCGGCAGCCCGGTCATCCACCTCGAGGCCGCGGCGCTGGTCGATCCTGCACAGGCGGAAGCCGCCACCGACGCGGCGCTCGCCGCCGCGATCGCGGCCCTGTCGTCGGGTCCGGTCGCCGTCGCAACCACCGCCGATCCCGCCGCCGTCGCGGCGGTTCAGGCGCGTGCGGGCGTGAAGCGGACCGCCGCGGCGATCGAGCGGGCGCTCGGCCGTATTGCCGAAGGGCTCGCGCAAGCCGGCGTTGCCCGCTTCGTCATCGCCGGCGGCGAGACCTCCGGCGCCGTCCTCGACGCCCTCGGCGTGCGGGCGCTCGAGGTCGGCTCCTTCGAGGCCCCCGGCCTGTCGCGCGCCGTCTCGACCGGCGCCACGCCGATCTCGCTCCACCTGAAATCCGGCAAACTCGGCCCCGTCGACATGTTCGCGCGGGCGCTGGCGGAGGGCTGAGCCGCCGGCTGAGTTCACCGCGACGGGGCCGCGCACGCGCTGGTAGCGGGCAATTGCAAATGCGCGTGACCGCCGTCACATCCGGCGGGCCGCGGTCGCGCCTATAGCTGAGACCTCACTCGATCCCCCGGAGGTCTCTCATGAATCCGCTGATCCGCTCGACTGCCGCTGCCGTCGTGCTCGCGACCTTCGTGGCTGCCCCCGCCCTCGCCGACGCCCCGACGCTGCCGATGCGCGCCGGCGAGGTCGCCACGCCGTCCGCACTTGCCAAGGGCGAGCAGTACCTGTCGATCAGCAAGCCGCTCGCCTGCGAAGGCAGCATCTGCGGGGCGACGATCAGGGGCCGCGCCAACAAGCAGACGCTGATCACCCAGGTCACCTGCCTCTCCACCGTCGACGACGCCCAGGTCGCCTACGGTGCGGCCACCGCGGCCAGGGAGAGCCCCGTCGCCCTGGCGCTCCTGCCCGTGCTGTCGCGCACGCTCGCCGGCACCAAGGAGTACGCCGTGCTCGGCAGCCCGACGCAGATCGTCATCGGCCCGGACGATTCCTTCTTCGTCGGGCTCCTGTCCACAAACTCGTTCAGCCAGGCCATCTGCACGCTGACGGGCATCACGACGAAGCTCTGAGAGGGACGTGAACGGCCCGGGAGCGGCCGGCGTCGTGCGCGGCCGCACAACGGCAGGATGCGCGCGAATGTGATCCCGCGCGCCCTGCTCAGGCGGCTGTCGCCACGGCTATTGTGGAGATCTCGCTCGAAGAGGGAGGTTTTCCATGAAACCGTTCAACCGTTCGACCGCGGCCGCCGCCGCGCTGGCCGTTCTCGTCTCCACCACCGCCTTCGCCGACGCCCCGACATTGCGCGCCGGCGAGGTCGCGACGCCCTCCGCCCTCGCCGACGGTGAGCAGTACCTGTCGATCAGCAGGGGCATGACGTGCGTGGACACCTCGTGCTCGGCGACGATCAAGGGCCGCAGGAACAAGCAGACGGTGATCACCCACATCTCGTGCCTGTCCTTCGCGAACGAGGCCTCCGTCGCCTTCGGGGCCGCGACCGACGTCGCGGGGAGCCAGGTCACGCTCGCGATCCTGCCTGTTCAGTCCCGTACGCTCGTGGGCACCGTCGAGAACGCCGTCGTCGGTGGGCCGACCCAGATCGTCCTTGGTCCCGACGACTCGTTCTTCTTCGGCGTCATCGCCAACGGCCCCATCCAGCAGGCGGTCTGCACGCTGACGGGCACGACGACGAAGCAGTGAGGGGGACGGGCGGTCTCAGCGTTGGCGCGCCGTCAGGTTCGCCGGCTGCTGACCGGCCGCCCGGCCTAGCGCAACTCGCCGCGGCTGAACCGCTCGATGTCCTCGTCATCGAGGTACACGAGCATCTCGGCGATGCGCTGGTGGCCCTTGGCGACCGCGAGCGCCGCGCTTGCCGACTTCAGCATCGCCTCGTCCCACGGCTCGTCGCGGTGCGCCGCCACGGCATCGGGCAACGCGGCCAGGGCTTGCTCATAGGCCGCCGCCAGAAAGGCGGGCACCGCCGGACCCCGGCCGGCCCCGCGCGCCACCTCGATGCATGCCGGCAGCAGCAGAAAGCTGAAGTCCACGGGCCCTGCCGATGCGATCGCGATCCGCACGAGATGCGGAACCGCGGCGTAAGAGGCCGGGTAGACGTCATCCTGATGGCAAAGGCTCGACCACAGCGTGAACCACGGATCGGCCCAGTTGTTCGCCTGTGGTCCGGGCGCTGCCGCGAGCTGTCGCAGAAGGTCCGGAGTGTCTTCCGCCGGGCCGTAGCAATGCCGGAGTTCGCCCCAGCGCGGATCATCGAGCGCCAGTCCGTCAAGCATCGTGCCCCCTCTCACCCAAAGCTCCGCTCCAGCCAGGATTTGCCGTAGGCGACGATGTCGCCCGCGTCGAACAGGTGGCACGCAGCCCGGCCGACCTGGCCCTGGCGGCCGCGGCCCTCACCCACATAGAGCCGCGCGATCGTCTCGACGGCGTCCATCGCGCCCTCCTCGGCGAAGCAATCGAGGATGTGGTTCGAGTCGAACTCCTCCGTCCGCCGCCAGACCTTGGCGCCGGTCTCGTCCAGCACCGGCAT
>CALRZT010000016.1:0-29513 GCA_943372725.1 Pseudoxanthobacter soli DSM 19599
AGCGGCTGCCCCTGCTGCACGGCGCGAAGGACTGGGCCGACTGGCGGACGTTCGTCGCCGGCTGGTCCGGCGGCGACTTCGACGTCGAGCGGGGCTCCACCTTCGACGTGCTCGATATGGCGATCCGGGCGGCCGAGGCTGGCCGGGGCGTGCTGGCGGCCGACGTCAACCTCATCGGCGAGGACCTCGCCGCCGGACGGCTCGTCACGCCGTGTGACGAGCTCGTCCCGAGCGGCCACGCCTACTTCGTCGTCTGCCCCGACCGCGGCGACGACCTGCCGGCGGTCGGGCACCTGCGCGACTGGCTGATCGAGGAGGCGCGGGCGACGGTGGCGCAGTCGTTGCCCGGGTTGTGAGCCGCCGCTGAGCCGGCTCGCCGGACGGCTTGTGTTTTCACGGCTTTGCGACTATGCACTCGTTATCCATCATCTCGTTCGGGTCCGAATGGGAGTGGGTTCCGCCCCCGGAACCCGCTCTTTTTTGCTTAGCCGGACGGGACCTTACCGGAGCCCGACTTGCGGAGCCCGACTTGGCTGAGACGGACACCATCATCGACACCGCCGCCGCGGCGCAGGATTCCCTGACGGATCTGCTGCGCGAGCCGCGCGTGGTGACGGAGCGCGGCCTCGATGCGCGCGTCGCCGCGATCGTCGAGCCGGTCGTCGTCGACCTCGGCTTCCGCCTCGTGCGCGTCCGGGTCTCGAGCCAGAACGGTTGCACGCTGCAGATCATGGCCGAGCGCGCCGACGGCACCATGGGCGTCGACGAGTGCGAGGAGGTGAGCCGCATGGTCTCGCCGGCGCTCGACGTCGACGACCCGATCGACCGCGCCTACCACCTCGAGGTCTCCTCGCCCGGCATCGACCGGCCGCTGGTGCGCCGCTCCGACTTCGAGCGCTGGGTGGGTCACGTCGCCAAGATCGAGCTCGCGGTGGCCACGCCTGAGGGGCGCAAGCGCTTCCGCGGCGTGCTCGGCGGCCTCGACGGCGGCCGCTTCGCGCTGCTGCCGGAGCCGGTGGCGAAGACGCCGCCCAAGCCCGGCGCCCGCGTCGCCAAGGCGAAGCAGAAGCCGGCGGAGCCCGGCGAGCCGGTCTGGCTCAACCTCGACGACGTCGGCGAGGCACGTCTCGTCCTCACCGACGCGCTGATCGCCGACGCCCTGAAGGCGCAGGCGGCGGCGGACCAGGCGGACGAGACCCGGGATCAGACCCGGGACGACGACTGAGACCACCCGAGAAGACACCTGAGGGACACGTCCCCACGGAGAGAAATGCCATGGCTGTCAGCGCCAACCGCCTCGAGCTCCTGCAGATCGCCGACGCGGTCGCCCGCGAGAAATCGATCGACCGCGGCATCGTCATCGCGGCGATGGAGGACGCCATCCAGAAGGCGGCGCGCTCGCGCTACGGCTCCGAGACCGAGGTGCGCGCCGAGATCAACCCGCGCACCGGCGAGATCCGGCTGCAGCGCCTCCTGCAGGTGCTCGAGCAGATCGAGAACCCGGCCACCGACATCGACCTCGCCGAGGCGCGCGCCCGCAACCCGGCCGCCCAGATCGGCGACTACATCGCCGAGCCGCTGCCGCCGATGGACTTCGGCCGCATCGCCGCCCAGTCGGCCAAGCAGGTGATCGTCCAGAAGGTCCGCGAGGCCGAGCGCGACCGCCAGTTCGACGAGTTCAAGGACCGCATCGGCGACATCGTCTCCGGCACGGTGAAGCGCGCCGAATACGGCAACGTCATCGTCGACCTCGGCCGCGGCGAGGCGATCGTGCGCCGCGACGAGCTGATCCCGCGCGAGACCTTCCGTCCCGGCGACCGCATCCGCGCCTATGTCTACGACGTCCGCCGCGAGCAGCGCGGGCCGCAGATCTTCCTGTCGCGCACGCACCCGCAGTTCATGGCGAAGCTGTTCGCCCAGGAAGTGCCGGAGATCTACGACGGCATCATCGAGGTGAAGTCGGTCGCCCGCGATCCGGGGTCGCGCGCCAAGATCGCCGTGTACTCGCGGGAATCCTCGATCGACCCGGTTGGCGCCTGCGTCGGCATGCGCGGCAGCCGCGTCCAGGCGGTGGTGCAGGAGCTTCAGGGCGAGAAGATCGACATCATCCCCTGGAACCCCGACGCCGCCACCTTCATCGTCAACGCCCTGCAGCCGGCCGAGGTCGCCAAGGTGGTGCTCGACGAGGACGCCGAGCGCATCGAGGTGGTGGTGCCGGACGACCAGCTGTCGCTCGCCATCGGCCGCCGCGGCCAGAACGTCCGCCTCGCCTCGCAGCTGACCGGCTGGGACATCGACATCCTCACCGAGCAGGAGGAGAGCGAGCGCCGCCAGAAGGAGTTCCTGGAGCGCACGCAGCTGTTCGTCGAGGCGCTCAACGTCGACGAGGTGGTCGGCCAGCTGCTCGCCGCCGAGGGCTTCACCTCGGTCGAGGAGGTCGCCTACGTCGAGCTCAACGAGATCGCCACCATCGAGGGCTTCGACGAGGGTACGGCGGAAGAGATCCAGGCTCGCGCCCGCGACTATCTCGAGGAGATCGAGCGCGGTCTCGACGAGGAGCGCCGGGCGCTCGGCGTCGAGGACGAGCTGAAGACGATCCCCGGCGTTACCACCCTGATGCTGGTGGCGTTCGGCAAGGGCGACATCAAGACCGTCGACGATCTCGCCGGGTGCGCCACCGACGACCTCGTCGGCTGGACCGAGCGCAAGCTCGGCGAAGTCGTCCGCCACCCCGGCGTTCTGACCGAGCAGGAGCTGTCGCGCTCCGAGGCCGAGGAGATCATCATGCAGGCCCGTCTCGCCGCCGGCTGGATCGAGGCCGACGAGGTCGAGGCCGAGGCCGAGGAAGCCGCCGAGGACGAGCCGGAGGCGTGAGCCGGACGGGACCCCGCGACGGATGCCGCGCCGCAGCGAGCCGACGGAGCGACAGTGTCTGGTCAGCCGCGAGGTGCGGCCGACGGCCGAACTCGTGCGCTTCGTGCTCGGGCCCGATGACCAGGTGGTTCCCGATCTGAAGCGGGTGCTGCCGGGTCGCGGCGTCTGGGTGACGGCGACGCGGGAGGCGGTGGCGGAGGCCGAGCGCAAGCGCCTGTTCGCGCGCGGCTTCAAACAGAGCGTTGCGGTCGAGCCGGGCCTTCCGGAGCGTGTCGAGGCGTTGATGGAGGTGGCGGCGCTGTCGGCGCTGTCGCTCGCCCGCAAGGCCGGGTCGCTCGTCACCGGCTTCACCAAGGTGGAGGCGGCGATCGGGTCCGGCGAGGCGGCGATGCTGGTGGAGGCGAGCGACGCCGCCGAGGACGGCACCCGCAAGCTCACCGCCGCCATCGTGCGACGCTTCGGCACGCCGGACGGCTTGCCGGTTGTACGGCTGTTCTCCTCGGACCAAATGGGTTTGGCATTGGGTCTGACAAATGTGATACATGCTGCGGTGCTCGCGGGACCAGCCGGCAACGGCTTCCTGGCGTGCGCGTCTGCGCTTGTGCGCTACCGCGGACCGAGCATCACGGACATCGCGTAAGCGTTGCTCGTGGCGCGCCCCGAGACGGGGCCGGCGCCGGTTGGGCGCATCGGCGCGGCAGACCCCGCGCCAGGACGTCCAGACGGCGCGGCATGGTCCGCGCCGCGAGGCCCACACGGCGCCGATCGCGCCGCGAAGGCGCATGGGTGCGGCTCGGCCGCGCCGGTGCTGGATGGCGCGGCAGACCCCGCGCCCTGAAGTTCGGACGACCGCGCCGCGGCCGTCCACCGGGCGGCCGGCGGGTCGCGAGACGAATTCGAGATGGTGCCTCGGGCGCCGACGGGACTGAAGACGGCATGAACGATACCAACGACCACGGCGAGAAGACCCTCAGCGTCGAGCGCAAGAAGACCTTCTCCTTGCGCCGGCCGTCGGTCGAGCAGGGCACCGTCCGCCAGAGCTTCAGCCACGGGCGGACCAAGGCCGTGGTGGTCGAGAAGAAGAAGCGGCGCATCGCCTTGCCGGGCGAGCCCGGTCACGGCCCCGGCCAGACCGAGGAGGCCGCGCCGGCACCCGAGCCGCGCGTCGAGGCCCCGCGCCCGGCCGCACCGGCGGCCGTCACCCCGGCGGTGGCGAAGCCGGCGGCACCGAGCCCGGTGGTGGTGGCAAAGCCCGTCGTGGCCAAGCCCGTCACCGCCGCGCCGGTGGCGCCGAAGCCGGTGGCAGCGGCCCCCGTCGCCGCGGCGCCGGCCGCCGTGCCGCGGTCGGCCGCCGTCCCGGTCGCCCGTCCGGCACCGGCTCCGGCACCGGCCGCGCCCACCGCCTCCACCCGCGCCCCGATGTCGGCGACGCCGGCAGAGCGGCCGCGGCCGACCGACCAGCGTGGCCGCGTCGTCCACCGCACCCTCACCCAGGAAGAGATCGGCGCCCGCGCCCAGGCGCTCGCCGAGGCTCGACTGCGCGAGGTCGAGGACCGCAAGCGCGCCGAGGAGGAGGCCAAGCGCGAGCGCGAGGAGCTCGAGCGTCTCCGCCGCGAGCGCGAGGAGGCCGAGCGCCGCCGCGCCGAGGAAGAGGCGCTGCGCCAGCAGGAGAACGAGGCGCGCCGGGCGGCCGACATCGCCGCTGGTCGCGACCCGGACCCCGAGCCCGAGCCGGAGCCCGTGCCGGCCCCCGCCGCCGTGCCGACGCCGGCCTCCGCCGAGATGGTGGCGGCCGCCCGTCGTGCGCCGCTGACGCCCGACGAGACCGAGGCCGAGAGCAAGGCGAAGGCGCTGACGGCGGTGAAGCGTCCGAAGGGCGCCGTCGTCGCCAAGCCGGCGCCGAAGACCGACGACCGTCGCCGCACCCGCCTCACCATCGTGAAGGCGCTGGAAGGCGACGACACCCGCTCGCGCTCTCTTGCCGCCATGCGCCGGCGCGTCGAGAAGCAGAAGCGGGCGATGAACACCGGCCCGCGCGAGAAGATCAGCCGCGAGGTCATCCTGCCGGAGACGATCTCCATCCAGGAGCTCGCCAACCGCATGGCCGAGCGCGGCGTCGACGTCATCAAGCTCCTGATGAAGCAGGGGCAGATGCTGAAGATCACCGACGTGATCGACGCCGACACCGCCCAGCTCCTCGCCGAGGAACTCGGCCACACGGTGAAGCGCGTCTCGGAGTCCGACGTCGAGGACGGCCTGTTCTCGGAGATCGCCGACAACAGCGACGGCCCGTCGCGCCCGCCGGTGGTGACCATCATGGGCCACGTCGACCACGGCAAGACGTCGCTGCTCGACGCCATCCGCAACACCAGCGTGGTGAGCGGCGAGGCGGGTGGCATCACCCAGCACATCGGCGCCTACCAGGTCGAGAAGAACGGCGGCAAGATCACCTTCATCGACACCCCCGGCCACGCCGCCTTCACGGCGATGCGCGCCCGCGGCGCCAAGGCGACGGACATCGTCATCCTGGTGGTGGCGGCCGACGATGGCGTCAAGCCGCAGACGATCGAGGCGATCAACCACGCGCGGGCGGCCCACGTGCCGATCATCGTGGCGATCAACAAGATCGACAAGCCGGGCGCAAACCCCGAGCGGGTGCGCACCGACCTGCTGCAGCACGAGATCGTCGTCGAATCGATGGGTGGCGACACCCTCGAGATCGAGGTCTCGGCACTGAAGGGCACCAATCTCGACAAGCTGCTCGAGGCGATCCTCCTGCAGACCGAGGTGCTCGAGCTGCGCGCCGACCCGACCGTGATGGCCGAGGGCATCGTCATCGAGGCGAAGCTCGACAAGGGCCGCGGCCCGGTGGCGACCGTGCTCGTGCAGCGCGGCACCCTGCGTCCCGGCGACGTCATGATCGCCGGCGCCGAGTGGGGCCGCGTGCGCGCCCTCATCGACGATCGCGGCGAGCAGGTGAAGGAAGCCGGTCCGTCGATGCCGGTCGAGGTTCTCGGCTTCCAGGCGACGCCCGAGGCGGGTGACCGCTTCGCCGTCGTCGAGAACGAGGCCCGTGCCCGCGAGGTCGCCGACTACCGCCAGCGCGTCCGCCGCGACAAGGCTTCCTCGCGGCCGGGCCTGCGGTCGTCGCTCGCCGACATGATGAGCCAGCTGAAGTCGACCGGCCGCAAGGAGTTCACCCTCCTCGTCAAGGGCGACGTCCAGGGCTCGGTCGAGGCGATCGTCGGCGCACTCGACAAGCTCGGCACCTCCGAGGTGGCGGCGCGCGTGCTGTTGTCGGGCGTCGGTGCGATCACCGAGTCCGACGTGACGCTCGCCAACGCCTCCAACGCGGCGATCATCGGCTTCAACGTCCGCGCCAACAAGCAGGCGCGCGACCTCGCCGAGCGCGACGGCATCGAGATCCGCTACTACAACGTCATCTACGACCTCGTGGACGACGTGAAGGCGGCGATGTCCGGTCTGTTGTCGCCGGAGCGGCGCGAGACCTTCCTCGGCAATGCCGAGATCCTGCAGGTCTTCGACGTCTCGAAGGTCGGCAAGGTCGCCGGTTGCCGCGTCACCGAGGGCACCGTCGAGCGCGGCGCCCAGGTCCGCCTCATCCGCGAGGGTGTCGTCATCCACGAAGGCAAGCTCTCGCAGCTGAAGCGCTTCAAGGACGACGCCCGCGAGGTGGTCGCCGGCCAGGAATGCGGCATGGCCTTCGAGGGCTACCAGGACATGCGTCCCGGCGACGTCATCGAGTGCTTCCGCGTCGAGCAGGTGGCGCGCACGCTGTAGTCGGCTTCGGACGGCGGTCCCTGTGGATCGCCGTCCCGCCGTCTTCCAGCCCACGATCCGCCCACTGACGCGCCGCGGCGCCGTCGGGGGCGACGGTTTCGGTTCCGCCCGGTTCCAGTCCGGGCCGATCCGGGAGATCAAGGACCCATGCGAAAGACATCTTCCGATCGGGGGGCGGGCATCCCGTCCCAGCGCCAGCTGCGCGTCGCCGAGGCGGTGCGCCACGCGATCGCCGACATCCTCGCGCGCGGCACTCACCACGAGCCGTCTCTCGACGGGCTGATGCTGACGATTCCTGAGGTCCGCATGAGCCCGGACCTGAAGAACGCCACCGTGCTGGTGATGCCGCTCGGCGGCCGCGACGTCGACGCGACGCTCGCCGCGCTGGAGGGCGCGCGTGGCCGGCTCAAGGGCATGGTCGGCCGACAGGCCGGCCTGCGTTTCGTGCCGGAGCTGCGCTTCCGCCTCGACACCCGCTACGACGACGACAACCGTATCGACGGCCTGCTGCGCGACCCGACGGTTCGTCGCGACATCGACGCCGCGTCGGCCGACGGAGACGACAATGAGCGTTGAGGACCCCGCGGCCGAGGCTCAGCCCCACGTCGACACCACCGGGCGTGACGGCAGCGACGGCCATGCTGCTGCCCACGAAGGCGGACATGAGCACGCCGAGAGCCCGGCCGAGCAGGCTGACGACGGCCAGGCCCATGACGGCCGGGCCCAGGACGGGCAAGTCCAGGACGGCCAGAACCGCCGCAAGCCGAAGCGCGAGCAGCGCCGGCGGCCGAAGCGCATCGTCGACGGCTGGCTGATCCTCGACAAGCCGATCGGCCTCACCTCCACCGAGGCGCTCGGCATCGTCAAGCGCTGCTACGGCGCTGCCAAGGCCGGCCACGCCGGCACCCTCGATCCGCTCGCATCCGGCTGCCTGCCGCTCGCCTTCGGCGAGGCGACGAAGACCGTTCCCTACGTCTTCGAGGGCCGCAAGGTCTATCGCTTCACCGTGCGCTGGGGCGCGGAGACCGATACCGACGACGCCGAAGGCAAGGTGGTCGCCACCTCCGACGTGCGGCCCGACGTCGCCGCCGTCGAGGCGGCGCTGCCCGCCTTCATCGGTCGCGTCGAGCAGGTGCCGCCGCGCTATTCGGCCATCAAGATCGACGGCGCCCGCGCCTACGACCTCGCCCGCGAGGGCGAGGTGATCGAGATGAAGTCACGCATCGTCGAGATCGACAGCCTGGAGATCGTCGGCGTCCCCGACGCCGACCATCTCGAGCTTGAGACCGAGTGCGGCAAGGGCACCTATGTGCGCGCGATCGCCCGCGATCTCGGCCGCATGCTCGGTTGCTACGGCCACGTCTCGGCGCTGCGGCGCCTCGCCGTCGGCCCCTTCGACGAGGAGGACTTCGTCACCCTCGACGACGTGCGCGCTTCGGCCGAAGGCCGCGAGGACGCGCCGCCGCTGCCCGAGTTGATGCTGCCGGTCGACACGGCGCTGGCCGAGCTGTTCGAGCTCGACGTCAACCGCGTCGAGGCGAGCCGGCTTCTGCGCGGCCAGTCGATCATCGTGCGCGGCCGCGACCTGCCGCCGCTCGGGGAGACGATCTACGCCACCTGCGCCGGCCGCCTGGTGGCGCTCGGCGAAGTCGAGCAGGGCGCCCTCGTCCCCCGCCGCGTCTTCCACCTCGCCGCCCAGGACACGCATCGGCGGGCGGAGGTGGAGGAGTAGGCTGGCATCCGCCGACGGCAAATCTGTGTGGCGCGTCAGTGCCGGTTGCGTCATCTTAGATGACGGCGTCGCTTTGGCCGCCAGGATCGCGACTTCATGGCCGGAACGGTGGACGATACGCTCGTTCTGTCGGTGCTGAGGGAGCTCCGCAAGGAGTCGAGAGAGCAGCGCGAGCTTCTGTCTCAGATCCTTGAGCAGCTCCGTCGCACCAGCGACCGCCTGGAATCGAAGCTGCTCGGGCTCGAACGCCGCCAGATCGGCCTTGAGGAGCGCATGCACAGCCTCGGTCCGGATCTGGAACTGATGATCAAGAGCGAGCTTCTCGGTCGTCTCACTCATTTCGAGACG
The DNA here is from genome assembly GCA_943372725.1 of Pseudoxanthobacter soli DSM 19599. Lineage (GTDB taxonomy): Bacteria > Pseudomonadota > Alphaproteobacteria > Rhizobiales > Segnochrobactraceae > CAMDHY01. The sequence continues at coordinate 8,756 of CALRZT010000016.1, forward strand.
GTCATCGAGCAGACACTGTCGGCCCAGTTGGCGGAGACGCAGGCCCGCCCGGACTGACGCGCACGTCAAACCAACGACGTCTTGGTCTCTCTGCCGGCTGCGGCAACCACATCCGCCGTTCCCGCTGGAATTTCGCCGCAAACTTCGCCATAGTCCGCGCCGCCGCGCGCCCGTGACGGGTGCAGCGGCGGTTCCCTTTGAACGACCCTGCTGGACGACATCCCGGCCTGGCCGCCAGAGCGGAGCCGAGGCGGCCGACGTGCCGCATCTTCAGCGACCCCGGTCGCGCAACGAAAGGTGACACGATGTCGATCACGGCAGAGCGCAAGCAGGCGCTCATCAAGGACTATGCCCGCGGCGAGAACGACACGGGTTCGCCCGAGGTGCAGGTCGCGATCCTCTCCGAGCGCATCGCCAACCTCACCGAGCACTTCAAGTCGCACGGCAAGGACAACCACTCCCGCCGCGGCCTCCTGAAGATGGTGAGCCAGCGGCGCAGCCTCCTCGACCATCTGAAGAAGACCGAGGAAGCCCGCTACACCAGCCTCATCCAGCGCCTCGGCCTTCGCCGCTGACGTTTCGGCGCGGCGGCGGGCCATCCGGCCGGCGCCGCGCCCTTCCACCCCGCGCGTGGCCGGAATCCGCCGGCGCGCGACGGGCAAGACCCCGGGACGGCGACGGCATGGGGCCGACGTCGTCCGCAGACCGAGGCCCGCTCGGCAGGGAGGTCATGGGGCAGGATTGCCGGATCATCGGGAGCGCAGCGCCGGTGCGGCGCGCGTCGATGGTCTCGCCGTCTTGCCCATGGCTTTTCGTGCCGCCCCGGGCCGCACGAAAGGACCGACATGTTCGACATCCAGCGCGTTGAGATCGAGTGGGCCGGGCGCCCGCTCGTCCTCGAGACCGGCCGCATGGCCCGCCAGGCCGACGGCGCGGTGCTCGCCACCTACGGCGAGACGACCGTCCTCGCCACCGTCGTCGCCGAGCGCGAGCCGAAGCCCGGCCTCGACTTCTTCCCGCTCACCGTCCACTATCAGGAGAAGGCCTTCGCGGCCGGCAAGATCCCGGGTGGCTTCTTCAAGCGCGAGGGTCGTCCTGGCGAGCACGAGGTGCTCACCTCCCGCCTGATCGACCGTCCGATCCGGCCGCTGTTCGCCGAGGGCTTCAAGTGCGAGACCCAGGTGCTCGTCACCGTCCTCGCCCATGACCTCGAGAACGATCCCGACATCCTCGCCATGGTCGCGGCCTCCGCCGCCCTGACGATCTCCGGCGTGCCGTTCATGGGCCCGATCGGCGGCGCCCGCGTCGCCTACATGAACGGCCAGTACGTGCTCAACCCGGCGCACGACAGCCGCGCCGACAGCGAGCTCGACCTCGTCGTCGCCGGCACCGCCGATGCCGTGCTGATGGTCGAGTCCGAGGCGCGCGAGCTCTCCGAAGAGGTCATGCTCGGCGCCGTCATGTTCGGCCACAAGGGCTTCCAGCCGGTCATCGACGCGATCATCCAGCTCGCCGAGAAGGCCGCCAAGGAGCCGCGCGACCTGCCGGCCGTCGCCGACAAGGCGCTCTACGACAAGGTGAAGTCGCTCGCGGCCGCCGACCTCGCGTCCGCCTACGACATCCGCGCCAAGGCCGAGCGCCGCGCCGCCATCGAGGCCGCGAAGTCGAAGGTTAAGGCCGCCCTGATTGTCGAGGGCGACGCCTCGGCGCCGAAGCCGCAGGCCGTTTCCGAGGCCTTCAAGAAGGTCGAGGCCGACATCGTCCGCGGCGCCATCCTCGACAAGGGCACCCGCATCGACGGCCGCGACCTGAAGACGGTCCGCCCGATCCTGTCGGAAGTCGGCGTGCTGCCGCGCACCCACGGTTCGGCGCTGTTCACCCGCGGCGAGACGCAGGCCCTCGTGGTGGCGACGCTCGGCACCGGCGAGGACGAGCAGTTCATCGACGCGCTGGAAGGCACCTACAAGTCCAACTTCATGCTGCACTACAACTTCCCGCCCTACTCGGTGGGCGAGACCGGCCGCATGGGGTCGCCCGGCCGTCGCGAGATCGGCCACGGCAAGCTCGCGTGGCGCGCCATCCACCCGATCCTGCCGCAGCCGCACGAGTTCCCCTACACCCTGCGCGTCGTCTCCGAGATCACCGAGTCGAACGGCTCGTCCTCGATGGCGACGGTGTGCGGCTCCTCGCTCGCGCTGATGGACGCCGGCGTGCCGCTGAAGCAGCCGGTGGCCGGCATCGCCATGGGCCTCATCAAGGAAGGTGATCGCTTCGCGGTGCTGTCCGACATCCTCGGCGACGAGGATCATCTCGGCGACATGGACTTCAAGGTCGCCGGCACCGAGAACGGCGTCACCGCGCTGCAGATGGACATCAAGATCGACGGCATCACCGAGGAGATCATGAAGGTCGCCCTCGGCCAGGCCAAGGCCGGTCGTTTGCACATCCTCGGCGAGATGGCGAAGGCGATCACCCAGGCGCGGCCGGAGCTCGGCGAGCACGCTCCGCGCATCGAGGTGATCAAGATCCCGACCGACAAGATCCGCGAAGTGATCGGCACCGGCGGCAAGGTAATCCGCGAGATCGTCGAGAAGACCGGCGCCAAGATCAACGTCGAGGACGACGGCACCGTCAAGGTCGCCTCCTCCGACGGCAAGGCGATCAAGGCGGCGCTGGCGTGGATCCGCGGTATCGCCGCCGATCCGGAAGTCGGCCAGGTCTACGAGGGCACGGTCGTGAAGGTCGTCGAGTTCGGCGCCTTCGTGAACTTCTTCGGCTCGCGCGACGGCCTCGTCCACGTCAGCCAGCTCGCCCCCCAGCGCGTCCAGAACGTCAAGGACGTCGTCAAGGAAGGCGACAAGGTGTGGGTGAAGCTGCTCGGCTTCGACGAGCGCGGCAAGGTCCGCCTGTCGATGAAGGTCGTCGACCAGACGACCGGCCAGGAGATCCAGGGCGAGCAGCCGGCGGCCTGAGCCGGCGGCACGTCGAGACGTGCCCGGCGGCCGACCGCCGGGCTCGAGAGAACCGGGGCGGCTTCGGCCGCGGCGACGGGTCGGCCGGTCCTCACCGGCTGGCCGATGGTTGGAGCGGCCGGGGAGCAATCCCCGGCCGCTCTGCATTTCCGCCGGCCCCGGTGCGGCGGTGAACGGTGCGGCACCGCCCGAGGGCTTGTCGCGGCGCTGCCGGCGGCCGACCTTTCGGGTCACGAACGTGGAGGAAGCGAATGGGCCTGCTCGTCGACGGCGTCTGGCACGACAAATGGTACGACACCGCCGAGAGCGGCGGCCGCTTCGTGCGCAAGGAATCGCAGTTCCGCCACTGGGTGACGCCCGATGGCGCCCACGGGCCGAGCGGCGACGGCGGCTTTCCGGCCGAGCCCGGCCGTTACCACCTCTACGTCTCGCTCGCCTGCCCGTGGGCGCACCGGGCGCTGATCGTCCGCAGCCTCAAGGGGCTCGAGGAGATGATTTCCGTCTCGGTCGTGCACTGGCTGATGCGCGGCGAGGGCTGGACCTTCGCCGACGGCCCGGGCGTGGTCCCCGACACCGTCAACGGCGCCGAGCGGCTCTACGAGGTCTACGTCAAGGCGCAGCCGGGCTACACCGGCCGCGTCACCGTGCCGGTGCTGTGGGACCGCGAGCGCGCGACGATCGTCAACAACGAGTCGTCCGAGATCATCCGGATGTTCAACACCGCCTTCGATGGCCTCGGTGCGAAGCCCGGCGACTACTACCCGGAGGCGCTGCGGCCCGAAATCGACGAGATCAACGCGCGCGTCTACGCGACGCTCAACAACGGCGTCTACCGGTCCGGCTTCGCCACCACCCAGGAGGCCTACGAGGAGGCGGTGAACCCGCTGTTCGACACCCTCGACTGGCTGGAGGAGACGCTCTCCGACGGCCGCCTCTATCTCTGCGGGCAGACGCTGACCGAGGCGGACTGGCGGCTGTTCACCACGCTCATCCGCTTTGACCCGGTCTATGTCGGCCACTTCAAGTGCAACCGCCGCCGCATCGCCGACTATCCGCACCTCTCGGCCTACACGAAGCGGCTCTACGAGCACCCTGGCGTAGCCGGCACGGTCGATTTCGACCACATCAAGCGCCACTATTACGAGAGCCACCGCCACATCAACCCGACCGGCATCGTGCCGGTGGGGCCGGACCTGCCGTTCTGAGGCGGCGCTACCAGCGCAGGCCGCAGAGGTCGACGTCGCCGGCCGGGAACGTCGCCCGGCCGAGCGGGCGGACCATGAGGTTCGAGGTCGAGACGTCGGCGGCACCCGTTGCCGGATCGAGCGCCGTAACGGTGCGGATGCTGTGGCCGAAGCCGCAGGCGGCATAGAAGCCGACCACGGCATCGCGGCATTCCAGCAAGGCGAAGTCGGCGGCTTCGACGCCGGCCGCTTCGGTGCCCGTCAGGTGCCCGGCCAGCCGGTCGAAGAGCGCCCGGCCAAGGCCGCTGCCGCGGTGCTGCGGGTGCGTCGCCACCGCCCCGACGCCAGCGACGCGAACCTCCGTCCCGCCGACGGCGATGGTCCGCATCGAGAAGCCGAGGTGGCCGAGGAGGGTGCCGTCGGGCGCGCGGGCGATCACGCGGGCGGTCGGTGGGCCGCCCCAGAAGTCGTGGCCCGAGAACACCTCGGCATGATGCGGGGCGTAGGCGGCGACGAGGAAGGCGCGCAGCTCTGACCGGTCGTCCGCGGTCAGGCCTGATTCCGGCTGCACGAAAACGATGACGTCGCCGGCCTTCGGCCGAGCGCCCCGCTCCTCTGCCGCGACCAGCGGCTCAGTGCGCCGCGTATCGGCCAGGCGGTCCGGAGCGAAGGGCAGGCTCGCCTCGCCCTCAGCTGGCGTGGCGGCTGGCGTCGGCGCCGTAGTAGCTGACATAGCGTGGGTTCAAGGCCGACACCGGCATGACGATCAGCACGTCGGTGGTACCGAACTGGTGGTCGACGACGGCGTGCTCGCCGATGTAGGCGCCGAGGCGGAGGTAGCCCTTGATCAGCGGCGGCAGGGCGTGCAGCGCCGCGCGCGGATCGACCGCCTCCTTCGCCAGCCGGTTCATCGCCACCGCCCGCTCCGGCAGCGCCGAGACGCGCCACGGCTCCGGCGCCCGCGCATAGTGGTGCAGGAAGGACAGCGGCAACGCCAGCCGGTCGGGATCGGTGCCTTCGAGGCTGGCGCAGCCGATCATGACGTCGACGCCGTGGGCGAGCACATAGGCCCAGATGCCGTGCCAGAGCAGTTCCACCGTGCGCTTGGTGCGATAGGGCGGCAGCACGCAGGAGCGGCCGAGCTCGAGGAAGTCGAGATCGCGGCGGCGATCGAGGAGCGGCTGCAGGTCGAATTCACCGGCCGAGTAGAAGCCGGCGTGGCGGTCGGCGACCGCCTGCCGCAAGAGGCGGTAGGTGCCCACCACCTCGGGCTTCCGACGGCGGAAGGCCCGCGCCGGCGCAGCGTGGTCGAGCACCAGCACGTGGTCGCAGATCGCGTCGAAGGCGTCGGCGTCGCGGCGGCTGACCAGCGTCAGCGCATCGGCGATCGCCGACATCTCCTCGTAGAAGACGTTGTAGCGGATCGCCTGGGCGCGCCGCACCTCGGCCGCCGAGCGGGCGAGCCGCACCTCGAGGTCGCCGATGCGGCCGAGCGTCTCGGGGGTGGGCAGGGGCGCCCCCGCCGGCAGGCGGATGCCGGGCAGGCCGGGCAGGGCACGCCCGGCGAACGGCAGGGCGCCGAACGGCAGCGAAGCGAACGGACGCCCCCGGAACGGCAGGCCCTGGAACATCCGCCGCGGCGCGGGAGAGGCGTCGAGGCCCGGGGCGGGACCGGGGCCGGCGAACGGCACGAACCGGCGGACCAGGCTCGCCGGGGTCATCAGGCCGGTGCGCTTCATGCATCCTCCGGATCGCCGCTCGGTCGCCCGTCGGGTGGCGGGGCTGGTGCCACGCCGCGGCCGACGGCTCGGGTCGATGCGGCGCGGGCCGCATCGTCGCCCGGATGCTTCGCCCTCGGGCGGGGATCCGCCGAAGGCGCCGGATGTCGTACAAATCATAGTTTCCGAACCGTTCTGTGACAATCCGGACGACTTCGCCGGCGAAGGGCCCGCCGGCGTCGCGGCGCCCGTCGCGGATCGCACGCGGCACCCGGCGGCGCCTGCCGCGGCCGCCCGCCTGGGCGCTTTGCCGGCTCACCTCCACTCCTCAGCCGGGCGTGGTCCTTCCCACCGCCGGTGCCGGGGCTTGCGGCGGCTGCCGTGCCGAATCAGGCCGCGGCGGCGAGGCTCGGCGCGCTCGCACGGAAGGCGAGGGCCTCGGCGAGGTGGCCGCGGTTGATGCGGTCCGCCCCGTCGAGATCGGCGATCGTCCGCGCCACCTTGAGCACGCGGTGATAGCCGCGGGCGCTGAGCCGCATCGCACTCGCCGCGTCCGACAAAAGCGCCCGGCCGGCGGCGTCCGGCACGGCCATCTCCTCGACCATCCGCGGGCCGCAGGCGGCGTTGAGCAGGCCGGGCACGCCGAGCCCCTCGAAACGCTCCGCCTGGCGCCGCCGCGCGGCGGCGACGCGGGCGGCGACCGCTGCCGATCCCTCCGCCGGCGGCGGCAGCGCGAGGTCGCTCGCCGGCACCGCCGGCACCTCGACGCGCAGGTCGATGCGGTCGAGCATCGGGCCGGAGACGCGCGCCTGATAGTCGGCCGCGCAGCGCGGGCCGCGCCGGCAGGAGTGGCCGGGCTCCCCGGCCATGCCGCAGCGGCAGGGGTTCATGGCGGCGACGAGCTGGAAGCGGGCGGGATAGGCGACGCGGTGGTTGGCGCGGGCGATCACCGCCTCGCCGCTCTCGAGCGGCTGGCGGAGCGCGTCGAGGGCCTGTGGATGGAACTCTGGCAGTTCGTCCAGGAACAGCACGCCCTGGTGGCTGAGCGACACCTCGCCCGGCCGGGCGCGCAGGCCGCCGCCGATCAGGGCCGCCATCGAGGCCGAGTGGTGCGGCGCCCGGAATGGCCGACGGTCCGACAGTCGCCCGTCGGCGAGCGCGCCGGCGATCGAGTGGATCATTGAGACCTCGAGCAGGGCCTGCGGCTCGAGCGGCGGCAACAGCGACGGCAGCCGGCTCGCCAGCATCGACTTGCCGGACCCGGGCGGGCCGACGAAGAGGAGGTGGTGGCCGCCGGCGGCGGCGATCTCCAGCGCCCGCTTGGCGCTCTCCTGGCCGCGCACGTCGCCGAGGTCGGGCAGGCGGCCCTCGGCGGCGCGCACGCGCGGCTCCGGCCGCGACAGCACCTGCGTGCCGCGGAAGTGGTTGACGAGGCCGATCAGGCTGACGGGGGCGATCACCGGCAGGTCGCGGCCGGCCCACGCCGCCTCCGGGCCGTTGGCGGCGGGGCAGATCAGGCCGCGGCCGAGGGCGCCGGCGCCGATCGCCGCCGGCAGGGCGCCCGCGACGGGGGCGATGGTGCCGTCGAGCCCGAGTTCGCCGACGACCACCCATTCGGCGAGCTCGGCCGCCGGCACGGCGCCCATCGCCGCCATCACGGCGAGCGCGATCGGCAGGTCGTAGTGGCTGCCCTCCTTCGGAAGGTCGGCGGGCGCGAGGTTGACGGTGATGCGGCGGGCCGGCAGCGACAGGCCGGAGGCGACCAGGGCGGCGCGCACCCGCTCGCGGCTCTCGGCCACCGCCTTGTCGGCGAGGCCGACGATGTTGAAGACGACGGTGCCGGGACCGATCTGCACCTGCACGTCCACCGGCACCGCCTCGATGCCGTGGAACGCCACCGTGGTGACACGGCTGACCATGGACGTCCCTCCTGCCGCCCGCATCCGATGGTTGCGATGCTAGGCGAGCCGCGGTGTCCGCGCAAGAACATTCTGCGAACATCGGCCGGCCGTACCGCCGCCGGGACCTTCGGGAGAAAGTCGTTTCCCGCAGCGGCCCTGCCGCGACAGCGGTTCGCTTGCACCTTGGAGCGCTTCCGCGCTAGGTGCGGGCCGGAGAACGGCCTGGCGCGAGGGAGCGCACGCTCCCGTCGAGAGGATCCCGCGGATGACTTATGTCGTCACCGAGAACTGCATCAAGTGCAAGTATATGGACTGCGTCGAGGTGTGCCCCGTGGATTGCTTCTACGAGGGCGAGAACATGCTCGTCATCCACCCCGACGAGTGCATCGACTGCGGCGTCTGCGAGCCGGAGTGCCCGGCCGAGGCGATCAAGCCGGACACCGAGTCGGGCCTCGAGAAGTGGCTCGGCATCAACGCCGACTATGCCGTGAAGTGGCCGAACATCACGGTGAAGCGCGACTCGCCGCCCGACGCCGCCGAGTGGGACGGCAAGCCGGACAAGCTGCCGTTGCTGTCGCCGGAGCCCGGCCAGGGCGATTGAGCCGGCGAACGACCGAATTCTCCATGCACCATTGCATCGAGACGATGCGGCCGCCGTCGGGCTATCCCCGCGGCGCGCCGAATCGTCGCGGAAGCCTTTGTTTTTTCGGCGGCTTGGGCTATATTGCCGAGGACGTCGACGCTGTTCGGCATCTGGATCTCCCCACGAGCTCCCCGATCGTTGCTGCGATCGCTATTCGGGCTCCGGCCTATCGGCCGGGGACGGCTCGTGCGGTGCCGGACACCACCTGCGAGATCGTCGACAATTCGGGACGGCCGGCGGCCGCAGGCGCGTAGCGTCTGGCGAGGGCCGTGGCGTCTCATCGACAGCGGCCGGCCGAGGGCGTGCGGGTGCACCCGGAGCGGACCGATCGAAGTCAGGAGTGAGCGCGCGAATGGCTACCACCACCGCGAAGAAGACCGGCCAGCGTCAGGGCTTCCGGACGAACGAATACGTCGTCTATCCGTCGCACGGCGTCGGTCAGATCGTCGCGATCGAAGAGCGCGAGGTCGCCGGACACAAGCTTGAGCTCATCGTCGTCACCTTCCAGAAGGACAAGATGACGCTGCGCGTCCCCGTGGCGAAGGTCGCCTCGGTCGGCATGCGCAAGCTCGCCGACGAGACCACGGTGGCGAAGGCCCTCGACACGGTGCGCGGCCGCGCCCGCGTCAAGCGCACGATGTGGTCGCGGCGCGCCCAGGAATACGAGGCGAAGATCAATTCGGGCGACCTTATCGCCATCGCCGAGGTGGTGCGGGATCTGTTCCGCGCCGACAGCCAGCCCGAGCAGTCCTATTCCGAGCGCCAGCTCTACGAGGCGGCGCTCGACAGGATGGCGCGCGAAATCGCCGTCGTCGAGCAGATCTCCGAGACCGAGGCGGTCCGCCGTATCGAGGGCCAGCTCGCCAAGAGTCCGCGCCGCGGTGCGCGCACCACCGAGGCCGGCGGCGAAGCCGAGGCGGACGCCGACACCGACGCCGAAGCGGAGACCGATCTCGAGGAAGAGCCGAGCGAGCAGGAAGAGGCGGCCTGACGGTCGCCCCCACGGCATCGTGCAGGCAGTGAGACAGGGCGGCCCGCGGGCCGCCCTTTTCGCATGGCGGGCCTCGTTTCGTTAGTGACGCGCCCCCCGCCTCGCGTGGCTGTCTTGAAAGAAAGTTGCCGCTGATCCGTAAGGCGAGCCCACGCGTATCGTTGCCAAGGGGGCGCGAGGCGCGAGCGAGGACGCCATGGTCAACGCCGGAGGCAGCCGCAGCAGGTTGGAGCGCGCCGCATCGCGCGCACCCTATCTGGAGCGCGAAGAAGAACATGCGCTCGCCGTGCAATGGCGAGAAGCGCAGGATCAAGCCGCCCTGCACCGGCTGACGCAGGCGCACATGCGCCTCGTCATCGCCATCGCAGCCCGTTTTCGCCACTTCGGCTTGTCGATGAGCGACCTCATCCAGGAGGGCCACGTCGGCCTTCTGGAGGCCGCCGCCCGCTTCGAGCCGGACCGGCAGGTGCGCTTCTCCACCTACGCGACCTGGTGGATCCGCGCCGCCATCCAGGACTACGTGCTGCGTAACTGGTCGATCGTCCGCGGCGGCACCTCGTCGGCGCAGAAGGCGCTGTTCTTCAACCTGCGCCGCCTGCGCGCCAAGCTGACGCGCGAGCCCGGCGCGATCACCCAGAGCGAGATGCACCGCACGATCGCCGATGCCCTCGGCGTGTCGCAGGCCGACGTCGCCGTGATGGACGCGCGCATGTCCGGGCCGGACACCTCGCTCAATGCCCCGGTGACGGACGGCGAGGGCAGTTCCGACCGCCAGGACTTCCTGGTCGACGCGGCGCCGCTGCAGGACGAGACGGTCGGCGAGGCCCTCGACGGCGCCCGCCGCACCGCCTGGCTCGGGAAGGCGCTGAAGGTCCTCAATGAGCGCGAGCTCCAGATCGTCCGCGAGCGCCGGCTGACCGAAGGCGACGGCGCGACGCTCGAGGCGCTCGGCGCTTCGCTCGGCATCTCCAAGGAGCGCGTCCGCCAGATCGAGGCGCGGGCGCTCGAGAAGCTGAAGGCAGCCCTGCTCGCCGCCGAGTCCGACCGCGGCAGCTTCGTCGGCCACTGAGCCGGCGAGCCGGTTGGAGTGCTCGTGCGGGTGATCGGGCCGCGCTCTCAGGCCCCGTGCAGGGCGCGCAACACGCGCCACACTGGCCCCCGCCGGCTGCTTCCTGTAGGGGAGGCGGCGGCCGTCCGTGACGACGGCCGCCATCGCCTCTGAAGGGTCGCCGGATGTCTCAACCCGCCCAGATCTGGTCCGCCGCCGACTACGCCCGCAACGCCGGCTTCGTGCCGGCGCTCGGCGGCCCGGTGGTCGACCTGCTCGACCCGCGCCCCGGCGAGCGCATCCTCGATCTCGGCTGCGGCGACGGCGTTCTGACGGCCGAGCTCGCCGCCCGCGGCGCCGTCGTCACCGGCTTCGACGCCTCGCCGGAACTCGTCGCCGCCGCCCGCGCGCGCGGCGTCGAGGCCCGCGTCGGCGACGGCCAGCGGCTGCCGTTCTCCCAGGCCTTCGACGCGGTGTTCACCAACGCCGCCCTGCACTGGATGCCCGACCACGCGGCGGTGGCGACCGGCGTGCGCCGCGCCCTGGTGCCCGGCGGCCGCTTCGTCGGCGAGTTCGGCGGCCATGGCAACGTCGCGGCGATCGTCACCGCGCTGATCGCCGTGCTCGAGCGCCACGGCGTCGACGCCCGCATGCGCATGCCGTGGACCTACCCGACCGTCGGCGAGTTCTCGCAGATTCTCGAGGACGCCGGCTTCGAGGTGCTGTCGATCGCCGCCATCCCGCGGCCGACGCCGTTGCCGACGGGCCTCGCCGGCTGGCTCGACACCTTCGCCAACCCCTTCCTCGGCGGCTTCTCCGAAGACGAGCGCACCGACATCCTCGCCGCCGTCGAGGCGCTGTGCGCCCCGAGCCTGCGCGATCGCTCGGGCGGCTGGACGGCCGACTACGTCCGCCTGCGCTTCGCCGCCAAGCGGCTCGACTGAAGCGATGCCCCGAGGCTTCGCCGCGCGCTGACCGCAACGAGCGCTGAGGCCGAGACCCGGGTCTTTCGCTGAGAAGGCCTCAGGACCGAAGTCCTCTGTTCTCAGGTCTCTTCCTGACCTTCGCCGCCCGAGCCGTGCGGCCGCCCGAGCGCCGCCGCCCGGTAGGCCGAGGGGCTCGTGCCGGTCGCCCGCCGGAAGGCGCGGCTCGCGTGGGCGGGGTCGTCGAAGCCGGCGGCGAGCGCCAGCATCGTGACGCTGCGGCCGGCGAGGCGGGGATCGGCGAGGTCGCGCGAAAGCCGGTCCAGACGGCGGGTGCGGATACGCTCCGCGACCGTGCCGCCGCTGGCGGCGAACGCCATGTGCAGCCACCGCGGCGTCACGCCCAGCAGGCCGGCGAGCCGCGTCGGCGTCAGGCCGGGATCGTCGAAGTGGCGGTCGATCAGGGCGCCGGCGCGCTCGCGCAGGCCGGATGTCCCGGCGGTCGGCGGCGGCGCCGCCAATCCGGCGAGGAGATCGAGAGCGAAATCGACCGACAGCGCCGCCGCGCCAGCGTCCAGCGCCGCGGCATGGCGGCCGAGGGCGGCGAGGTGGGCCGCGAGCAGCGCCCCGGTCCCGGCCCCCGTCGCGATCTTGCCCCAAGGCGGCGCGCCGCTCCGACCGAGCGCCAGTTCCAGCCGCTCGCGCGGCACCAGCAGCGTCACTTTGTGCAGCGGCGCGGGTACGGAGAAGTCGATCGGCCGCGTGCCGTCCCAGAGGAACAGGTTGCCGGGGCCGAGCTCCACGGCGCCCTCGCCCTGGCGGACGTGCTCGCGGCCGGCGAGCACCAGCAACAGGCCGGCGAAGGCCCGCTCGGTGCGGCGGATCTCGCTCGCGTGGCGGTGGCCGGCACAGGGCGCGCCGCGATAGTCGACGAGGGTGCCGTCGCCGAGGCCCTGCCAGGCAAGGCGGACGCCGAACGGCTCCGGCCGGCACGCGGTCAGGGTCCACGGCAGGTGGACGCGGCTCAGTTCCGCCCGCACGCCCTCGCCGGCCTCGGACGGGGCGAGCCCCCGCGTGTCCCACTGACCGTGCATCGCCCGTCGTCCCGGCCGTTTCCCAGTCGATCCCCGACGCACCACCTCTGCGGGTGGCTTGCCACACCGAGGCTACCACCGCGGCGCGCCGCTGACGACGGCGCCGATCTGCGCCCGGCTTCCCCGACGTCCAGGCCCGCCTTCCCTCCCGTCCAAGCGACGGCGCCGCCGTGCCGCTAGGCTCGCCTCCATCGCCGCCGGTGGACGAGCGGCGGACAGAACAGACCTTCACGGGAGGAAACGGCGATGCGCCACGACATCGAGTTCAAGACCGAGGACGGCGTCACTTTGCGCGCCTGGCACTATCCGGCCGCGGGCGTCGATGGCCCGGCGCCGCTCGTCGTCATGGCACACGGCTTCTCGGCGACGCGCGAGATCCACCTCGCGGGCTTCGCCGAGGTGTTCCAGGCGGCGGGCCTCGGCGTGCTCGTCTACGACCACCGCAATCTCGGTGTCAGCGACGGCACCCCGCGCGGCCACATCGACCCGTGGGCGCAGGTCAACGGCTACCGCGACGCCATCACCTTTGCCCAGACGATGCCGTCGGTGGACCCGGCCCGCATCGGCGTCTGGGGATCGAGCTATTCCGGCGGCCACGTGCTCGTCGTCGGCGCCATCGACCGGCGGGTGAAGTGCGTCGTCGCCCAGGTGCCGCTCACCTACGGGCTGGAGACCGCTCGCCGCCTCGTCCGTGGCGACCACTGGGCGGGCCTGCGCGCCGCCTTCGACGCCGACCGCGCGGGCCGCGCCCGCGGCGAGCCGGGCATGCGCATGCCGGTGACGGCGCCCGAAGGCCAGCCGTGCGCCCTGCCGACGGCGGATACCTACGAGTTCTTCACCCGCTTTGCCGCCGAGCACCCGGACGCCTGGACGAACGAGGTGACGCTGCACTCGATCGAGCTCTTCACCGAATACGAGCCGGCCACCTACATCGCCCGCATCGCCCCGACGCCGCTTCTGGTGGTCGTCGCGGCCGGCGACCACCTCACCCCCTTCGACCTCACCGCCCGCGCCTTCGAGGCGGCGCTCGAGCCGAAGGAACTGCTGGTGCTGCCGGGCGGCCACTTCGAGGCCTACACCGGCAAGCCCTTCGAGATCTCATCCGCCGCCCAGTGCGCCTGGTTCAAGCGCCATTTGTGAGGGGCGGCACAGTCAAGCGGCTGGCCGGAACCGCCCCTCGCGCAGAAATCGTACGGTGTCCTCGATGACGCGGTCGTCGACGGGGAAGAAGGTGTGGCCGGCGTGGACGACGCGGTGGTCGGCCATGCCGGCAAGCCGCGTGCTCTCCACCGACACCTTGCCGTCGTGCGGGCGCGGCAGCACGAAGTTGCCGATGGGGTCGAGGGAGACGTCGCCGGCGAGGACGCCGCAGGGATAGTCGACCGGCCCGAACAGCTCCGCCACGGCCGCCTGGTCGGTGCCGAGTTCCTGGCCGACCGGGCCGGCGATCCAGCGATAGGGCGGCAGCCGGCGCAGCGCGTCGGCCACTTCCGAGCCGTGGTTGGGGGTGGCCAGCAGCACGACGCGGCCGAGCCGGCCAGGCCGGTGGCGCGTCAGGTAGGCGCGCGTGACGAGGCCGCCGAGCGAATAGCCGATGAAGTGGATGGCGGGCGCGGCCGCGATGGCGTCGGCCACCGCTGGCTGCGACAGGGCCGCGTGGACGTGCTCGACCAGCGCCGAGAGCCCGAGCTTCGTCGAAGGGTAGCCGATGTTGTGGACGGTGTAGCCCTCGGCCTCCAGCCGGCGCTCGAGCCGCCGCATCTGCCGAGGCGAGCGCAGGATGCCGTGCAGGAGCACGACGTGCTCCCCCGCCGCCACGGCCGCCACCGGTCGCCCGCCGGCGGCCGTCGTGCCCGCCGCCGTCGGCGGGTCGACGGCGGCCAGGGTGTCGGGGCCGTCGCCGCGCGGGCTCAGCTCGAGCGCGGCTGCGGCACGATCCTGAGATAGGGCTTCAGCGTCTTCCATCCGCCGGGGAACTTCTCCTTGGCCGCCTCGTCGGAGACCGACGGCACGATGATGACGTCCTCGCCGTTCTTCCAGTCCGACGGCGTCGCCACCGAGAACTTGGCGGTGAGCTGCAACGAGTCGATGACGCGCAGGATCTCCTCGAAATTACGCCCCGTCGAGGCCGGATAGGTCAGCGACAGCTTCAGCTTCTTGTCCGGCCCGATGACGAAGACCGAGCGCACCGTCATGGTGTCGCTGGCGTTCGGGTGGATCATTCCGTAGAGGTCGGAGACCTTGCGGTCGGCGTCGCCGATCATCGGGAAGTTCGGCGCGTGGCCCTGCGTCTCGGCGATGTCCTTGGCCCAGCGGCCGTGCGCATCGATCGGATCGACCGAAAGGCCGATCACCTTGACGTTGCGGCGATCGAACTCCGGCTTCAGGCGCGCCACGGTGCCGAGCTCGGTGGTGCAGACCGGCGTGAAGTCCTTCGGGTGCGAGAACAGCACGCCCCAGGAGGAGCCCAGCCACTCGTGAAAGTGGATCGTCCCTTCCGTCGTCTCGGCGGTGAAGTCCGGCGCGATGTCGCCCAGGCGGATCGTCATGGTGGCTCTCCCGGTTGTCGTCGCCGCAGCGGCAATGGCTCGCCGGCTCTGGCGCTCACTGGTCTCGAAGGCTGCGCGGAGCCTATCGCAGCCGCGCCCCGGCGGCGAGCCGCGTCATTTTCCGGATGGCACCGTCAGGGGCATGCCGTTGCGGTGTGGGCGCGATGGGCGGAACGGCGTGGCGCACGCCGCCTTGCAGCGTCGAAACGGAATGTGAACCTTCGTGATGGAACCATGCATGGTGGTGCGGCGGCCACATGTGTTAGCCGGTTTCCCGCGGGGATGTTTCGAGGACCCGGTGGCGCTGGCTCGGCGCCGCCTCCGGAGTTGCTGCATGTTCCATCCGCGTGTCGGCCGCCTCTCGGCCGCGCTTCTCTCGCTCGCGACCGTGATCGCCCTGTC
The DNA here is from genome assembly GCA_943372725.1 of Pseudoxanthobacter soli DSM 19599. Taxonomy (GTDB): domain Bacteria; phylum Pseudomonadota; class Alphaproteobacteria; order Rhizobiales; family Segnochrobactraceae; genus CAMDHY01. The sequence continues at coordinate 24,181 of CALRZT010000016.1, forward strand.
GTCTGCCGAACCGGCCCGCGCTGGCGACGGCGTCGACGCCTGTTCCGTTCCGGACGCGCTCCTCGGCTTCACGGCCGGCCTCGAGCGCACCCGCGCCCGCATCGCCGGCGGCGGCGAGGCGACGATCCTCGCCATCGGCTCCTCCTCGACGGAGGGCGTCGGCGCCACCGATGCCGACCACACTTATCCCGCCCGCCTCGCCGTCCACCTCGCCTCCCGCGTCCCCGGGGCGGCCGTTCGGGTGGTCAACCGCGGCATCGGCGGCGAGGTGGTCGCCACCACCGCCGCGCGGCTCAGGACGGAGGTCGCCGCCGTCCGGCCCGATCTCGTCATCTGGCAGGTCGGCACCAACGACGCTGTGCGCGGCGTCGGCCTCGATGCAATGACCGCGATCGTCGAGGACGGGCTCGTCTGGCTCGAGAGCCAGGGCATCGACGCCGTGCTGATGGACCCGCAGTTCTATCCGCGCATCGCCGACAATGCCGGCTACCGGCAGGCGGTGACGGTGATCGCCGACCTCGCCGCCCGCCGCGGCGTGCCGCTGGTGCGCCGCTATGAGGCGATGCGCTACTGGGCGGGCCGGCCTGAGCCGGTGTCGATGCTGTCGCGCGACGCCTTCCACATGAACGACCAGGGCTACGAGTGCATCGCCGGCATGATCGCCGGCAGCCTCGCCGCCCGCTGGACCGAGGCGGCGGTTGCGGCGACCCGCCCGGCCGGCGCCGGGACGGCGGCCGTGCCCGCCACCACGGCGGCAAAGTCGGCAGCGACGGCCGCCTCCACGAGCCCGGCCGACGTCTCCGCCGCCCGCATTCCGGCCGTGCCGCGCGCGCCGGCCGGGGCCGCCGCGGTGACGAGCGCCTCGGCGCCGGGCGCCACGCCCGCGCCCGCCGCGACCACGGCGGTCGTGCAGTAGCCTCGACCGGCCGGCGACGCCGCCCCTTTGCCGCGGTCGCCGGCCTCGCTACCTTCGCCTCGGCGCCCGCGGACGGCGCGGCGACGGGAGCGCACGGCCATGGCCACGATCGACAGGGTGAACGGGACGGACGACATCGGCGGCCGATGCTGGCCGTGGTCCTCCGCCACCGGCGCCGCGAAGGCTCTCCGGCAGGGCGCCGCGGTGGCGGCCCTCCTCGCGGTGGCCGCTCCGCTCCCAGCCGCCGCCGCCGACCGTGCCGGCGAGCTCAAGGCCTTCCGCGACTGGATCATCGGCTGCGACAACACGCTGTCGTGCACCGCCCTCGGCCTGGCGCCGGCGGACGGCGCCGGCTCCGCCTTCGTCAAGATCACCCGCGCCGGCGGTCCGGCCGCTGGGCCGGAGGTGACCGTCGTCGTCTATGCCGAGACGACGCCCGCGGCGCCGCGCCTGCGCTTGCGTCTCGACGGCGGCAAGGGGCCGGGCCTGCCGTCCGACGTGCTGGCCGCCGAGTTCGACGGCCAGTTCGCGCGCGCCCGCCTCACCGGCGCCGAGGCGGCGGCGGTCATCGCGGCCCTGCTGCCCGCCAAGGGCCTCACCGTCGAACTCCTCGATGGCAACAAGAGCCTGTCGTCCTCGCCCGTCTCGCTCTCCGGCTCCTCGGCGACGCTTCGCTACATGGATGCCGAGCAGGGCCGCGCCGGCGGCGTGACGGCGCTGGTCGCCACCGGCAGCGCGCCGGCGAGCGCCGTGCCGGCGCCACCGGCCGTCCCGGTCGTCACCGCCGAAGCGATGAGCGAACTCTCGCCGCCGCCGAAGCGCCGCCCGGCCGGCATCCCCGCCGCCAACGCCGACGACTGCCCGATCGACACGACGGAGATGGCGGTGACGCTTCCCGGCGGACGCACCTTGTGGGGCGTCTGCATCAGCGCCGGCGCCTACAACTTCACCTACGACTTCTGGATCGCGGGGAGCGGCAAGCCGCAGCCGGCCCGCTTCGAGGTGCCCGGCGCCGGCGCGGTGATGTCGATGGGCGAGGAGGACGACTTCGGCGCCCTCACCAATCCCGGCCTCTCCGAGGACGGCCTGGTGCTCTCGGCCTTCTCGAAAGGCCGCGGCATCGGCGACTGCGGCTCGCTCGGGGAGTGGGCCTTCGACGGCGAGCGCTTCCGCGCCCTCACCTACGCCGCGATGGACACCTGCATGGGTGTGCCGCCGGACGACTGGCCGGTGCTCTGGACCGCCCGCCACCGCTGAGGCGCGTGGCGCGCCGGTACTAGGCCGACACCGGCCTCTGCGGCGTTCCCGCGTGGCCGTCGGCGCAGTCGCCGGGCCGCTCCACCTCCACCGTCGCGTGGGCGATGCCGAAGCGCTCGGCGAGCCGCGCCTTCACCGCCCGCACCACCGGCGCCGCTTCCGCGCCCTCGGCGACGACGACGTGCATCGTCGCATTTAGGCGCCCCTCGGCGAGCGTCCAGGCGTGGACGTGGTGGGCCTCCGCCACCCCCGGCACCGTCTCGGCGAGGTCGGCGGCGATCGCCGGTCCCTCGGCGCCCTCCGGCGCCCCCTCGAGCAGGACGTGGGCGGATTCGCGCATCAGCGAGACCGTCGCACGCAGCAGCAGCACTGCCACGACGAGCGACAGGATCGGGTCGATCGGCACCCAGCCGGTCAGCCAGATCACCAGCGCCGCGATCACCGCGCCGACCGAGCCGAGCAGGTCTGACAGCACGTGCAGGATGGCGCCACGGATGTTCATGTTGCGCTCGCCGCCGGCGAGCACGAAGAACGAGGCGACGTTGGCGCCGAGACCGAGGAGGGCGACGATGCCCATCGTCTCGGCGTCGATCGCCACCGGGTCCGAGAAGCGCTCGATGGCTTCCACGACGATCCAGGCGGTGAGCAGCAGGAGCGCCACCGAGTTCGCGAAGGCGACCAGCACCGTGATGCGGTGGTGGCCGAAGCTCATCGTCGGGCTCGCCGGCCGCCGCGCCATGCGGAAGGCCCACCAGGCGAGCGCCAGCGCCACCGCGTCAGTGAGCATGTGGGCGGCGTCGGCGAGCAGCGCCAGCGAGCCGGAGACCACGCCGCCGATCGCCTCCACCACCATGAACGAGATGGTGATCAGCCCGGCGATCGCCGTCCGCGTCTCGCTCGAGGAGCCGTGGGAATGCCCGGCATGCCCGCCAGCGCCGTGCGAATGGCCTGCGTGATCGTGCCCGGCGTGATCATGCCCGGCATGGGCCGGCCCATCGTGGTCGTGGTGCGCGTGGCCGGCATGGGCCGCGTGGCCGGCGTGGCCGCCGGGGCCGTCGTCGTCGCGGTGGTCGTGCGAGCTCATCGGCGAACCCTCGGCGCTGCGGTGGCGGGAGAGAGCCAGAAGCCGGCCCCGCCCGCAAGCCCCGCCCGCGAGCCCCGCCGTCGTCAGTGCGGCGGCGACAACAGCCGTGCGGCGCGCAGATATTGCGGCGGCAAACGGACTTCGCCGCCGAGCGCCGCGGTCGCGCGCAGGCCCCAGCGCGGGTCGGCGAGGAAGCCGCGGGCGAGCGCCACCAGGTCGGCGCGGCCGTCCGCGACGATCGCCTCGGCCTCGGCCGGCGTGGTGATCATGCCGACGGCACGGCTCGCCACCCCGGCCTCCTTGCGGATGCGCTCGGCGAACGGCACCTGGAACAGCGGCGCCGCCGGCACCTTCGCCGCTGGGTTGATGCCGCCGGTCGAGGCGCAGACGTAAACGACGCCCTCTGCCTTCAAGACGCACGCGATCGCCACCGCGTCGTCGCCGTCGATACCGCCGGGGGTCCAGTCGGTCGCCGAGATGCGCGCTCCGAGCGGGATCCGCTCCGGCAGCGCCGCCCGCACCGCCGACACCACCTCGCGCAGGAAGCGGGTGCGGTTCTCGAAGGAGCCGCCATAGCCGTCCTCGCGGACGTTCGACAGCGGCGAGAGGAACGAGTTGATCAGGTAGCCGTGGGCGCAGTGGAGCTCGACGACGTCGAAGCCGATGCGGGCGGCACGCTCGACCGCCTGCACGAAGGCGGCGATCGTCCGGGCGATGCCGGCTTCGTCGAGCGCCTCCGGCGCCGGCCGGTCGGGCGTCAGCGGCAGCGCCGAGGCGGCGACCGTCGGCCACGGGTCCTCGCCCGGCTTCAGCCCGTGGTCGCCTTCCCAGGGCCGCGCCGTCGAGGCCTTGCGGCCGGCGTGGCCGATCTGGATGCCGAACTTCGTGCCGGGCGGCGCGACGCGCTTCGCCGCGTCGATGACGCGCTTCAGCGCCGCCTCGTTGTCGTCGCTGTAGAGCCCGAGGCAGCCGTGGGTGATGCGGCCGCGCCGCTCCACTGCCGTCGCCTCGACGACGACGAGGCCGGCGCCGGACATCGCGAGCGTCATCAGGTGCTGGTGGTGCCAGTCGTTCGCCGAGCCGTCGTCGGCGGAATACTGGCACATCGGCGCGACGACGATGCGGTTCTTCAGCGTCACCGGCCCGATGTCGAACGGCGTCAGCAGGGCTGCGGTCATGGGGTCATCCGAACTGAGCTATCGACGGGGTCGGCGCGCGGGAGGCGCGGCCGAGGGTGGGGAACCCTAGACGAGCCGCCATCGCCGGGCCAGCCGCCCCGGCGCGGAGCGGCCCCGCGTTCCGCGGCCATCCGTAAAGTGGCGATGGCGGTCCCGCCTCACCCCCCGGCGCGCAAGTCGTCGATCGACTTCGTCGGCGTGATCGCCTGCGGGTCGAGCTTGACGTGCAGCAGCGCCGGCCGGCGGCTCGCGATCGCGGCGGCGAGTGCCGGGGCGAAATCCTCGCTGGTCTCGACCGTCGCGGCGTGGGCGCCGTGGGCGCGGGCGAGCGCCGCGAAGTCGGGGTTTTTCATCGTCGTGCCCGAGACGCGGCCGGGATAGGCCCGCTCCTGGTGCATGCGGATGGTGCCGTAGATGCCGTTGTCGATGACCACCACCACCACGGCGGCGCCGGCCTGCATGGCGGTGGCCATCTCCTGGCTGGTCATCTGGAAACAGCCGTCGCCGGCGAGCGCCACCACCACGCGGTCGGGGTGCGCGAGCTTCGCCGCGATCGCCGCCGGCAGGCCGTAGCCCATCGAGCCCGACGTGGGTGCTACCTGCGTGCCGTAGCGGCGGAAGCGGTGGAAACGGTGCAGCCAGATCGCGTAGTTGCCGGCACCGTTGGTGAGGATCGCGTCCTCCGGCAGCGCCCTGAGCGCCGCCACCACCGCCGCCATCTGGAAGGTGCCCGGGTGCGCCGGCACCGTCTCGCTCCAGGCGAGATAGTCGGCCCGGGCGGTGCGCGTCGCCTCGCCCCACGAAATTGCCGTCGGCGGCTGCAGGCCTTCCAGCGCCGCGGCGAAGGCCTGCGGGCTCGCATTGATGGCGAGCGAGGGCTGGTAGACCTTGCCGAGCC
>CALRZT010000017.1:0-27822 GCA_943372725.1 Pseudoxanthobacter soli DSM 19599
GACCGCCAAGCTCGCCGCCCTCGACGCCGACGACCTCGCGGTCGTCTCGGCGCACGTGCAGGACGCTATCGTCCGCGTCGGCGATCTCCTGTGGTCGCCGGCCGAGCGCCGCTTCGCCCTCGCCATGAACCGCTACGCCTGGGAGGCCGCCGACGCCAAGGGCGCGCGCGGCCCCGGCGAACGGCGCCGCGCCGCCCTGCAGTTCGACCGGGTGCTCTCGGCCAAGACCTGCCGCATTCGCCGCGACGTGCCGGATGCGGTGCTGTCCCTCCTCGCCGTCACCTTCGAGCCGGCGGCCGATCCGGCTCTGGCGCCGTCGGGCACGGTCGTGCTGAATTTTGCCGGCGGCGGCGGCGTGCGCCTCGAGGTCGAGTGCATCGAGGCCCGCCTCGCCGACCTCGGCGCCGCCTGGGAAGCCCGCGCCAAGCCGGCCCACGAGGTCGGCTGAGGCGGGCTGAGGCCTCACCCCCGGGGGCAACGGCCTTCGCGGTGAGGCACCGCCCCCTCCTCGGTTCCGACTCGCGGCTCCCCCCTCCCTGCCCTCCCCCGCGAGGGGGGAGGGTTCGCGTCGAGGGTGGGGCCGCCGGGGCGCCGCACCGCATTCACCCGCATCGCGAAACCGACTATGAGACGGCGCGGCCGCCCTCCGGTGGGCCGGCCCTCTCGCTGACCCGCATCCTGGAGCCCCGCCTGTGGCGATCCGCCTGTCGACCGCCGAGCCCGACTTCGAGGCCCGCTTCGCAGCCTTCCTCGCCACCAAACGGGAGGTGTCGGAGGAGGTCGACGCCGCCGCCGCCGAGATCATCGCGGCGGTGCGGCGGGACGGCGACAAGGCGCTGATCGCGCTGTCGCAGCGCTTCGACCGCGTCGACCTCGGGGCGCTCGGCATCGCGGTGACGGCGGCCGAGCTCGAGGCCGCCGCGTCGGCCGTCGACGCGGACACGATGGCCGCCCTGACGCTCGCCCGCGACCGCATCGAGGCGCACCACCGCCGCCAGAAGCCCGCCGACGACCGCTACACGGACGCGCTCGGCATCGAGCTCGGCCACCGCTGGACGGCGATCGAGGCGGTCGGCCTCTATGTTCCCGGCGGCACCGCGAGCTATCCGAGCTCGGTGCTGATGAACGCCGTGCCGGCCAAGGTCGCCGGCGTCGACCGCCTCGTCATGGTGGTGCCGGCGCCGGACGGGGTGATCAATCCGTTGGTGCTCGCGGCCGCCCGCCTCGCCGGCGTCGACGAGGTCTACCGCGTCGGCGGCGCCCAGGCGGTGGCGGCACTCGCCTACGGGACCGAGACGATCCGGCCGGTGGCGAAGATCGTCGGCCCCGGCAACGCCTTCGTAGCCGCGGCGAAGCGGCGCGTCTTCGGTACCGTCGGCATCGACATGATCGCCGGCCCCTCGGAGGTGCTGGTAATCGCCGATGGCCAGAACGACCCGGACTGGATCGCCGCCGACCTGCTCGCCCAGGCCGAGCACGACACGGCGGCGCAGTCGATCCTGATGACCGACGATGCTGCGCTCGCCGCGGCGGTGGAGGCGGCGGTGGAGCGGCAGCTGAAGCTGCTGCCGCGCACCACCGTCGCGTCGCAGAGCTGGCGCGACTACGGCGCCGTCATCCTGCTCGCGAGCCTCGACGAGGCGGTGGCGTTGTCCGACCGCATCGCGCCGGAGCACCTCGAGCTCGCCGTCGCCGATCCCGAGCCGCTGTGCGCAAAGGTGCGCAACGCCGGGGCGATCTTCCTCGGCCGCCAGACGCCGGAGGTGATCGGCGACTATGTCGGCGGCTCCAACCACGTGCTGCCGACGGCGCGCTCGGCGCGGTTCTCGTCCGGCCTCGGCGTGCTCGACTTCATGAAGCGCACCTCGATCCTGCGCTGCGAGGGCGACGGCTTGCGTGCGCTGGCGCCGGCGGCGATCGCGCTCGCCCGCGCCGAGGGCCTCGAAGCGCACGCGCGCTCCGTGGCGATCCGCGTCAACCTGTGACAGTCTGCCGGCCATGCCCGAGGCCCGCGACCCCCGCTACCGCCTGACCGCCATCGTCCTCGACGAGGCCTCGATCGCGCGCTCGACGCCCGACATCGAGCAGGAGCGCGTCTCGGCGATCTGGGACCTCGTCGAGGACGCCGACTTCCGCCCGGCCGGCCACGCCGGCGGGCCCTACAAGCTGTCGATCGGCCTCCTCGACAAGAAGCTGATCCTGGAGATCACCGACGCGACTGGCGCGCCGGTGGCAGCGCACATCCTGTCGCTCAACCCGCTGCGCAAGATCGTCAAGGACTACTTCCTGATCTGCGAGAGCTACTACCAGGCGATCCGCACGGCGACGCCGAGCCAGATCGAGGCGATCGACATGGGGCGGCGCGGCGTCCACGACGAGGGCTCGCGCGTGCTGCGCGAGCGCCTCGACGGCAAGGTCGCCGTCGACCACGACACCGCGCGACGGCTGTTCACGCTGATCTGCGCGCTGCACTGGAAGGGCTGAGAGCCTGGTCGGCGACGCGCCCGAGACGGATCCCGCGCCGGCGCGGCCGGGGGCGGTGCTGTTCGTCTGCGGCCAGAATGTGGTGCGCTCGCCGATGGCGGCTGCCATCGCCCGCCACCTGTTCCCGCGCTCGATGTACGTGCGCTCCGCCGGCGTCCGGCCCGGCGACCTCGACCCGTTCACCGCCGCGGTGATGGCGGAGATCGGGCTCGACATCGGCACCCACCGGGCGAAGACGCTGGAAGACCTCGAGGACACCAACTTCGACCTCGCCATCACGCTCGCCCCGGAGGCGCATCACCGCGTGCTCGACCTCACGCGCACCCAGGCGCTCGAGGTCGAGTACTGGCCGACGGCCGATCCCACGATCGCCACCGGCTCGCGCGAGCAGATCCTGCAGTCCTACCGGCTGGTGCGTGATCAGTTGGAAGCGCGCATCCGCAAGCGCTTCGGCCTGCCGGCGAAGGCGCCGGCGGGGTAACGGCCGTCGTTCCGTCAGATCAGGCGGCGGGCGGCCGCTCGCGGGCGACGTTGTCGCGGAAGGCGGGGACGCCGTTCGCCTCGAAGCAGAGCTGGGCGATGCGCGCCACGCCCTCGCGGATCTCGTCCTCGGTGGTGAGCGCGAAGCAGAGGCGGATGCGGTTGCGGCCCTGTTCGGCGTCGGCAGCCCACTCCTGGCCGATGTTGTAGAGGATGCCCTCCCGGGCCGCCGCGGCCGCGAAGGAGCGGCCGTCGACCGCCTCCGGCAACTTCAGCCAGAGATAGATGCCGCCGTCCGGCTCAGTGAACTCGGCGGTGACGCCGAACTCCCGGCGCACCGCCTCGGCCGTGACCTTCATCTTGTGCTGCAGACGCGCCCGGATCTCGACGAGGTGGGTGTCGTAGTGCGCGGCGAAGTACTCGGCGACGATCATCTGGTCGAGGAGCCCGGTGCCGCCGTCGCGCTTCATCTGGACGATCTGCTGCAGCACGGCCGGATCGGCGACGATGTAGCCGAGGCGCACCGCCGGCGCGAAGGTCTTCGACAAGGTCGAGATGTAGATCACCTGGTCGGGGGCGAGGGCGTAGAGCGCCGGCGGCGTCTCCCCGCCCCAGAAGACGTCGGAATAGCAGTCGTCCTCGACGATCGGCAGGGCGTGGCGGCGGGCGAGATCGACGAGCGCGCGGCGGCGGTCGAGCGGGAGCACGGTGCCGGTGGGATTCTGGACGGTCGGGACGGTGTAGAGGAACTTCGGCTTCACGCCGCGCGCGGCGAGCTCTTCGAGCTGCGTCTCCAGCGCGTCGACGAGGATGCCCTGCTCGTCCATGGCGACCGGCACGAGTTCCGCCCCCTCGCGGCGCATCCGGGTGATAGCGCCGTGGTAGGTGAATTCCTCGACGAGGACGACGTCGCCCGGCGTGATGAACAGCCAGTCGACGAGGTCGATCGCCTGGCCGGAGCCGGAGGTGACGAGGATGCGCTCGATGCCGACGTCGATGCCGCGGGTCTTGCGCATCATGTCGGCGAGTACCCGGCGCAGACCCTCGTACCCGAGCGCGCGGGGGCCGCTGAAGTAGCGGGCGAGCGCCGTGCCTTCCCGACGGATGACGCGGTCGGCGGCGGCGGCGAGCTTCTCGCAGGGGATGAGCTCGGGGGCGTTGTGGCCGGAGTTCATCAGGATGCGCGGCTTCGCCGGCGCCGGCGGCGGGATCGCCGGAAGGCCCGCGCGAAAGAGGTGCTTGTAGGCGAACTCGGTCATCAGGGCCCCCGCCGCTCGATCGCGCATGGTTGCGGCCCACTCGCCTGACGGATGGTCTGGCGTCAGGCGGGAAGGCTCGGGACGCTAGCGCGGCATTCCAGACCACAGAAGCAACGCCCATGGAACCGAGTGTTGCGTCTGCAGAACGCTGCGGACGGTCTGGCGCAACGCCTCTGGCCTCGCGCAGCCGGCTGCTGCACCATGGCGGGACGGGAACAGCGGCTCGGGGGATCCGATGGGCATCGACGAACATCGCCGGAAGCGGACCGGCCACGCCTTCGGCGGGGGACCTTGGTGCAGGCTTGGCGTCACCGCCCTCTGTCTCGCCCTGACGGTGCCCGTCGCCGCCGCCCACGACGACCATCCGCCGGCAGGATCGCAGCCCCCCTCCCTCACGTTCCGGACCGACCACTCAGGTGGCCTGCGTGCGCCACTGCCCGCGCAGCGGCAGTTGGCGATCGACCTCGCCGGCGACGACGCCGCCGCGGCCTTCATCGTCTTTCGCGACAGCCTCGACGAAGGGCAGCGCCGCGCGATGATGTTCCCGCTCGACGGGCCGGAGCGCACATCGAGCCGGGACGCCAGCCGAACGCCCGCCTTCTGTGCGGTGCTCGCGTGGTGCGTGCCGGGCTGGGGGCTGCCCACCGGCGGCCTGTCGTTCGAGCAGCGCGCCGCCTTCGAGCAGCTGCTCGCCGTGGCCCTCGGCTCGCAGGGCTACGGGACCATCACCGCCGTCCGCAACCGCCAGCTCCTCATCGGCACGCTCGAGGAAGCCGCGAGCCCGACGGCGATCCGCACCGCTCTCGCGACGCTGCCCGCCGAGACCGCCGCACCGTCGATCGCCGCCCTGCTCGACCTGCTGGCCGCCGCCGGCGTCGAGCTTCCGAAGGCGGTGGCGGACGCGGTGTCGATCGGTGGCATGAACCCGGGAGAAGAGACCTGGGTGTGGCCGCCGCCCGGGCTCTCCGCGCGCTGGACGCAGTTCGAGGACTATGCCGTCTCCGTGTTCGGCGACCCCGGCCGGCCGGGCGCGGAGGCGACGTGGTCGCTGCGCCTCGAAGGCCACCACCTCAGCGTCAACCTCACCTTCCTGCGCGCCGGCGACCACTGGGAGATCCACGGCACGCCGCTGTTCATCGGCGCCTATCCGATCGTCGTGCCGCCGCCCACCGGCCCGGGCGGCCCCGATGATCCCCTCGCCTGGCAACAGGGCCAGAGCCTCGGCCTCGGCATCACCCACGCCGCCAAGGCGTTCTGGCGCGCCGTGCCGGAGGCGCAGCGGGCGGCCGCCCATCGCGCCCCGGCCGGCTATCCGCAGCGGCCGCCGCTGCTCAACCAGACGCCGACGGCGGAAATGCTCGCCGCGCTCGCCGTCGACCCGCCGACCGAGGAGATCGCCGCCGGCCCGCACGTCCGGGCGCTGGCCGACGAGCTGCCGCCGGCGGCCCGGCGCGCCCTCGCGTCGCTGTACGAAGAGTTGATCGTCACGCTGCACCCGGATGTCGCGGCGGCCTACCGCGACCGCCTCGAGGCGGCGCTGACCGCCGGGTCGGTCGTCGCCACCTGGGCCGGCGGCGATCTCGCCGATCCCGGCTCGCAACACTTCTCGTCGATCCGGCTCGGGCCGCTGCTGATCGAGCTCCTGCAGACCCCGCAGTATTCGGTCAGTTCGGTACGCGTGCCGTGGGCGAACCACCTGCACGTGATGCTGCGCGACCTGTCGTCGCCCGTCTGGGGCGACCCGCTGCGCGCCCACCTCTCATCCGACCACGCCGCACCGCAGTAGCGCCGTCCGCGGCCAGTGGCGAGGGCGGCGGCGGCGGCCTCAGCCCTCCGCGCGCCAGTCCGGCTCGAAGACGAACAGGCGGCGGAACTTCTCCCAGAATTGGCCGCCGGCCAGAAGCACCGAGAGGACAAAGCCGAGGTCGGTGACGACGAGGATGACGAGCTTGGTGGAGCCGCCGGGCATCACCCCGGGCGCGTAGGCGTAGAGGGCGATCGGCAGCGTGTTCAGGCCGCAATAGAGGAGGGCGCCGTAGTAGCGCGCCTTCTCCACCCGCACCGACGCTGCCGATCGCGGGGCCGTGCGGCCGCCGAGGGCGTCGAAGCCGGCGCGGCCGAGCAGCGCGACGGCGGCGAGGCAGAGGATTTCCGGCGCCCCGGCGACGAGCAGGCTGACGCCGAAGTTGGAGGAAGCGGCCGGCAGGCCAAACAGCGGACCCAGCAGCGCCGCCACCGGCAGCACGACCGCCGCGGCGAGCAGCACGAAACCGAGGCGAACCCGGCCGAGGCGGACCGGCGTCGGATGCTCAGGTCCGGGCTGCGCCATCGCCGCCGCCCGCCGCACGCTTCCTCGCGACACCCTCCGCCATGATTGTCACGACGTCGTGCATCATCGCGCTGATGTGCAGCGCCGTGACCTGCGACGGGTCGAGATGGGGCACGAAGCAGACGGCGTCGCCGCCGATGACGTCCATGCCGCGGAAGCCGCGCAGGAGATGGAGCATCTCGCGGATGGTCAGCCCGCCCGCCTCCGGATCGGCGACGGCCGGGGCGTCGGAGAGCGAGAGCACGTCGACGTCGATCGTCACGAACACCGGGCCGTCGCCGATGACGCGGCGGATCTCGGCGAGGGCAGCGGCGATGCCGATCTCCTCGATCTCGCGCAGCGACAAGAGGCGGTAGCCGGCATCGCGCGACCAGTCGTCCATCCGCGGGTGGACCATCGGCCCGTTCAGCCCGACGTGGACGGTGCGGGCGGCGTCGATCAGCCCCTCCTCGAGGGCGAGGCGGAAGCCGTTGCCGGCGTGGCAGCGGACGCCGGCGGAGTCGCCGTAGCTGTCGGTGTGGGAATCGAAGTGGATGAGCCCGACCGGGGCCTTGCGCCGCGAGTTCGGCCCGGCGATCGCCCTCAGCACCGGCAGCGTGCAAGCGTGGTCGCCGCCGACGGTGAACGGGATCGCGCCGGCGGCATCCAGGCGCGCATAGAAGGCCTCGATGTCGATGACGGCGCGGTCGGCGATCGTCGGCGTTGGGATCGGCACGTCGCCGAAGTCGCGGATGCGCGCGAGTTCGAACGGGTTGACGCCGAACTCGCGGTGGCCGCGGTGATAGGCCTGCGAGCGATGGCGGACGGCGCGGGGGGCGAGGTACTGGGTGCGCTCGATCGGGTTGACGGCGAGCGGCAGGCCGACGAGGGCGATGTCGGCCTCGGCGAAATCCGAGCCGATCGGGCAGCCGAGCAGCCGCGCGAAGCCGTTCCAGTAGAAGTAGCTCTCGAGCAGCTGTCCGGCCTGCTCGGCACTCGGTTCGAAACTCATGGCGGCGCCGCCTCCCCGATACGGACGGAGGACGTCACCCGCTCCCCCGACTGGCGCATGCCAGCGGGACCGGGCGTTGCCTATCCCCACGCATGGGGATGGTCAGCGCCCCGTGAGGATGCCGATCGCGAACACCGTGGCGGCGTGGCGGTTCTCCTGACCGAGCTTGGCCAGCACGGCGGCGACGTGGTCCTGCACCGTGCCGAGCCGCACGCCGAGGATCGCCGCGATCTCGCGGTTCTGCTTGCCCTCGGTCATCCAGAACAGCACCTCGCTCTCGCGCCGCGACAGGCCGAGGCCGGCAAGGCGCCGCTGGGCGTCCGCCTGGCGCCGGTCGCCCCACGGATCGGCATGGCGCTCGTAGGCGAGGCGGACGTGCGGCGCGAAGGCGTCGAGGAGCTCGCAGTCGTGCAGGCTGAAGTCGGGCTCACGCCGGTTGAAGGAGAGCGCCACGATCGTTTCCGCGTCGACGGCGATCGGCAGGGCGAGGCAGTAGCGCAGGTCCTGGCGGGCGAGGCAGTGACGGTAGTAGGCCGACTGCGTCCAGGCGGCGAGATCGACCACATCCGAGATCCGGCGGGCGTGCGGGTCGTTCGTCCGGCTGTAGTAGGGGACGAGGGGGAACTCCTCGGAGTGGGCGGTGTAGTACGCCACCTCCTCGGCGGTGAACGGCTCGGGCGGGCTCATCTCGGTGATGATCCGTCCGCCCGCCCGGTCGAAGACCTGGAAGACGGTGACGTCGGCTTCGATCAGGCGCTGCATGCCGGCGACGACCGAGGCGGCGAAGTCGCCGCGGCTCTTCGCGGCGTTGATCCGCAAGACCGCCTCGAAGAGCTCCCGCCACGTCCGAGGCTCGATCAGCATCGGCGATGCGTCCCCCGCGGCGCCTCCCGCGCGCCGCCGCGCGGCCGTCAGATCTCGAAGCCGTCCTGGCGGGCGAGGTCGGCGAGCTTCGCCTGCGGGCGCGGGCCGACGTGGCCGATGCACTCGGCCGCAGCGATGCCGCCGAGGCGGGCGCAGTCGGGAAGCGGCAGGCCGCGGGCAAGGCCGGTGAGGAAGCCGGAGGCGAACAGGTCGCCGGCGCCGGTGAGGTCGACGACCTTGTCGACCGGGTGGGCGCGGACGTGGTGGGTCTCCTCGCGGGTGACCGCCATCGAGCCGGCGGCGCCGAGCGTGACGATGGCGAGCCCGGCGTCCTCGCGCACCGCCGCGACGGCGGTGTCGAGATCGGCCGTCTCGTAAAGCGCCTTCAGCTCGTGCTCGTTGGCGAACAGCGTGTCGACGGTGCCGGTGCGCAGCAGCGACAGGAATTCCGGCCGCCAGCGATCGACGCAGAAGGAGTCCGACAGGGTGATGGCGACGCGGCGGCCGGCCGCGTGGGCGACGTCGGACGCGCGCCGGAACGCCTCCTTGGCGGCCGGCGGGTCCCACAGGTAGCCCTCGAGGTAGGTGATCGCCGCCGCCTCGATGGTGGCCGCATCGACGTCGGAGGGCCCGAGTTCCTGGCAGGCGCCGAGATAGGTGTTCATGGTGCGCTCGCCGTCCGGCGTGATCAGGATGATCGAGCGCGCCGTCGGCGCTCCGTCCTTCAGGGACGGCGTGGCGAAGTGGATGCCGGCACCACGCATGTCGTGGCCGTAGGCGTCGCCGAGTTCGTCCGCCGCCACCTTGCCGACGAAGGCGGCGCGGCCGCCGAGCGAGGCGACGCCGGAGGCGGTGTTGCCGGCGCAGCCACCGGGGATGCGCACCGCCGCACCGATCTTGCCGTAGAGGCGGAGGGACTCCTCCGCATCGACGAGCCGCATCGAGCCCTTCGTCAGCCCCTCGGCAACGAGGAAGTCCTCCTCGACGGTGGCGAGCACGTCGAAGATGGCGTTGCCGATGCAGAGCACGTCGAAGCGGGTGTCGGTCATGGAAGCGGGATCCGGGCGGCTGGCGGTGGAATGATGCGCGAACGGCGCCCGACGGGCGCCGTTCCGATGGCGGGACAGGCTCTCGCCGATGGTCTTACTCGGCCGTCCAGCCGCCGTCGATGGGCAGGATGGCGCCGGTGATCGAGGCGGCCTCGTCGGTGGCGAGGAAGCAGGCGAACGCCGCCACCTGCTCGACGGTGACGAACTCCTTCGTCGGCTGCGCGGCGAGCAGCACGTCCTTCTTGACCTGTTCCTCGGTGAGGCCGCGGGCCTTCATCGTCTCGGGGATCTGCTTCTCGACGAGCGGCGTCCAGACGTAGCCGGGGCAGATCGCGTTGACTGTGATGCCGAACTGCGCGGTCTCGAGCGCGACGGTCTTTGTGAGGCCGGCGATGCCGTGCTTGGCGGCGACGTAGGCGGACTTGAACGGCGAGGCGACGAGGGCGTGCGCCGAGGCGGTGTTGATGATGCGCCCCCACTTGCGCGCCTTCATGCCCGGCACCGAGGCCCGGATGGCGTGGAAGGCGGCCGAAAGGTTGATGGCGATGATCTGGTCCCACTTCTCCAGCGGGAACTCCTCCACCGGCGAGACGAACTGGATGCCGGCGTTGTTGACGAGAACGTCGACCGATCCGAAGCGCTTCTCGGCGTCGGCGATCATCTGGGCGATCTCGGCCGCCTTCGACATGTCGGCGCCGGAATAGGCGGCCTGCACACCGAAGTCGGCGGTGATCTTCGCCCGCTCCGCCTCGATCGCGGCGGCGTCGCCGAAGCCGTTGATCGTCACGTTCATGCCCTTCGACGCATAGGCACGGGCGATCGCCAGCCCGATGCCAGACGTCGACCCCGTCACGACGGCGTTCTTGCCCTTCAACATCTCGTCTCTCCGCGGTTTGTCGATCAGCAATCGTAAACGTCTGCTGCGCTGCGAGCCAGATGCTGCTGCGCTGCAGCGACGCGACGTCTTCGGGCGTGCTATCCTATCTGCATGATGCGCGAACGACAGGCCGGGGCACAGCTGCCCCACACCCACGACCACGGCAGCGGGCACGACCACGGCGCGGAAGACGCGGTGGCGACGATGTTCCCGCCCGCCGGCCACGACCATCACGCCTGCGCCGCCGACACGCTGGCGCGGGCCGAGGCGACCTGCCGGGCGCTCGGGCTGACGCTGTCGCCCGGCCGCCGCCGCGTGCTGGAGGCGCTCGCCCGCAGCCACGCCCCGGTCGGCGCCTACGACCTCATCGAACACCTCGCCGCCGAAGGACCGCGGCCGGCGCCGATCACCGTCTATCGCGCCCTGTCCTTCCTCACCGAGAACGGCCTCGCCCACCGCATCGAGCGGCTGAACGCCTTCGTCGCCTGCGCCGGCCACCACGATGCCGCCCGCCCGCTCGTCTTCCTGATCTGCGACCGCTGCGGCCAGGTTGGCGAGGTCGCAGCCGACGAGGTCGGCATCGATCTCGAGCGCACCTGCGCGCCGGCCGGCTTCCGGCCGCGCTCGGCGGCGCTCGAGATCCTCGGCCTTTGCCGCCACTGCGCCGAGGCTCCCGAGCCCTCCCACGCCGACTGACGCAGCCCCGCCGTCCCGTCCCCGCCTCCTCCCGCCCGGATCACACATGCCCACCACCGCCCTGCGGCCCGCCCGCAGCTTCGACGCGTCGGTGATCGCGCTGCTCGTGATGCTGTGCGCCAGCTGGGGGCTGCAGCAGGCCGGCATCAAGCTCGCCATGGCGGAGATCCCGCCGATGACGCAGATGGCGATCCGCTCCTCCGGCGGCGCATTGCTGATGCTCGCCTACGCCTTCGCGCGCCGCGTCCCGGTGTTCCGGCCGGACGGGACCATCCTCTACGGCCTCGGCATCGGGCTATTGTTCGGCGCCGAGTTCCTGCTGATCTATCTCGGGCTGTCGTGGACGGCGGCGAGCCGCTCCGTCGTCTTCCTCTACACCGCGCCTTTCTTCGTCGCGCTCGGCGCCGTCTGGCTCTTGCCGGGCGAGCGGCTTCGGCGCGTGCAGTGGCTGGGGCTGAC
This sequence comes from Pseudoxanthobacter soli DSM 19599, assembly GCA_943372725.1. Classification (GTDB taxonomy): domain Bacteria; phylum Pseudomonadota; class Alphaproteobacteria; order Rhizobiales; family Segnochrobactraceae; genus CAMDHY01. The sequence continues at coordinate 11,489 of CALRZT010000017.1, forward strand.
GCTGTCGTTCACCGGCGTCGCGGTGGCGCTCGGCGTGCCGGTGCCGGGGGCGAGCGGGGCGAGCCTTGTCGGCGACCTGTTCTGCCTCGCCGGCGGCGCGCTGTGGGGGGCGACGACCCTGATGATCCGCGCCACCCGCCTGCGCACCGCCCCGCCCGAGAAAGTGATCCTCTACCAGCTCGTCGTCTCCGCCGCGATGGCGTGGACGGCGGCGGCGCTGCTCGGCGAGGAGATCGTCCTGCCGGTATCGCTCGAGGCGATCGGCTGGATGGCCTACCAGACGGTGTGGGTCGCCTTCGTCACCTTCGTGTTCTGGTTCCGCCTCGTCAGCCGCCATCCGGCCGGGCCGCTGCAGGCGGCGACCTCGATGACGCCCTTGTTCGGCGTCGCCTTCGGCGTGGTCCTCCTCGGCGAGCCGCTGACGTGGTCGCTGGTGGTGGCGGCCGTCCTCGTCGTGCTCGGGCTGATGTTCGTCAACGCGCGCGTCAAGCGCGGTTGACGCCGCCCGGCCCCTCTGGCACGCCTTCGGGAGGGGACGCCGGACCGAGGCCGATGACCGCTCACACGCCCGTCGCAGACTTCGCCGCATCCGTCGAGGCTCGCCCGACCGTGGCCGGCCCGGCACCACGCCGCGAGAGCGTCGCGGTGGACGTCGGCGGCGTCACCGTCGGCGGCGGCGCGCCGATCGTCGTGCAGTCGATGACCAACACCGACACCGCCGACATCGAGGCGACCGTCCGCCAGGTGGCCGCGCTCGCCCGCGCCGGCTCGGAGATCGTCCGCATCACCGTCGACCGGCCGGAGGCGGCCGCCGCCGTGCCGGTGATCCGCGACCGGCTCGCCCGCATGGGGCTGCCGGTGCCGCTCGTCGGCGACTTCCACTATGTCGGCCACAAGCTCCTCGCCGACTACCCGGCCTGCGCCGAGGCGCTCGCCAAGTACCGCATCAATCCCGGCAACGTCGGCTTCCGCGAGAAGCGCGACCGCCAGTTCGGGGCGATCGTCGAGCTCGCCGCGAAGCTCGACAAGGCGGTGCGCATCGGCGTCAACTGGGGCTCGCTCGACCAGGAGCTGCTGACGCTGCTGATGGACGAGAACGCCGCCGCCGCGGCGCCCCTGCCGGCGCCTGCGGTGCTGCGCGAGGCGATCGTGCGCTCGGCAATCCTGTCGGCCGAGCGCGCCGAGGAGATCGGGCTGCCGGCGAACCGCATCATCCTGTCGGCGAAGGTCAGCCAGGTGCAGGAGCTGATCGCGGTCTACCGCGAGCTCGCCCGCCGCGGGCCCTACGCGCTGCACCTCGGCCTCACCGAGGCCGGCATGGGCTCGAAGGGCATCGTCGCCTCCTCCGCCGCCTTGGGCGTGCTCCTGCAGGAGGGCATCGGCGATACCATCCGCATCTCGCTGACGCCCGAGCCGAACGGCGACCGCACGCTCGAGGTCAAGGTCGCCCAGGAGCTGCTGCAGACGATGGGCTTCCGCGCCTTCGTGCCGGTCGTCTCCGCCTGCCCGGGCTGCGGGCGGACCACCTCGACGGTGTTCCAGGAACTCGCCAAGGAGATCGAGGCCCACCTCACCGAGCGGATGCCGGTGTGGCGCGAGACCTATCCCGGCGTCGAGACGATGAAGGTCGCGGTGATGGGCTGCATCGTCAACGGGCCGGGCGAATCCAAGCACGCCGACATCGGCATCTCGCTGCCCGGTACCGGCGAGACGCCGACGGCGCCGGTGTTCATCGACGGCGCCAAGGCGGCGACGCTGCGCGGGCCCACCATCGCCGCCGAGTTCAAGCAGATGGTCGAGACCTACGTCGAGCGGCGCTTCGGCGCGGGGGCCACCGGCCCGTCCTGAGGGCGTGATTGCAGGAGCCGGTCGAGCAGCCGCTCCGCCGCGGCGCTCACCGTGTCGAGCACGGCCTTGAATTCCGCCGGCCCGTCATAATAGGGGTCCGGCACCGCCTTCGCCCGGCCCTCCGCCACCTCCAGCAACAGCCCGACGTGGGCCGTCGCGTGGTCGGGCGCGGCGGCGTCGAGGGCGGTGAGGTTCGAACCGTCCATCGCCAGGATCCAGTCGAAGGCGACGAAGTCACCGGGGCGCACCGGCCGCGAGCGCTGGCCGGAGATGTCGAGGCCGCGTGCGGCGGCGACCGCGATGGCGCGACGGTCCGGCGGGTCGCCCTCGTGGAAGTCGGAGATGCCGGCGGAATCGATCCGGAAGCGGTGGTCGAGGCCACGGGCGGCGACGGCGTGGCGGAACGCGCCTTCCGCCAGCGGCGAGCGGCAGATGTTGCCGAGGCAAACGAACAGCACGCCGATCCTGCCGTCGCCGTCGTCCGCCGCGACGACCGGCGGGGTGGCGGGCGAAGCGGGGTCGCGTCGGCTCATCGTCGTCCTCGCTGGTGGCCGTCCACGCCTCGGGCGACGGGGTGGCGCGGAAATTCGTAGCACCCGGACCGCGGCGGCGCCAACGCGCGTGGGCTCGGGGCGCGGCCCCCCGCCCCCACGCGCGGCCCGGGCGAGCCTCTTGCACCCCCGGGCGGCCGGGACCATCTGCGATCTGAACCAACGCCGGCCACACAGCGTTCTGTGCGGGCCAGGGAGAGAGAACCGCGATGCCCCGCCCGTCCGCCTCAGCCACCTATTCCGGTGACGACTTCGACGCCGACACCGCCTATGGCGGCTCCGCGCACGAGGCGCAATCGGATGCCAACGAGCGGCGGGTCCGCCGCGGCTTCTGGACGACGATGAAGCGGGCCGCGAGCCACGTGCCGTTCGCCGAGGAACTCGTCGCCGCCTACTACTGCGCCCTCGACCGGCGCACGCCGTTGCGGGTCCGGGCGATGCTGCTCGGCGCCCTCGCCTATTTCGTCATGCCGGTCGACATGGTCCCGGATCTCCTCGCCGGCATCGGTTTCACCGACGACGTGACGGTGCTGCTCGGCGTGCTCGGCATCGTGCGCGCCCACATCACCGAAGACCACCGCACGGCGGCGCGCGAGGCGTTCGATCGCGCTTGAGGGACGTTCGGGAGGCGCCGCCGCCCTGGCGAAAAAAATAGGGGAAGCGGGAACCTTTCTCCGTGATCGTCGTTGAGAGCGCGGGAAGACAGGATGCCGCGTCGGGGCGCCGGGGTGACCGGGGGCCGACGCGTGTCAGCGTGCTGTCTTCACCCTCTCCACGGATTTCCCCCTTTTGCCGCGAACCGTCACCTACAAGCCGCACTGGTACACCGGGCAGCCGCTGCTGGTCCTCGTCGGATTCCTGGTGTTGGCGGCGATCGGAGCCACCTCCGCGTGGCTCGTCTTCAAGTCGCAGCAGGACGCCGCGGCGGTCGCCGACAGCGTCCAGGTGCAGTACGACCTGACGACGCAGCAGGCGCGCATCCGCCGCACCGAGAGTTTCCAGCGCGGCTTCCTGCTCACCGGCGAAGATCGCATCCTGCGCCAGTATGAAGAATCGGCGGCGCTGGTGGCGCCGGCGATGGCGCGGCTGCGCGAGGTGCTGGCGAGCGATCCGGACCAGCTCGGACGGCTGGAAGCCCTCGCGCCGGCAATCGACGCGAAACTCGCCGAACTCGCCGAGACCGTGGCGCTCGTGCAGGCGGGCGACGCCTCGGGGGCCCTCGCGGTGGTGCGCAGCGGCCGCGGCGAGGCGCTGATGGAGCAGATCGCCGACGGCTTCGAGGCGATGCGGGAGATCGAGCGGCGCGATTTCGCCGACCGTTCGCGGGCGGCGAGACTGTCGAGCCTGGCGCTCGTCGTGGTGACGGTCACCGGCATCCTCATCATTCTCGCCGTCGCCGCCTTCGCGCTCTATGTCGTCGGCCGCACGACCCGCCAGCTCGCCGACGCCCATGCGGCGCTGGCGACCGCCAACCTCGACCTCGAGGCCCGCGTCGCCGAGCGCACCGCCGACTTGAGCGAGGCGAACCTCGAGATCCAGCGCTTCGCCTACATCGTCAGCCACGACCTGCGCGCGCCGCTCGTCAACATCATGGGCTTCACCAGCGAGCTCGAGGCGCTGCGAGACGACGCCTTCCTGCGGCTCGAGCGTCTGCGCGCCCAGGCCGGCGACGAGGCGGGCCAGGACACCGAGCTCGCCGCCGACTTCACCGAGGCGCTCGGCTTCATCAAGTCGTCGATCGACAAGATGGACCGGCTCATCAACGCCATCCTGCGGCTGTCGCGGGAGGGCCGACGCGAGTTCCGCCCTGAGGTGATCGATGCCAAGGCGCTCGCCGAGGGGATCGGCGCTTCGTTCGCCCATCGCCTGCAGGAGATCGACGCCTCGCTGTCGATCGGCACATTGCCGTCGCTCGAGACGGACCGGCTGGCGCTCGAGCAGGTCTTCACGAACCTCATCGACAATGCCATCAAGTACCGCCGCCGCGACGTGCCGGCCCGTGTCGAGATCAGCGGCCGGTTCGACGGACGCTCGGTCGTCTACGAGGTCGCCGACAACGGCCGGGGGATCGACGCGCGCGATCTCGAACGGGTGTTCGAGCTGTTCCGGCGCGCCGGTGCGCAGGACCAGCCGGGCGAGGGGATCGGCCTCGCCCACGTCAAGACGCTGGTGCGGCGCCTCGGCGGTGCCATCACGGTGCGATCGGACCTGAACAAGGGAACGACCTTTACGGTGCGCCTGCCACGGCGCTGGCTGCCGCCGACCCACGAACGCCTGCAGGAGGAACCGGGATGACCGTTCCCGTCACCATCGTCATGATCGAGGACGACGAGGGCCACGCGCGCCTCATCGAGAAGAACATCCGCCGCGCCGGCGTCAACAACGAGATCGTGCCGTTCCGCGACGGCACTGGCGCGATCGACTACCTGTTCGGCGCGGACGGCACGGCGGTCGTCAACCGCGGCAAGCCGCTGCTGATCCTGCTCGACCTCAACCTGCCGGACATGACCGGCATCGATATCCTGAAGCGGGTGAAGGAGAACGAGCACCTGAAGCGCATCCCGGTGGTCGTGCTGACCACCACCGATGACAAGCGCGAGATCCAGCGCTGCTACGATCTCGGCTGCAACGTCTACGTGACGAAACCGGTCAACTACGAGAATTTCGCCAACGCCATCCGGCAGCTCGGCCTGTTCTTCGCGGTGATCCAGGTCCCCGAGGCGGAGTGATGGGCGATCGGGCGGTGCGCGTCCTCTACATCGACGACGACGCCGGCCTGGCGCGGTTGGTGCAGAAGCATCTCGAGCGACGCGGATACCGGGTGGAGACCGCCCCCGACGGCGACACGGGGATCGTCCGCATCGTGGCTGGCGACGTCGACGTCATCGCCCTCGACCATTACATGCCCGGCCGCGACGGCCTCGCGACCCTCGCCGCCGTGCGCGCCATGGCCGATCCGCCGCCGGTCGTCTACGTCACCGGCACCCAGGAGGGGCGCGTCGCCGTGGCGGCCCTGAAGGCGGGCGCCGTCGACTATGTCGTCAAGGACGTCCAGGGGGAGTTCCTCGAACTCCTGCAGGCCGCGATCGACGGCGCGCTGGAGACGGTGCGGGTCCGCCGCGAGCGCGATGCCGCCGAGACGGAACTGCGTGCCTCGCGCGACCGCTTCGAGGCGCTCGCCACCGAGCGGGCGGTGCTGCTGAACGAGGTCAATCACCGCGTCGGCAACAGCCTGCAACTGATCGCCGCCCTGCTGCAGTTGCAGTCGACGGCCGCCACCGCGCCAGAGATCCGCGACGCGCTGTCCGAGGCGCGCAACCGCGTCATCGCGGTGGCGCAGGTGCACCGGCGCCTCTACGCCTCGGGCCAGGTGCACACCGTCGGCATCGACCAGTATCTCGGCTCGCTCGTCTCCGACATCCGCCTCGCCGGCCACGCCGAGCGCTCGGCGGCGATGATCTCGGTGGAAGCCGAGCCGATCGAGATCGAGCCGGACCGGGCGGTGGCACTCGGCGTCGTCGTCACCGAGCTCATCCTGAACGCCCAGAAATATGCCTATCCCGACGGCAGCGGTCCGGTGCGGGTGCGCTTCGGCTGCCGCGAGAGCCGGCTCTGCGACCTCGTCGTCGAGGACGACGGCGTCGGCTTCGACTCGAACGGCGCACCGCGCTCGACCGGCCTCGGCCGGCGCATCGTCGCTGCGATGGCGGCCAAGCTCGGCGGTGAGATCGTCTTCGATCCGGTCGATCGCGGCACCCGCGTCCGCCTCTCCTTCCCGCTGAAGCTCGACACCAGCGGCGCCGCCGAGGGCGCCGCTGGCTGAGGCCGAGGACGGCCGCCGTTGCCGCGAAAGGCCGATCAGAAAGCCTGCACGAGCAGCCAGTAGAGGCCGCCCGCGAGCATGATCGCGGCCGGCAGGGTGAGAATCCACGCCATCGCGATGTTGCGGACGGTCGCGAAGCGGAGACCCGAGCCGTTCGCGGCCATGGTGCCGGCGATGCCGGAGGACAGCACGTGCGTCGTGCTGACCGGCAGGCCGTAGATGTCCGCGGCGCCGATCGTCGCCATCGCCACCAGCTCGGCGGAGGCGCCCTGCGCGTAGGTCAGGTGGGTCTTGCCGATCTTCTCGCCGACGGTGACGACGATCCGCTTCCACCCGACCATCGTGCCGAGGCCGAGGGCGATCGCCACGACGATCTTCACCCACAGCGGGATGAACTTCGTCGCCTCGTCGAGGTCGTCCCGGTACTCCTTCAGCGCGGCGAGCTGCGTTGCGTCGAAGGCCGGATTGCCCGCCTTCTGCATCAGGCGGATGGTCTCCGAGGCGAGGTACATCTCGTTGCGGACGTTGCTCGTCGCGTCGGCCGGCAGCTTGTTCAGCTGGCCGTAGCCGACGATCTGCTGCTCGATCGATCCGATCATCGCCGACAGCGCCGCGACGGTGTCGGGGGACAGGCGGTGAGAGGCGACGTACTGCTGCACCTCGGCCTTCGGATCGATCGGCGCGGGCACGGCGGCGACGAGCGGCTGCAGCGCCTTCTGGACGTCCTGCGTCCGCTGCTGGAACTCGGGCACATAGGAATCGGGGACCGCGCGGTCGAGGGCGTAGGCGGTCGGCACCGTGCCGATCAGGATCAGCATGATGAGGCCCATGCCCTTCTGCCCATCGTTCGAGCCGTGGGCGAAGCTGACGCCGGTGCAGGTGAGGATGAGGAGGCTGCGGATCCACAGCGGCGGCGGCTTGTTGCCCTGCGGCTCCTCATAGAGCGCCTTGTTGCGGATCAACACCTTGGCGGCGAGCAGCAGCAGGGCAGCGGCGACGAAGCCGATGACCGGCGAGATCAGCAGCGCCTTGCCAACATTGGCGGCCTGGTCCCAGTCGACGCCGCTCGTCGCCGCGCCCGACGTCGCCATCAGCTCGTTGGCGAGACCGACGCCGATGATCGAGCCGATCAGCGTGTGGGAGCTCGACGCCGGCAGACCGATGTACCAGGTGCCGAGGTTCCAGATGATCGCCGCGATCAAGAGCGCGAACACCATGGCGAAGCCGGCCTTGCTGCCGACCTGCAGGATCAACTCCACAGGCAGCAGCGAGACGATGCCGAAGGCGACCGCGCCGGACGACAGCAGCACGCCGAGGAAGTTCCACAGCCCCGACCACATCACCGCGACGTTGGGGTTCAGGGAGTTCGTGTAGATGACGGTCGCCACCGCGTTGGCGGTGTCGTGGAAGCCGTTGACGAACTCGAAGCCGAGCGCGATCAGCAACGCCAGGCCGAGCAGCAGGAACGCGACGTAGCCGGGGAAGCCGGCACCGGCCCCCGCCACGTCGGAATAGACAGAATAGCCCATGTAGACGATGCCGCCGCCGAGCAGCATCATGAACAGGGCGATCGTGATGGCGCTCGGACGGCCGTCGAAGCGCGAGTGGTGGCCGTGGTGCTTGCCGTGGCTCGCGTCGGCAGTCTGCACCGGATCTGCGACCGTAGACGTGTTCATGGCGACGTTCCCCCGCAGTGCATCCTGCGTGGGTTAGGCGCGCGCCATGTACCTCGTGTGACGGCCTCCGCCGGCGACGGTGCTGCCGGCCCGCGGCCGGGCCGGGGCTGCCCTGGGGCGCCCCGGCCGCGACGATCCCCGCCTCAGTTCTTGGTCTTGTCGACCAGCGCCTTCGCCTTGATCCACGGCATCATGTCGCGCAGGCGGGCGCCGACGTCCTCGATCGGGTGGGCGGCCATGGCGGCGCGCGTCGCCTTGAACGAGGTCTGGTTGACCTTGTTCTCGAGCATCCAGTCACGGGTGAACTTGCCGGACTGGATGTCCTTCAGCACCTTGCGCATCTCCGCCTTCGTCTCGTCGGTGATGATGCGCGGACCGGTGACGTACTCGCCGAATTCGGCGGTGTTGGAGATCGAGTAGTTCATGTTGGCGATGCCGCCCTCGTAGATGAGGTCGACGATCAGCTTCACCTCGTGCAGGCACTCGAAATAGGCCATCTCGGGGGCGTAGCCGGCCTCGACCAGCGTCTCGAAGCCCGCCTTGATGAGCTCGACCAGGCCGCCGCAGAGCACCACCTGCTCGCCGAACAGGTCGGTCTCGCATTCCTCGCGGAAGCTCGTCTCGATGATGCCGGCGCGGCCGCCACCGATGGCGCTCGCATAGGACAGGCCGAGGTCATGGGCGTTGCCGGAGGAATCCTGGGCGATGGCGATCAGGCAGGGGACGCCGCCGCCGCGCTGATACTCGGAGCGCACCGTGTGGCCGGGGCCCTTGGGGGCGACCATCAGCACGTCGAGATCGGCGCGCGGCTCGATCAGGTTGAAGTGGACGTTGAGGCCGTGCGCGAACAGGAGCGCGGCGCCCTGCTTCATGTTGGGAGCGAGGCTCTCGCGGTAGATGTCGGCCTGCAGCTCGTCGGGGGTGAGCATCATCACCACGTCGGCCCACTTGGCGGCGTCGGCGGGGCTCATCACCGGCAGGCCGGCGGCCTCGGCCTTCTTGGCCGTCGGCGAGCCCGGACGCAGCGCCACCGCCACCTCCTTGACGCCCGAGTCGTGCAGGTTGAGCGCATGGGCGTGGCCCTGGCTGCCGTAGCCGACGATAGCGACCTTCTTGCCCTTGATGAGGTTCAGGTCGGCATCCCGATCGTAGTAGACGCGCATCGTTGTTCTGTCCTTGCTTGGGCGGAGGTGTGAAGGCTCGGCGGGTGGAGGACCGGCGTCCGCCGGCTCGGAAGTTCACGCGCGCGTATTAAGCCGGCACGCGCCGGGAAGCAACGCGGCCCGCGCCGGGGTGGCGCGGGCCGTCGTCTTCCAGGTCTGCGGGATCAGAGGCCCTCGGCGCCGCGGGAAATGGCGGCGATGCCGGTGCGCGACACCTCCACCTTGCCGAGCGCCGCCATCAGGTCGATGAAGCGGTCGATCTCGTCGGTCTCGCCGGTGATCTCGAAGACGAACGACTCGAGCGTCGCGTCCACCGTCTTCACCGCGAAGGCCTGTGCCAGGCGCAGCGCCTCGACGCGCGCCTCGCCGCGGCCGATCAGCTTGACGAGGGCGAGCTCGCGCTCGATCGCCGCGCCGCCGACGGTGAGGTCGGCGACCCGGTGCACCGGCACGAGGCGGGCGAGCTGGCTCTTGATCTGCTCGATCACCATCGGCGCACCGGTGGTGACGATGGTGATGCGCGACACGTGCTTGTCGTGCTGCGTCTCCGAGACTGTCAGGCTATCGATATTGTAGCCGCGGCCGGAGAACAGCCCGATGACGCGCGCGAGCACGCCCGGCTCGTTGTCGACGACGACGGACAGGGTGTGCTTCTCGCTCGGATCGGGGGCGCGCATCGGGTTCTTCTTCTCTTCCACCTTCATCAGCATCGGATCGCCCTCAAACCAGCATCTTGCCAGCGTCGTCGATCGCCTCGGCGAGGTCCTCGTCGGTGACCTCCTCGCCGAGCAGCATCTCGTTGTGCCCCTTGCCCGACGGGATCATCGGGAAGCAGTTGGCGAGATTGGCAACGCGACAGTCGAACAGCACCGGCCGCTTCACCGAGATCATCTCGGTGATGGCGTCGTCGAGCTCGTCCGGCTTTTCGCAGCGGATGCCGTGGCAGCCATAGGCGTCGGCGAGCTTGACGAAGTCCGGCAGTGCCTCGGTGTAGGAGTGCGATAGCCGGTTGCCGTGCAGCAGTTGCTGCCACTGCCGGACCATGCCCATGTACTGGTTGTTGAGGATGAAGATCTTGATCGGCAGGTCGTACTGTGCGGCCGTCGACATCTCCTGCATGGTCATCAGCACCGAGGCGTCGCCGGCGATGTCGACGACGAGGCTGCCCGGATGGGCGAGTTGCACGCCGATCGCCGCCGGCAGGCCGTAGCCCATGGTGCCGAGGCCGCCCGAGGTCATCCAGCGGTTCGGCTCCTCGAACTTGAAGAACTGCGCCGCCCACATCTGGTGCTGGCCGACTTCGGTCGTCACGTAGACGTCCTTGTCACGCGTCAGCGCATAGAGCCGCTCGATGGCGTACTGGGGCATGATGACGTCGCGACGGCGCTGGTAGGCGAGGCTCTTCTTCGCCCGCCAGCCGTCGATCTCGCTCCACCAGCGCTCCTGCGCCTTGCGATCGGCGACATGCGCCTCCGAGCGCCACAGGCGGACCATGTCTTCCAGCACGTGGGCGACGTCGCCGACGATCGGCACGTCGACCTTCACCGTCTTGTTGATCGAGGACGGGTCGATGTCGATGTGGATCTTCTTCGAGTTCGGCGAGAAGGCGTCGAGGCGGCCGGTGATGCGGTCGTCGAAGCGTGCGCCGACGCAGATCATCACGTCGCAGTCGTGCATCGCCAGATTCGCCTCGTAGGTGCCGTGCATGCCGAGCATGCCCAGCCACTGCCGGTCCGAGGCCGGGAAGGCGCCGAGACCCATCAGCGTCGAGGTGATCGGGAAGCCGGTCAGCCGGACGAGCTCGCGCAACAACTGGCTCGCCGCCGGGCCGGAATTGATGACGCCACCACCGGTGTAGAACACCGGCCGCTTGGCGTGCGCCATCAGCTCGACGGCGGCGTGGATCGCCGACAGGTCGCCCTTCACCTTCGGACGGTAGGTCTTGTGGACGACGTTCTTCGGGCCCGTGTAGATGCCGCGGGTGAACTGGATGTCCTTCGGGATGTCGACGACCACCGGGCCGGGCCGGCCGCTGGTGGCGACATAGAAGGCCTCGTGCAGGACGCGCGGCAGGTCCTCGATCCGCTTCACCAGCCAGTTGTGCTTGGTGCACGGCCGGGTGATGCCGACGGTGTCGCACTCCTGGAAGGCGTCGTTGCCGATCAGGTGCGTCGCCACCTGCCCGGTGATGACGACCATCGGGATCGAATCCATCAGCGCATCGGTGAGCGGCGTGACGATGTTGGTCGCGCCGGGGCCGGACGTAACCAGGCAGACGCCCGGCTTGCCGGTCGAGCGGGCATAGCCCTCGGCGGCATGGCCGGCGCCCTGCTCGTGGCGCACGAGGATGTGGCGGACCTTCTCCTGCTGGAAGATCTCGTCATAGATCGGCAGCACCGCGCCGCCCGGATAGCCGAACAGCGTGTCGACCCCGTGGTCGGCCAGCGCCTGGACGACCATCTCGGCTCCCGTCATCTCCCGCGTCATCATCTTCACTCCGGCTCGGCTGTTCCCGCCGTCTCCGCCCGCCTGTCGCGCGGGCAACAAAAAAGGCCCCCGAAGGAGCCTCGCGTGTGCGCACCACCGTAGACCCGGATGGTCATACCATCCCGGCGGCGCGCCTCCCGATTACGATAAGCTTCAGGCTCGTCATGGGTCTCTCTGTATCCCGCCCGGACGTCCGGCCCAGGGGCCGCCGCAGTCCGTCGATTTCGCGGCGGAACCTAGACGCGGCTCCTCAGCCGGTCAAGGGGCGATTTCCGGATGTTGCGAAATTGTCGCCGCAGCTTCTGCAATGTTGCGCGGCTCAACCCGGTCCCAGTCGCCCATCCGGTTGCGGAACCAGGTTTCCTGCCGTTTCGCGTAGCGGCGGGTGTCGACGACGGCGCGTCGGATCGCCTCCTCGAGGGCGACCTCGCCCCGCGCCGCGCGAGCGAGCGGTGCAACGCCGATCGCCCGCATCGCCGGCAGCGTCGGGTCGAGGCCGAGGCCCGCGAACGCCGCCGCCTCCGCGATCCCGCCGGCCGCCACCATCGCGTCGAAGCGCTCGGCGATGCGCCCGTGCAGCCAGGCGCGGTCGGGGGCGATGACGACGCGGACGGTCGGGTCCGGCAACAGCGGCGGTGGTGGCGGCTCGGCCTGCCATTCGGTGAGCGAGCGGCCGGTCGCCTCGAACACTTCCAGCGCCCGCATCAGCCGCTGCGGGTCGCTGTCGCGCAGCCGCGCCGCGCTCGCCGGATCGCGGGCGGCCAGGCGGGCGTGCAGGCCGACGGGGCCGAGGCAGGCCGCCTGCTGGCGGATCTTCTCGCGCACCGCATCGGGGATCTCCGGCACCATGGCGAGCCCGCGCGTCAGCGCCTCGAAATAGAGCCCGGTGCCGCCGACGATGATCGCCGGCCGGCCGGTGGCGGCCGCTTCCGCCAATACCGGTGCGAGGTCGGCGAGCCAGCGCGCCACCGAGTAGGCCTCTGCCCCCGTGACGTGCCCGTAGAGGCGGTGCTCGGCGCGGGCCTCCTCCTCCGGCAACGGGCGGGCGGTGAGGATCTTCAGCTCCCGGTAGACCTGCATGGCGTCGGCGTTGACGACGAGGCCGCCCGTGCGCTCGGCGATCGCCGCGGCCAGCGCCGACTTGCCGCTCGCCGTCGGCCCAGCGATCAGGATCGCCAGCGCGCGCCCCTCCCCGCGTTCCCCCGGGCCCCGGATGTCCTGCATGACGGTCGTCGCCACCCTCGTTTTCCGCCGCAACTGCCGGGAAGCCGGCTAGGGCTCGGAGCGCCCCGTGGCCTCGCGGTCGCGCTCGTAGCGTCGGGTGACGGCGAACGGCGGCAGCCAGGCCTCGCGCCGGACGGTCCAGAGCTCGTAGGTCGGCCGCAGCTGGTCCGGCGCGTCCAGCGACCCGAGGTTGACCTCGATCTCGTCGCCGCTGCGGCCGAAGACCGACGAGCCGCAGCGGGGACAGAAGTGGCGGCCGGCATAGTCGGCCGTCTCGCCCTCGACGCTCACGGCGTCCGCGGGATACACCGCGGAGGCGTGAAAGAGGGCTCCATGATGCTTGCGGCAATCGAGACAGTGGCAGATGCCGACGCGATAGGGCAGTCCCGCGGCGACCAGTCGAACGCGGCCGCACAGGCAGCCGCCGGTGAAGCGTTCCATGCCGTCCCTCCTCTCCACACGAGCCGCCGGAAGTCCTGAATGACCCTCGTCGCTACCCTCGTCTCGAACCCGGCGGCGCCGGCCGTCGACGCTGCCGCGATCGCCGCCGCCGCCGCCGCCCTGCCGGCACCCGCGGCCGCCGTGGTGCTGGCACCCGGCGTCGCCGCCGACCTCGCCTTCGAGGCCGAGGGCAGGGAAGTGGCGACCGCCGGTGGGGCGACCCGCGCCATCGAGGACACGGTGCGCGCAGCCCTCGGGTCTCGCCCGGTCGACGTCTTCGTGCAGCCGGCAGACGGTCGCCGCAAGCGGCTTCTCGTCGCCGACATGGATTCGACCCTGATCGGCCAGGAGTGCATCGACGAGCTCGCCGCCGAGCTGGGGCTGAAGCCGAAGATCGCGGCCATCACCGAGCGGGCGATGCGCGGCGAGATCGCCTTCGAGCCGGCGCTGCGGGAGCGTGTCGCGCTGCTCGCCGGCCTCGATGCCGGCGTCGTCGAAACGGTGTGGCGCGAGCGCATCCGCGCGACCCCGGGGGCGGCGACGCTCGCCGCGACGATGCGGGCGCACGGCGGCTACGCGGCGATCGTCTCGGGCGGCTTCACCGTCTTCACCGAACGCGTCGCCGCCGCCCTCGGCTTCGACGAGCACAACGCCAACGAGCTTATCATCGAGGCGGGTCGTCTGGCCGGCCGCGTCACCGAGCCGATCCTCGGCCAGGACGCCAAGCGCGAGCGCCTGCACGCGCTCGCCGCCCGCTTCGGCCTGTCGCTGTCGGAGACGCTCGCCGTCGGCGACGGCGCCAACGACCTCGCGATGATCCGCGACGCCGGCCTCGGTGTCGCCTACCGCGCCAAGCCGGCGGTGGCGGCAGAGGCGGATGCGCGCGTCGACCACGGGGATCTGACGGCGCTGCTGTATTTCCAGGGGTATCGGGCGGAAGAGTTCGTCGGGGGCTGAGCTCACTTCGTCCCTCCCCGGACAGGGGAGGGACAGACCGCGAAGCGGTCAGGGTGGGGCCTGTGACTCAGACATTCGGCCCAATCGGGCATTTTACTTCGGATTGACAGGCCCCACCCTGGCGACCTGCGGTCGCCTGTCCCTCCCCCTGGCAGGGGAGGGACAAGAAGTGGCCGACGGGCGCTGCTTACTTCCAGCTCGCCATCTTCGTCTCGAGGTTCGAGGCGATCTTCTCGAGGAAGCCGGTGGTCGACAGCCAGCTCTGGGTGTCGCCGACGAGGAGCGCGAGGTCCTTCGTCATGTAGCCCGCCTCGACCGTCTCGACGCAGACCGCCTCGAGGGTCTCGGCGAAGCGCTGCAGGTCGGCGTTGCCGTCGAGCTTGGCGCGGTGCATCAGGCCGCGCGTCCAGGCGAAGATCGAGGCCATCGAGTTGGTCGAGGTCTCCTCACCACGCTGGTGCTGGCGATAGTGGCGCGTCACCGTGCCGTGGGCGGCCTCGGACTCGACCACCTTGCCGTCCGGCGTCATCAGCACCGACGTCATCAGGCCGAGCGAGCCGAAGCCCTGGGCGACGATATCGGACTGCACGTCGCCGTCGTAGTTCTTGCACGCCCAGACGTAGCCGCCCGACCACTTCAGCGCCGACGCGACCATGTCGTCGATCAGCCGGTGCTCGTAGTGGATGCCGTGCTTGACGAACTCGGTCTTGAACTCGGCCTCGTAGATCTCCTGGAAGATGTCCTTGAATCGGCCATCATAGACCTTCAAGATGGTGTTCTTCGTCGAGAGATAGACCGGATAGCGGCGGTTCAGGCCGTAGTTGAACGAGGCGCGGGCGAAGTCCTTGATGGATTCGTCGAGGTTGTACATCGCCATGGCGACGCCGGCGCCCGGGAAGGTGTAGACGTCCTTGTCGATCTTGGTGCCATCGTCACCGACAAAGGAGATCGTCAGCTTGCCCTTGCCGGGGACCTTGAAGTCGGTGGCGCGGTACTGGTCGCCGAACGCGTGGCGGCCGACGACGATCGGCTGCGTCCAGCCCGGCACAAGCCGCGGCACGTTCTTGCAGATGATCGGCTCGCGGAAGATCACGCCGCCGAGGATGTTGCGGATGGTGCCGTTCGGCGACCGCCACATGTCCTTCAGGCCGAACTCCTTCACGCGGTCCTCGTCCGGCGTGATGGTGGCGCACTTGACGCCGACGCCGACCTTCTTGATCGCCTCGGCCGCGTCGACCGTCACCTGGTCGTTCGTCGCATCGCGGTGCTCGACGCCGAGATCGAAATACTGGAGGTCGATGTCGAGATAGGGGTGGATCAGCTTGTCCTTGATGAACTGCCAGATGATCCGGGTCATCTCGTCGCCGTCGAGCTCGACGACCGGATTCGCCACCTTGATCTTCGCCATGAGGTCCTCGCGTGCGTGCGGTACTGGGGTTCGGCGGAAGGGCGCGCCGGGGCCGGGAGGACGGCCGTCACGGCGATGAAGCGGGGGCGCTATAGCATCCGTCTCGCCGGACGGCCAGAGCGGTTGACTGACAGCCGCGGGAACCATCGCCGGCGCCTCCGGTCGTGGCTGCGAGGCAGGCGAGGCAGCGACGGAGAGGTCCGGCGATGGCGCGGTGCGATCAGTGCGGCAACGACAGCGGCAGGACCTTCCGCATCGAGATCGGCGGTCGCCGCCTGACGTTCGATTCCTTCGAGTGCGCCATCGAGATGGCGGCGCCGCGGTGCGAGCACTGCGACTGCCGCATCATCGGCCACGGCCACGAGCACAACGGCCAGATGTTCTGCTGCGCCCCCTGTGCCGCGAAGCAGGGGGCCGAGGCGGAACGCCAGCGCGCCTGAGGGCGCCGCCTACTCGTCGTTGAACTGGACGCTGACCGAGGGTTCGCCCTGCAGGCCCTTGTAGGTGACGGTGACGATCTGGCCGGGCTTCGGCGGCGTCAGGGCTGAGAACGAGCCGACCGAGACGAGATCGCCCGCCTTCAGCGCCTTGCCCTCGGCGGCGAGTTCCTGGGCGACCCAGATGACGGCGTTCAGCGGGTTGCCGAGGACAGCCGAGCCCGGAGACTGCGCCAGCACGACGCCGTCGCCGTCGGTCAGCACGATCTCGGCGTTCGCCAGCGCCGTGACGCCGGCCGGCGAGGTGTCGATCGGCGCC
>CALRZT010000018.1:0-27811 GCA_943372725.1 Pseudoxanthobacter soli DSM 19599
GCGATGCCGGCCCCGCCGCCACCCGGCGCCCCCTCCTCCGCCCTGCGCAATCCCGGCGACGAGCACGTCGCCGAGTTGCTTCGCCTCGGCCGGATCGGCTACGTCCGCGGCATCGAGAAAAAACTCGCCGAGCTCGACGCCGATCCCGACAACAAGCCCTTCGTCGAAGCCGTGCGCGGCCATCTCGGCCGCTTCGACTTCCGCCGCCTCACCGCCACCCTGGAGTCGATCGACGCCGATGAGTGAGCTGCTGACGTCCCGGGACATCGTGCTGGTCGTCGACGATTCCCCCGAGACGCTCGGGATGCTCACCGATGCGCTCGAGCAGTCTGGCGCCACCGTGCTCGTCGCCACCGACGGCGAGGCGGCGCTCGATCTCACCGGCCGCATCACCCCCGACGTCATCCTGCTCGACGCCGTCATGCCCGGCCTCGACGGCTTCGAGACCTGCCGGCGCCTGAAGGCCGCCGGCGCCGTCGCCCACGTCCCCGTCATCTTCATGACCGGCCTCACCGAGACCGAGCACATCGTCCGCGCGCTCGCCGCCGGCGGCGTCGACTATGTGACGAAGCCGATCGTGCTCGACGAGCTGTTCGCCCGCATCCGCGTCCACATCGCCAATGCGCGCGCCGCCGTCAGCGCCCGCGCGGCCCTCGACAGCGCCGGCCGCTACCTCGTCGCCACCGGCCGCGACGGCACGGTCCGCTGGTGCACGCCGCAGGCGATCCGCCTGCTCGGCACGGCGCTCACCGGCGAGGGCGGCGTCGTCGCCCTGCCGATCGCCGTGCGCCTGTGGATCGCCGCACTCGCCGGCGACAAGACGTCAGCCGACCGTGGCGGCAGCGCGGCTCCGGCCGTGTCGCTCGCCGGCCGCGACGGCGCGGCGCTCACCCTGTCCTTCCTCGGCACGACGGGGGAGGATGAACTCCTCTTCCGCCTCGTCGGCGACGACAGCGCCGACCAGACGGCGGCGCTGCGCCAGCGCTTCCAGCTCACCGCCCGCGAGGCGGAGGTGCTGTTGTGGATCGCCCGCGGCAAGGCGAACCGCGACATCGGCGAGATCCTGTCCTTGAGCCCGCGCACGGTGAACAAGCACCTCGAGCAGATCTACATGAAGCTCGGCGTCGAGAACCGCGCGTCCGCCGCCGTCGCCGCCACCCGGGCACTGGACGGCGGCTGAGGCGTCGCCGCCGTCGTCAGGCGGCGAGATGCCGGTCGACGACGCGCTGCAACAACGGGCGGTAGTGGTCGAACGGCGCGGTCGGCAGGTCCGGCTCCTTGCCGGCCTCGTCCCACAGCCGCACGCGCACGGCGTCGGCGTGGAAGGGTACAGCCTCGAAGGCCGCCACCTCGTCGGCGCTCATCGGACCGCCCTGCAGCGACAGCGTGTGCACGGAGGCGGCCGAGAGCTTGCCGAAGTAGCTCGGGTCAGTGGCGCAGAGATAGCGCTTCGCCGCGACGTGCAGCTTCACGCAGGCGACGACGCGCGGCGGGAAGAAGCCCGCCAGCACCGCCGCCCCCGCCTCGTCGTGGTGGCGGTCGTGGGTGTCGTCGGGCGTATAGGTGCCGAACTCGCTGGTGAAGTGGCCGATATCGTGCAGCAGCGCCGCGGCGACGAGCTCCTCGTCGGCGCCCTCGAGCGTGGCGAAGTGGGCGCCCTGCAGCATGTGCTCGGCCACCGTCACCGGCTCACCGAGATATTCCTCGGCGCCGCGGCGGGCGAAGATGTCGGCGAGCACGGCGACGATGGTCTCGCGCGTCGGTGCGGCGGGGGCCTCAGTGGTCACGCGGCGTCCTCCTCGATGGCGGCGAGCGTCGACAGCAGCCCGTCCTTGTCGGCGTAGCACCCCTGCAGCCATCGCTCGCCGCTGCCGGAGAAGGCGGTGCGGGCGTGCAGCACGCGGGTGTTGTCGACAATGAAGAGCTCGCCGGGTGCCAGCCGGAACGACACCGCCATCGCCGGGTCTTCCAGGATCTCGGCGAAGCGGCGCAGCGCCGCGTAGTAGCGCGGCATGTCGTCGAACGGCACGTCGGTGATGGCGGCGGCCGAGCGGTTGTTGAAGCGGATCGCCTGCAGCCGCCCGTCGGGCGAAAGCTCGATCACCGGCCGGCGGGAGGAAAGCCGCACGCCCGCCTCGCCGGCGTACTCGAAGCGCGCCGGGAAGGTCGTCAGCGCCTCGAACAGCACCGGGCTCTCGTCGCGGAGCCGCTCTGCGATGCGAAATCCGTCGACGACCGTCGATTCGCCGCCCTCCACCGTGTTCTCGAGGCACATCAGCAGTTGCAGCGTCGGCACCGGGTCGCGGTAGGGATTGTCGGTGTGGGCCTGCAGGCCGAGGTTCGTATAGGCGAGGTTGGTCGGGTTCACCTCGGCCCGCACGTCGAACAGGCGGCCGTAATTCGTCTCGCGCACATAGCCGAACAGCTCGGCGACGCCGCAGACGCTTCCGCTCTCGCGCGGCACCCCGGACAGGATCGCGACGCCGTGCCGGCGCACGCCGGAAAGCCACGCCGCCAGCGCGCCGCGGTCAGCCGAGATCTCGGCGAAGTCCGCGCGCGTGACGGCGCCGGAGAGTGTCGCGTCGAAGGTCTCGACACCCTCGTCGAGGTGCCCCGGCCGCCGGTCGGCGGGCCGGTCGTAGCGGCGGGCGTAGAGCCAGGCGGCAGGAAACTCGACGGTCTTGCCGCCGGACGAGACGCCGCCCGCCGAAATGCCACTTCGCGACGTGCCGTCCGAAAACCCGCCATTCGTCGCCGCGCCATCCGCCCCTGCGTCGTCCGGCGCGAAGCGCACGCGGAGGGCGCCGTCGGCGGTGACGGCCAGGTCGGCGATCACCGGTGCTGCCGGAATGTCGAGGATGGTGACGAGCCGCTGGCCGTTGCGCGGGCTGCGCGTCGCGGCGTCGAGCGCATTGTCGCGCAGCCACAGCGCGTGGAAGCGCGCGGTGCCGCCGACCTCCCAGGTCAGCCGCGCGGCGGCGCCACCGTCGATCACGTCTGCCCCGCTCAGCCGCATCGCCCGCCCCCGCGCATTGTCACAGCACTATTGCCACGCCGTGACGGTGCGGTGAACGGGGATGGCGCGGACTCCCTGATCCGGCACGCCAGTTTTCAAACCTCCAATCCGTCATCGCCCGGCTCGACCGGGCGATCCATCCCACACGCCAACGCTCGTCGTGTCCGTGGCGTGGATGCCCCGGTCAAGCCGGGGCATGACGGCGTGGGGTATGGTGGCGCTGAGGGGCCTACACTCCCGTGGGGAGAGAGCATGCTGGGCCTTGCGCCCCGTGTCGGGATCGGCTGGTCTGCGGCGTCCTTGATGGCTGCCCCCAACCCGCGAGGTCCCCGATGCTCTACGCGATCCTGGCCTATCACGAGGAACACATCGTCACGTCGTGGACGCCGGAGGAGGACGCGGCGCTGATGGCGGACCTGCAGGTCGCACACGCCCGCGTCCGCGAGAAGGGCACCCTCGGCCCCGCCGCCCGCCTCGGCGCGACGAAGACCGCCGTGACGCTGCGCGGCCCCGGCGACGGCGTCGTCCTCGACGGCCCGTTCGCCGAGACGAAGGAACAGCTTCTCGGCCTCTACCTCTACGAGTGTGCCGATGAGGCCACGGCGATCGCCGCCGCCCGCGAGCTGCACCGCGCCAATCCGACCGCCGTCTACGAGATCAGGCCGATCCGCCTCTTCCAGCCGGGCTCGGCGCTGGAGAGGGCGGAGGCGGCGGTGTGAGGGGACGGTTGCTTTGCCGGCGGCCGGTTCACGGACAAACTGGCGAGATGAACGGAGAGTGAGCGCACCAACTACTCAAACGGCACCGTGCTGATGCACGTAAAAATCGACGAAGTCGGACAACGACTCGAAAGCCGTTCTGAGTACGGCTTCTGCTGGTCCGCCGCACTCATATATTAACCGCGGCTTCCGCGATTTTCTCAAGTCAACACAAATGCAATTGTCAACTAGATCAGTAAATCCGATAACATATCCCATTGATGGATCGAAGTCACCGGGCGGAAAAACAGAAGACGCCGATCCAAAAATTACCTTTATCCTAGGATTTCGGATTCCAGAATTTTCCCGTACCGCCGCAGCATAGCTTATCAATTCAATGAAGGGCAATCTTCCCTGCGGGCACTCGGGATGAGCCGGAAACTTATCGTGCCACGCCCTGCTGGTCCGCTGGCCAGCCCAATCCGGCCGCCGCATCAGCGCGGCGAGGCGCGGGTCGACCTCGAAGCCGTTGAGGATCAGGGGGTTGTCGTTAGCTGGAAAATGCATTGCAAAGCTCGAGCCTCACCAACGCTGCGGAATCGCCATAAAACTGCACCCCAAGAACGACATCAACTTCACTGCAAATCCCTCCCTTCGGATCGAGAGACACGACAAGCAGCTCATGAAACGGTTCCTGCGCTGGTGCGCCATCCTCATCATCGTCATCGCCGCCGGCTCCGCGCTCGTCGCATGGGCATACGGCTATCTGCCCGTGCGGATGTTCGACTCTGCTCTCTGGAAAAGCGGCGAGGACGAAGGCGTCCGCCTGTCGATGATCGACGCGCTGCTGCTCACCCAAGACTTGCGCGGGCTTTCGCGCGGAGAGGTTGAGGCGCTTCTCGGCGGCCCGAGCGAGACCGATAAATTCAGCGATTGGGATCTCGTCTACTGGCTCGGTTGGGAGCGAGGCCTGTTCCGGATCGACTCCGAGTGGCTGGTCGTCCGATTCGGCAAGGACAACCGAGTCTCGGAGTGGGCGGTGGTGAGAGACTGACAAGTCCGACAAAATCTGGTTGGATTCAAATCACCGCGGATAACGTTCACTTTCCGCTATTCTCATACACTCTCAGTAGTCATCCCAGGCCTTGTGCCTGGGATCCATTCCCGTCCGGGAATTCGAGCATCCAAACGGAACCTATACTTCGCCGCAAAGCGATGGATCCCAGGCACAAGGCCTGGGATGACTACAATGAAAGGGACGGGAAACAGGGCATTCGCATTCGACACGGTCGGCCCAAGGCAAGAGATTAGCCCCCTATCCCCCGAACCTGTTCGTCCGCGGGAAACCCGACGGCGGCAGCCTGCCCGCGGTGGCGCGGTCGCTGGTCCAGTCGGCGAGTTCGGCCATCGTGCGGGTGAACTGGCGGCCGGAGCCGTCGGTCCAGGTCAGCCCCGCCTCGGCCCTGAACACCTTCACGTCCGACAGCCCGCCGTCCTTGTAGCGCTGCAGGCGGACGCCGCGGCCGCGCGCCATCACCGGCACCTGCGACAGCGGGAAGACGAGCAGCTTGCGGTTCTCGCCGATGATCGCGACCATGTCGCCGTCGGCCGGCACCAGCGCCCGCGCCGTCTCGGTGCCGGCGACCGTGATCAGGAGCTTGCCGGTGCGCTTGGAGGCGACGAGGTCGTCCTCCTCCACGACGAAGCCGCGGCCGTCGCTGGAGGCGGCGAGCGCCTTCGCCCCCGGCCGGTAGACGGCGACGCCGGCGACGTCGCTGCCCGGCTCGAAATCCACCATCAGCTTGATCGGCTCGCCGTGGCCGCGGCCGCCCGGAAGCTTGTCGCAGGTGAGCGTGTAGACCTTGCCGCCGGTGGCGAGCACCAGGAGACGGTCGGCGGTGTTGGCCGGGAACACCGCCTTCAGCTCGTCGCCCTGCTTGAAGGCGAGCGCCGAGGTGTCGGCGCCGTGTCCCTTCAGCGCGCGGATCCAGCCGAGCTTGGAGACGACGACGGTGATCGGCTCGCGCTCCACCGCCGCCTCCAGCGCCTCGGCCGCGGCGGCCACCGGGGCCTCGGCAAAGGTGGTGCGGCGCTTGCCGAGCGGCGTTTCCGGCCCGTAGGCCTTGGCGATGCCCTTCACCTCCTCGGCGACGCGCTTCCACTGCAGCGCCTCGGAGCCGAGCAGCGCCTCGAGCCCCGCCTTCTCGGTGGACAGCGCGGTGTGCTCCTTGCGGATCTCCATCTCCTCGAGCCTGCGCAGGCTCCGGAGCCGCATGTTGAGGATGGCTTCGGCCTGCGTCTCCGTCAGCGTGAAGGCGGCGATCAATTCCGCCTTCGGATCGTCCTCCTCGCGGACGATCTGGATGACGCGATCGAGGTCGAGATAGACGATCAGGAAGCCGTCGAGGATCTCGAGCCGCGCGTCGACCTTGGCGAGGCGGTGGCGCGAGCGGCGGACCAGCACGTCCTTGCGGTGGTCGAGCCAGGCCTGCAGCGCCGCCTTGAGGCCGATCACCATCGGCACCTGGCCGCCGACCAGCACGTTCATATTGAGCGGAATGCGCACTTCCAGATCGGTGGCGCGGAACAGCTGCTCCATCATCACCGCCGGGTCGACGGTGCGGGCGCGGGGCTCGAGGATCAGGCGCACGTCGTCGGCCGACTCGTCGCGCACGTCGGCGAGCAGCGGCACCTTCTTCGCCTCGATCAGCTCGGCGATGCGCTCGACGAGCTTGCCCTTCTGTACCTGGTAGGGGATCTCGGTGACCACCACGAGGTAGGTGCCGCGGCCGAGGTCCTCGGTGTGCCAGCGCGCCCGCACGCGGAAGCCGCCGCGGCCGGTCTGGTAGGCGAGCGCGATCTCGTTCTGCGGATCGATGACGATGCCGCCGGTCGGGAAGTCCGGACCCTGCACGAACGCCATCAGCGACGCGGGCTCGGCCTGCGGCGTGCGGATGAGGTGGAGGGCGGCGGCGGCGAGCTCGGCGACGTTGTGCGGCGGGATCGACGTCGCCATGCCCACCGCGATGCCGCTCGAGCCGTTGGCCAGCAGGTTCGGAAAGGCACCCGGCAGCACGATCGGCTCGTCCTCGGAGCCGTCATAGGTGGCGCGGAAGTCCACCGCGTCGTCGTCGATGCCCTCGAGCAGGCGGGCGCCGACGTCGGTCAGCCGCGCCTCGGTGTAGCGCATCGCCGCCGCGCCATCGCCGTCGAGCGTGCCGAAGTTGCCCTGGCCGTCGACCAGCGGATAGCGCACCGCAAAGTCCTGGGCGAGGCGGACGAGGGCGTCATAGACCGACTGGTCGCCGTGCGGATGATATTTGCCGATGACGTCGCCGACGACGCGGGCGCACTTCTTGAAGGCGGCGTCGGGGTCGAGGCGCAGCTGGCGCATGGCGTAGAGGATGCGCCGGTGCACCGGCTTCATGCCGTCGCGCACGTCCGGCAGCGCCCGGTGCATGATCGTCGACAGCGCGTAAGCGAGATAACGCTCCTCGAGCGCCGACTTGAGGTCGACGGGCTCGATGACGGCGTCGTCGGGCGGATTCGGCTTGTTCCCCATAGGTTCCGGGATAGCGGGGGACGCGGCGGGGGGCAAGCGTCCGGGCGGCGGCGTCCCCGGAAAACCGCCGCATCCCCCCGATGCGATCCCCGGACGCTCGAATGTCCCGGAGGCAGCGTGCTATGAGAACACCGGGCTGCCGTCAGAAGGCCGGCTGAACTGGGAGAACGCGATGTCGGTCCTGTCGAAGGTGCTGGGCTTTTTCGGGAAGAAGGACGCGCCGAAGGGAGCCGCCAAGTCGGCCGGAGCATCCGACCGCAAGGCGTCCGCCAAAGCCGGTGCCGGCAAGGCTGAAACCAAGGTCGTCGGCAAGACCGCCACGAAGACCGCCGCAAAACCCGCCACCGGCCGCGCCGGGGCCGTCGCGCCCGTCAGCAAGGCCGACGCCGCCAAAGAGGCGCTCAAGGCCCGCAACAAGGCCGCCCGCAAGGCCCGCAAGCGCAATCAGGCCTGAGCGACGGGGCCGCTTGACGTCTCACGCCGCCGCGCACCGCTCTGGCCGTTACTGCGAGAGCCGCGGTTCGCGGCGGCCGTTGTCACGTGGCTGCGCAGACGATCGGAGAAGGTTGCGCGCGAACTTCAGGCCCGGACCGCGAGAGATCCGGGCCTCCGCGTAACGGGCGCCGCTCGACATCAGAACGCAAAGCCGTCGACTTCATAGAGCGTCACCAGAAAGTTGCCGAAAAACTCCGAAGACACCGGATTTCTCGGCAAGCCACCATGGACCTCATCGGCTCGCGTCGCTCTCGTCAGGCACTGACGGCCTCTATCACTGCCATTGTCAAACCACTCGACCTCGATATCGAGGTATCCGGCCGTCTTATCCTCGATCTCTTGCGAAATGGAGACGCGAAGATGTCCAAAATCACCGCGACAAATCTCGCTCGACTGCGTCACCATCGAGTATTCATCATAGCATACTTTCAATTCTCCCTTCGATTCTGTGGTAATTTTGTTGATCGTTTCAGCACCAAACTCGATATCAATACCGCAAGCTGAGCTCGAACAGGAAATTTTGGTAGTGACGCCCGCCGCGGGAAATATGTCCGACGTTGCAGTGACCGTTGTCTTGCCTGGTGCAAGGCTCACCGGGGCGCATCGCTCCTCAGCCCGGGCAGCGCCTCCAAATGTCGTTGCGAGAAGAGACCCTAGAGTCGCGGCTATGAGCGCTAAAATGGGCGTCTTCGTGCGGACGGTTGATCTGGCGTTCCAGTAAAGCATCGCCCCTCCCGCCTTTTCTCAATGGGTCGTCTTTTCCTACGCAACTTTGAACCGCTCCGGCCGATAGGGCGCGAGCAGCGGCTCGCGGCGGCTGTCGAGGACTTCGTCGGCGAGGAACGCGCCGATGGCGGGCGCCAGCGTCACGCCAGAGTGCATCACCGCCACCGACAGGCCGTCGACGCCAGCGATGCGGCCGACCGCCGGGTAGCCGTCCGCCGGCGTCGGGCGGCGGCCGACGCTGAAGCCGTCGAGCGTCAGGGGCGTCTCAGCCGACAACAGCGACCGCAGGTCGGCGAAGACGCGGTCCGCCGTCGCCGCCGCGTCTGTGCCGGGGTCGGCGCCGCCGAAGTCGGCACCGGCGACCAGACGGCCGCCCGCGGCCTGCCGCACGTGCAGAGCGGGCGCCATGACGAGGCCGTTCAAGAGCTTCGGCACCGGCGCGGTGCGGATCAAGAGGCCCGGCGGATCGTTGAGCGGCAGCGTCACGCCGGCCGGAGCGATGAGGCGGGGCGTGGCGACGCCGGCGGCGACGATCACATGGTCTGCGGAAATCCGCGTGCCGTCGGCGAGCACGACGCCGGTGACGCGACCGTCCGCCAGGGACAGTCCGGCGACGGCGGCGTCCGTGCGCAGCGTCGCGCCCCTCGCCACCGCGGCTGCGGCCAGCGTCTGCGCGGCGGCGGCCGGCTCGACCGCCGCCTCGCCGCGGGCGTGCACGGCCAG
The DNA here is from genome assembly GCA_943372725.1 of Pseudoxanthobacter soli DSM 19599. Classification (GTDB taxonomy): domain Bacteria; phylum Pseudomonadota; class Alphaproteobacteria; order Rhizobiales; family Segnochrobactraceae; genus CAMDHY01. The sequence continues at coordinate 9,221 of CALRZT010000018.1, forward strand.
CGCCGGCGGTACCGCGATGGCGGGCTCCAGCCGGCCCGCCTCGGCGGCATCGACCAGGCGGACGGCGTAGCCGAGGGCGGCGTGGCCGGCTGCGAAGGCACGGAGTTCGTCCTCGGGAAGGTCCCACAGCAGGCCGCCGGTCCAGGCGACGTTGAGCGCCGGAACCTCGGCGTCGAGGGTACGCCAGCCCGCCATTGCCGCCATGCGCAGGCGGACGTAGGGCTCGGGGTTGCCCCAGCTGGCGTTGATCCACGCGAACGAGGCGGCGGTGGCGACGCCGCCGGGCTGGCCGGCATCGACGAGCGTCACCACCGCACCGCGGCGAGCAAGGTGCCAGGCGATCGAGGCGCCGATGATGCCGGCGCCGACGACGATCACGTGCGGGTGGGACGTCCGGGGCGGGTGGGAACTCATGAGCCGGTCGTCGTCCTTCTGTCGGGGTCCGCGACGTCGGCGGCGCGAACTGTGATCTTCGATCCGTGATCACGATGCGGCTGCGATGGACCGCGATCCACCGCCTTCCGGCCGTTCCATGATCCGCGATCCGTGATCACGGTCGAGCCGTCAGGGTGCCGCAGCGGCGGCGTGACCGCGGGCGAGTGCGGCGGCCAGCCGCTCGCGCTCCGGCGGCAGCGTCAGGCCGCGGGGCGTCAGCACGCTGCGGTCGAGGAAGAAGGCAGCGAGCGACAGGCCGGCGGCGATCTCGGCGGCGTCGGGGCGGGCGTTCATCGTGCGGTCCACCAGAAAGCGCGGCAGCGGCAGCAGCCGGTCGGCCCAGTCGGCGCCTGCGAGCCGGCCAACGGCCCGGCCGGAGCGCGGCGAGACGAAGGCGAGGTCCTGGGTCTCCCCCGTCACCGCGCAGGCCGTCAGGTCGAGGCCGAAGCCGAGTTCGTCGAGGAGGACGAGCTCGAAGCGCACCATCAACGCGCCGGCCTCCAGCGGGTCGTCGACGTGGTCGAGGACGACGGCGAGGAGATCGTGCAGCAGCGGGTGCGGCTCGCGCTCGGCGAGGAGCTTCAGGTGGGCGGCGAGCGTGCGGACGCCGAAGGTGCCGGCCGGCGTCTCGATTAGCCGGGCCGCGCGCATCGCCGCCGGCTCCAGCGTGAACGAGCCGAGCTGGTCGTCGAGCCGCGCCCGCCACACCGCCTCGACGCCGTTGCCCGGCTGCAGCACGGCGGCATGGCGGCGCGAGCGGCCGCCGCGCACCAGCCCGAGATGGCGGCCGTGGGCGCGCGTCATCAGCTCGACGACGAGGCTAGTCTCGCCGTGCGGCCGCGTCGACAGCACGATGCCGGTGTCCTGCCACTGCATCGCCGATTGATACACCGGCGCCGCGCACTCGCGCCAAGCCGAAAGCGTGTGGCCGCCACCGTGCCTCACGAGCTCGAGCTTGTTTCCCAGGTGGCGCTCTCGACGCCGGCGAGCCTGCCAATCTCCGCCACCGCCTTCTCGAGCTTGGCGCGATCGACGGAGGTGTTGACGAGGGTGGCGACGATCTCGACACGGCCCTCGCCAATCGTCTCGACGTCGGCATCGGCGACCGGGAAGTGTGCTGCCGCCAGCCGCGAGAGCGTCGCCTTGCGAACTTCGGACACCGCCGCCGGCGTCGTGGCGACGCGGATCTCGAATTCGGCCTCCGTCGTGCGGGTGTTGAGCGGGATGCGATCGATGGCGCCGGCGAGCGGCCGCAGCAGCGTGTTGCCGACGATGACGAAGACGGTGATCAGCACCGCCTCCGCCGCCATGTCGACGCCGGCGCACGCGCCGACCGCGGCCGAAGCCCAGAGCGTCGCGGCGGTGTTGAGACCGCGGACGTTGAGCCCCTCCTTCATGATGACGCCGGCGCCGAGGAAGCCGATGCCGGAGACGACGTAGGAGATCACGCGCGCCGCCCCCTCGACGCCGTTGATGCGCATCGCCACGTCGACGAAGGCGGCCGCTGACAGCGCCACCAGCACGTTGGTGCGAAGGCCCGCCGTGCGCTGCCGGTACTGCCGCTCCGCCCCGATCAGCGTGCCGAGCACGAAGGCGAAGCCGAGGCTCGCAAAGGTGTCGAGAAAGCTCGCCAGATCGAAATTTCGAATGAACTCCACGCCTGCCCCCTGCCCCGGCCCATGCGGACGCTGCCATCCCCACGCGACGTTTCGGTGAAGCCGCCGGCCGGCCCGATCACCGCGGATGTGCCCCGCCGTCGCCCCGCCATCACGCCCTCCTGCGATTGCACATTCGACTTATTCGAGAATGTTGTTGACAGCCGTTCGCAGGAAGCGTTTCATGCAGATGCGAACTACTTGCAATCCAGACAGGTGGTCTGCTCGTATCGCGTCAGAGGTCCGCACCCGTGCTCCGTTTCAGCCGCCGCTCCCTGATCGCCATCGCCGCCGTTCTCGCCGTCTTCGGCGCCATACCGATGGTGCCGGCCCGCGCGGCCGAGCCGCTGAAGCTCGTCGCTACCACCGGCATGATCGCCGACACCGTCTCCCGCGTCGCCGGCGACCGCGCCGAAGTGACGGCGCTGATGGGACCGGGTGTCGATCCACACACCTACCGCCAGACCCGCTCCGACATCGCCAGGATGACGTCGGCCGACGGCGTGTTCTGGAACGGCCTCTATCTCGAGGCGCAACTCGAGGACTTCTTCGCGAGCCTGGCCAAGCGCAAGCCGGTGTTCGCCGTCGGCGAGGGCGTGCCGATGGACCGTCGCCTCGCCCACGACAGCTACCAGGACCGTTATGACCCGCACGTCTGGATGGACCCGACGCTGTGGCGCTTCGTCGTCGCGGCGACCCGCGACGCGCTGATCGAGCTCGACGCAGAGGGCGCGGACACCTACCGGGCGAACGCCGACGCCATGATCGCCGACCTCGACCGTCTCGACGCCTACTCGCGCAAGGTGCTGGGCGAGGTGCCGCCGAACGCCCGCGTCGTCGTCACCGCCCACGACGCCTTCCGCTATTTCGGCCGCGCCTACGGCTTCGAGGTGCTGGGCGTTCAGGGCATGTCGACCGAGAGCGAGGCCGGTCTCAAACACATCGAGGACATGGTGGCGGTGCTGGTCGACCGGAAGATCGGTGCAATCTTCGTCGAGTCCTCGGTCTCAGACCGCAACGTCAAGGCGCTCATCGAGGGGGCGGCGGCGCAGGGCTGGACGGTGAAGATCGGCGGCCAGCTGTTCTCCGACGCGATGGGACCGCCCGGCACCTACGAGGGCACCTATCTCGGCATGATCGACCACAACGTCACCACCATCGCCGGCGCTCTCGGCGCGCCGGTGCCGCGCGGCGGCCTCGACGGCCGCCTCGCCACCACCAACTGAGGATGCCCCGCGTGCACCCCGCCGAGCTGGTCGCCATCGACGGCCGCACCCTGAAGCGCGACGACACCGGCAGCCCGCTGGCGATCACCGGCCTCACCGTCACCTACAGCGGCAAGCCCGTGGTGTTCTCCGTCGACGTCACGGTGCCGGCAGGCGCGATGATGGCGATCGTCGGCCCGAACGGCGCCGGCAAGTCGACCCTGATCCGCGCAGCCCTCGGCATCGTTCCGCGGCTGTCCGGCGACGTCACCGCCTTCGGCGAGCCGGTGGCGAAGGTGCGCGACCGCATCGCCTACGTGCCGCAGCGGGCGAGCGTCGACTGGGACTTCCCGGCGACCGTGCTCGACGTCGTGGTGATGGGGCTCTACCGCCGCATCGGCCTGCTGCGCTTCGCCGGCCGCCGCCACCGCGCCACCGCGCTGGCCTGCCTCGAGCGCGTCGGCATGGCGGGCTTTGCCGGCCGGCAGATCGGCCAGCTCTCCGGCGGCCAGCAGCAGCGCGTCTTCCTCGCCCGCGCCCTCGCGCAGGATGCCCAGCTCTACGTCATGGACGAGCCGTTCGCCGGCGTCGATGCGGCGACCGAGCGGGCGATCATCGAGGTGCTGCGCACTTTGCAGGCGGAAGGCAAGACGATCGTCGCCGTCCACCACGACCTCGCGACCGTGCCGGTCTATTTCGACCACGTGCTCTTGATGAACGTCCGCGCCGTCGCCGATGGGCCGGTGGCAACGACGTTCACGCCCGAGCACCTGCAGACCACCTATGGCGGCCGCCTCGCGCCGGCACAGCTCGACGACATCGCCGCGGCGCTTGCCGGCCGGCGCACCGCCGCCGCCTCCTGAGGCGGACGACATGGAAACCTTCCTCGCCGCCCTGATGCTGTCGGCCGGCTACAACACCGCCGTGGTGTCGATCGGCGCCGGCTTCCTCGGCGCCGCCGCCGGCGCCGTCGGCGCCTTCGTGCTCCTGCGCAAGCGCTCGCTCGTGTCCGATGCCGTCGGCCACGCGACGCTGCCGGGCCTCGCCGCCGCCTTCATCATCATGGCGCTGACGCTCGGCGACGGGCGCATCCTGCCGGGCCTTCTCGCGGGCGCGGCGATCAGCGCCGCGCTCGGCCTGTTCGCTGTGGACTGGATCACCCACAACACCCGGCTGCGCGAGGACGCCGCCATCGGCGCGGTGCTGTCGGTGTTCTTCGGCTTCGGCATCGTGCTGCTCACCGTCATCCAGTCGCTCGACACCGGCCGCCAGGCCGGCATCGCCGGCTACCTGCTCGGCTCCACCGCCGGGATGCTGCGCTCGGAGGCCGAGACCACGGCGATTGCCGCATTCGCCGTGGCGCTCGCCGTCTTCATCCTGCGCCGGCCGTTCACGCTGGTCGCCTTCGACCCGGAATATGCCGCGGTGCGCGGCGTCAACATCCGCCGCACCGACCTCCTGCTGATGGCGATCCTGCTCGCCGTCACCGTCATCGGGCTGAAGGTCGCCGGTCTCGTGCTGATCGTCGCCCTCACCATTATCCCGCCGGTCGCGGCCCGCTTCTGGACGGACCGGGCGCCGCACATGGTGATGATCGCCGCCGTGCTGGGCGCCGTCGCCGGCTTCGTCGGCACCTCCATCTCGGCGAGTGCCGCCAATCTGCCGACTGGCGCCGTCATCGTGCTCGCCGCCTTCGGCCTCTTCGTCGTCTCGCTGCTCGTCTCGCCGGTCCGCGGCGTCGTCGCCGGCGGGCTCGAGCGGATGCGGCTGTCGCGCAAGGTGCACGAGCGGCAGGGGCTGCTGGCGCTCGCCCGCGGCGAGCCTATCTATGACGGCCTGACGCTCCGGGTGCTGCGCCGCGCCGGCCACATCCGCGCCGATGGCGTCGCGACGCTGCAGGGCCGCGCGGCGGCGGCCGCCGCCCAGCGCGAGGAGGCGCTGTGGTCGCTCTATCGCCGCGAGCACCCGCAGTCGGCGGCGGTATCGCCGGCGCTCGAACTCAACCCGATCGCCGAGGTGCTGCCGCCGGAGACGGTCGCCGCCCTCGACCGCGCGCTGCCGCGCGTCACGGCTCCCGCGGGGCAGCCGTCATGAGCGCCGAATTCCTGCAGCTGAGTCTGGTGCCGCTGCTCGTCGGCACCCTCGCCTGCATCGCCTGCGCGCTGCCGGGCAATTTCCTGGTGCTGCGCCGCCAGAGCCTGATCGGCGACGCCGTCAGCCACGTCGTGCTGCCCGGCATCGTCGCCGCCTTCCTCGTCACCGGCACGGTGGCGGCGACCGCCATGCTGGTCGGCGCGGCCGCGGCGGCCGTGGTGGCCGTCGTGCTGATCGAGTTCGTCCGCCGCGTCGGCCGCATCGAGCCGGGCGCGGCGATGGGGGTGATCTTCACGACGATGTTCGCCGCCGGCGTCTTGATGATCGAGCAGTCCGACACCAGCGGCGTCCACCTCGACGTCGAGCACGCGCTCTATGGCAACCTCGAGAGCATCGTCTGGTTCGCCGCCGAGGACTGGGGCTCCCTCGTCGACCCGGTGGCGCTCGCCGACCTGCCGCCGCAGCTCGCCCGGCTCGCCGTCGTCACCGTCGCGATGGTGGCCTTCACCATCGTCGCCTGGAAGGAACTGGTGCTGTCGACCTTCGACGCGGGCTTTGCCGAGAGCGTCGGGGCGCGCCCAACCCTCACCGGCTTTCTGCTTGTCGTCGCCGTCGCCGTCGCTGCCGTCGCCGCCTTCGACGCCGTCGGCTCGATCATCGTCATTGCGATGTTCATCTGCCCGCCGGCGGCGGCCCGCCTGATGACCGACCGGCTGTTGCCGCAGATCGCCTGGTCGATCGGCTTTGCGGCGGCGTCGGGCATCGCCGGCTACGTGCTCGCCGGCTACGGCCCGCTGTGGCTCGGCTTCGACGCCTCGGTCAGCGCCGCCGGCATGATCGCCACCGTCGCCGGCCTGCTACTTGCCCTCGCCTGCCTCGTCGGGCCGCGCCGCCGCGGCAGTGGGCGGAGCGGCGCGACCGCCTGAGGTCGTGCCGCCGAGCGGGGCTGTGATGAGGTTGCCGGTGGCGCCGGCGGTGCCGGAGACGGTGTGGCCGAGTTCGTTGACACGGTTGCCGTAGTTCTCGCGCGTCTGGCCGTCGAAGACGGCGATCGGCGCCGTCAGCACGAGGCCCGCAGCCGCGCCGACGGTGGTGGCCGCGCCGGTGGTGATCTGGCCGATGTGGTCGCCGATCCCCATGCGCGTCTCGGTGAGGTCGGAGCCGGCGATGCGGCTGCCGATCAGGCGCACGACCTCAGGGCTCTCGGCGAACTTGCCATGGTTGAGGGCGTCGCTGCCCTGCACCTCCGTCAGGTCGATGACGTCGATGCCCTGGCCCTCGAGCTCCGTCTTGAACGGCTCCGCCGTCGGGTCGATCTCGCCGAGGCGGGCCGTCGAGCCCCAGACGCGGCGGGACACCGCGAGCGCCCGGTCGTCGCGCGAGACGAACACCGTGAACTCCGGCCGCGGCTTGCCGATCGACTCGATCTGGGTGCGGAAGACGTCGACGTCGACGTCCGGGGCGGCCAGCATGACGGTGTTGATCTTCGCCGGGATGCGGCCATTGCGGATCGCCATCTGGCGCAGCGCCTCGAGCGTCACCCAGTTGCCCATCGAGTGGGCGAGGATGGAGATCTCGTCGACGGACTTGTTGGCGACCAGCGCCGCCAGCACCGCCTCCAGCGCATCGCGGGAGAAGTTCGAGCTCTCGCGGTCGTAGCCGTAGGCGAAGATCTGGCCGCGCGAGGGCCAGGTGAACAGCACCGGCGCCGCGTCGAGGTTCGAGTCGTGGACGATCTGGGCGAAGCGGTAGACGGCGTCCTCGAAACGGTTGTTGAAGCCGTGGACGAAGACGAGGACGCGCCGCGGCTTCGACTTCGCCGCCACCGCATCGACGATGGCGACGGCCTGGTCGCGGCTGATCAGGTCGGCGCGGATGGTGACGAAGTCGCGGGCGGGATCGCCCGGCAGCTGCGTCGGCCACTGCACCTCGCCGACCTTGCGCGCCGCCTCAGGCGGGATCGACACGGTGATGTCGGCGAAGGCGAGCTGGCCGCGCTCGCCGGAGAACATCTCGGCGCGACTGACGCCCTCGCCGGAACGGGTGGTGGCGACCACCATCTCGACGCTGCTGGTGCCGGGCGCCGTCGCTGCGACGGGCTCGAGCACGCCGCGCGGTCGCCCTCCGCAGGCGCCGACCAGCACCACGACCAACCCCAACGCCACGATCCGGGAAACGCGCATGTTCGACCTGCAACAGCCGGCCCCCACCGGCGATCGCAGGCTATAGCACGTCCGGCCTTGCCCGTGTCTGGCAGCGACGCAACAGGGTGAAAGCGATGGTGCGGCCCGCCAGCCTAGAACGACCGGTAGGCGCGCAGCAGGCCGGACCAGCCCTCGTCGCCGAAGTCCGCCTGGCCCGGCGGGCCGTTGCGGTCCCAGACGTACTTGCCCTCGGCGCCGATGTAGAAGCCGTCATAGGGCTGCCAGACGAGGTTGGCGGCGGTCTCGACATAGGTGCGGTCGCCCTGGCCGGAGCGGCTCGAGCGGTCGAGCTGGCCGGCGGCGACGGTGGCGGCCGACCACCACGTCTCGTCCCACCAGTGCTGCAGCGAGACGATGCCGGAATAGCCGGTGCTGCCGTCGAAGCGGTTCGACGCGGCAAAGCCGTCGATGTCGTCGTCGAAGCCGACATAGGAGGCGGCGCCCGTGCCGACGACGGCGGCGAGGCCGAGCCGGTCGCGACCGCCACCGGACGGCAGTTCGGCCGTCAGCGAGGCGCGGGCGGCGAAGCCGTACTCGGTGTCGAACTTGTTCGGGTTGCGCGGCCGCACCTCGCGGAAGGCGCCGGCGAGCTTGGCGTAGTAGCCCTCGCCGTCCTGGCCGACGGCGGCGACGATGTCGGGTATGAGCGCGCCGCCATAGTCGTGGCTGCGGCGACGGCCCTGGATCGAGCCGCGACGGTTGGTGCCGTCCTCCAGCGAGCCGGCGATGAAGAAGCCGTTCGGCAGGAAGTAGGTGTAGGTCATCAACAGCGTGTTGCGGTCGGTCGCCCGCGAGCCGAAGAAGTTGTAGTTCACGTCGAGGTCGAACAGCGACTTCGTCAGGCCGAAGGTCCAGCCGGCGTAGTTGATGTAGCCGCGGTCGAGGCGCGTCTGCGAGTCGCGCCCGCCGTCGTCGGTGCCGCGCAGGGTCGAGCTGTCGACGCGGATGGAGGCGTAGGTCTGCAGGGTGCCGAGTTCGGTCGCCGTGCGGGCGTCGTAGAGCATCACCGTGCGGGATTCGAAGTCGTAGTGGCTGCCGCGCAGCTCGGGCTTCGCAACCATGTACTCGGCGCGCACGTAGCCGCCGATGCGGACGCAGGTGTTGCCGCCGTCGACGTTGATGTAGCGGTTGCCGTAGAGATCGCAGGTGCGCACGTAGCGGGTGGTCGGCTCCGCCGGCAGCGGCTGCGCCGGCTGAGCATCGGCCGCCCGCACCGCGGAGCTTGCGGCGGACAACAGTACAACCAGGCCGAATACACGCCGATCCATCTCTACCCACTCGACCCCGCGCCGAGACAGTGCGGGTCCCGCATGGTTAACGATGGACTGCTTAATGCGCCGTTAAGCATACTTTTCCGATGCTTGCGGCGTGCACGGGGCGACCGCCCGACATCCGGCCTTGACGGAGGCGGGGGTTGCGGTCTTCGTGCCAGCCGGGGACGATGCGACGACGCGCGAAAAAGCGCGGTGTCAGCGAGGGCATGGAAACGCCGATGACACGGCCGGTGAAAGCGCGCGGATGGGCGGCCGCCGGGCGGCGCGCCGTCGCCGGGGCGCTGCTGCTGGCCGGCGTGGCAGCCGCGGCCCCGGCCGTCGCCGCCGAGCCACACTATCGCTGCGACCGCCTCGATGCGCAGGCCGAGCTCAGCGGCGAGGAGGACGACGTCCTGTCCCAGGGCCGGGACGGCTGGTTCTTCCGCGCCGAGAACACCGATCTCGATGAATTCTTCGTGCTCGACAGCGAGAGCCTGTCGGCGATGGCGCGGCTCGGCGCCGCCCTGCGCGACCGCGGCACCCACCTGCTGCTGATGCCGGTGCCGACGCGCGCTCTTGTCGCCCATGACCAGATGGACGCCGGCGTGCCGGTCCAGGGCCGCTACGCCCGCCGCGATGCGCTGGCCGAGTACCGCGCGACGGTGAAGGGCTTCCGCTCCGTCGGGCTCGACGTCGTCGATCTCGATCCGGAGATGATCCGCGCCCGCATCGGCCCAGCCTACTACCTGAAGCGAGACCTTCACTGGACGCCGCAAGGCGCCAAATTCACGGCGGAAATCGCCGCCGCCGATATCGACCGACTGCTCGGCGCGCAGGCCACGGAGGGTCGCGCCCGCTTCGCGACGCGGCAGGTGCGCACCGAGCCGATGACCGGCCGGCTGCAGACGATGATCAACCAGTACTGCGACGACCCGGTGCCGGCGCAGGAACTCGCGGTGTTCCAGACGACGCGCGAGGGCGGCGACAGCGGACCGAGCGGCGACGCCGAGCAGGCGCTGTTCGGGGATGCCGGTGGCGGCGGGCCGCAGGTGGTGCTCGCCGGCACGAGCTTCAGCGCCACCCCGACGTTCAACTTCCCGGGCTTCCTGTCGGAGGCGCTCGGGCGCAGCGTGCTCGACTATTCGATCAGCGCCGGCGGGCTGTCGACGTCGCTGCTCTCCTATCTGGAGACGAGCGACTTCGACCGCGACCCGCCGCAGGTGCTGCTCTGGGAGTTCCTCGCCTACCACGCCTTCGCCGACGACGCGGTCGCCTTCCGCCAGATGATCGGCGCCGCCCAGGGCACCTGCACCGGCACCGACCGGCTCGTCGCCGAGAGTCTCGTCGACGTCACGGGCGCCGGCGAGGTGATCGCTGTGCCGCCGGAGGCGCCGCCGGTGGTCGGACAGGCGGGCTACCTGGCGCTGGAGATACCCGACCGGACGGTGCGCCGCTTCAGCGTCGAGATCGAATACGCCGACCGCGACGCCGACATCGTCACCATCGACCAGGCGCCGCCCTACGCCTCGTCGTCGCGCTTCTTCCTCGAGTTCTCCGGCGATTTCAGCGCACCGGTGCGCGCCGTGCGGGTGCGCGGCCTGCCGGACGACCGCGCGCTGCCGATCAGCGCCTCGATCTGCCGGGCGAGACAGGGAGCCTCCTGATGCGCCGCCCGCCGATCGCCCGCGCCTTCGCCGCCCTCCGCCGCACGGCTCTCTGTCTCGCCGTGCTCGCGCTCGGTCTCGTCGAAGTGTCGATCCACTTCCCCGCCCGGGCGCAGGATGCCGGCCTCTACGACGCCCCGATCCCGGCCGACGCCGGGTTCCTCCGCCTCGTCGCCGCCGACGGTCGGGCCGGGGCGACCGTTCAGATGGACGAGCGGACGCTCACCACCGGCGCCGACGGCGTCTCGCCCTATGCGATCTTCAAGGCCGGCCGCTATCCCGCCGGCACGACGGAGGTCGCGGTGGCGCCGGGCTCGTTCACGACGCTCGTCCTCGCGGCGGATGGCCGCCTCATGGTGCTCGCCGACGAGCCGCTGGCGAGCCCGAAGGCGTCGGGCATCCACGTCTACAATCTCTCGGCCCTGCCCTCGGTGACGCTGTTCGCGCCGGAGTTCGGCCGCGCCGTGGTCGAGGACGTCGCCCCCGGCACGACGAAGGGCCGCGCCTTCGGCGAGGGCGCGCTGGTACTCGAGGTGCGTGCCGGCGACCGCAGCCTCGCCACCTTCCCGAAGCGCGGCATCAGCCGCCGCCAGGCAGTGTCGGTGATCGTCACCGGCACGGCGGAGGCGCCACGCGCCGTCCTCGTCGACAACACGGTGGTGCGGCGATGAGGATGGCCGCCCGCAGCGCCGCCCGGTCGGCGACGATCCGATGCCTCGTCGCGGGCGTGACGATGCTGCTCGTGGCCGGCGGCGCGCGCGCCGACATCGTGCCGGGCGAACTGCGCTTCGAGCCCGGCGCCCTCGACGTCGCCAGCCTGTGCAAGCCGTGGGTCTACGAGCCGCCGTCGCGCGACTGGACGACGTGGACCGATGGTCCGCCGGGCGCCTCGACGCTGGTGATGATGGAAGACGCCGACCGGCTGCAGGTGATTAATCCCGAGCAGCCCGTCGACATCCCGACTGCCAGGCGACTGCTCGAATACGTCATCGAGCAGGACGGGCCGGAGGCGGCGAAGGCGCGCCGCATGCTCGGCGAGATCCTCATCGACGACAAGCTCGACCCCGACCAGGTGGTGCGGGGTGTGGCGCTGCTCGAGCGCGCCCTCGACCAGGGCCAGGTGCGCGCCGCCCTGCCGCTCGCCAGCGTCTTCGAGCGCGGCGGCGCCGTCGAGGCGGACATGAACCGCGCCGAGAGCCTCTACAAGCGGGCCCTCGCCGGCGGCAGCGGCCGCGCCGCCATCGCGCTGTCGCGCCTCTATCGCCAGGGCGCGGTGGCGGCGCCGAGCCCCGACGCCGCCGATCGCTCCTGGAAGGTCGGCATGACGCTCCTGATGAGCGACGTCGCCGCCGGGCGCTGCAACGAACTCTACTCGATCGGCGCGGCCTATCTCGACGACTTCGCCGTCTTCCGCGACGTCGGCCTCGGCATGGACTGGCAGCAGAAGAGCGTCGACAGCCGCGTCTACCAGGCGATGGTCTCCGCCTCGCAGATGGCGCGGCGGCTCACCACCGGCGACGAGGTGGCGCTCGACATGGCGCGCGGCCTCGCCCTCCTCGACTTCGCCTCGCGCCGCGGCAACCTGCAGGCGACACACGAGCTCGGCGAGGTCTACATCGCCGGCGAGCGCGTCCCGCCCGACCTCGCGATGGCGGCGACGGTCTATGAGCGCGGCATCAAGATCCTCGACGGCTTCTCGATGCTGCAGCGCGGGCGCATCGCCCGCGGCGACTTCGGCGGCACACCGGACTATGGCGCGGCGCTGGCGCTGTTCACGGCCGCGACCGAACTGCCGCGGCCGCTGCCGGAGGCGTACATCGAGCTCGCGCGGATGTATTCCGACGGCCTCGGCGTCGCCGCAGACCCGAGCCGCGCCGCCGGTCTGCTGGCGCGCGCCGTCGACCTCGGCGACGGCCTCGCGATGCTGACGCTGGCGGACGCCTACATCGCCGGCGACGGCGTGCCGGCCGACCCCCGCCTCGCCGTCCGCCTGCTGCGCCAGGCGGCCTATGCGGGGCCGGAAGAGGCGCGCGAGCGCCTCGCCGACATCTTCCGCTGCGGCCTCGGCGTCGTGCCCGACGCCCGCGTCGCCGATCTCTGGCGCGAACGCGCCGCCGTCGGCGGCAGTGAGCGCTTCCTGATGGAGTTCGCCGACCGCGCCGCCATGGAAGCCTCGGCGGAGGGCGACGAGGCGCGCTTCCGCTACCTCAAGCGGGCAGCCGCGGCCGGCAGCCGGCGGGCGATGGTGCTGCTCGGCTTCGCCTACGACCAGGGTCGCGGCACCGAGCGCGATCCGGAGCGCGGTCGGCTCTGGCTCGACCGCGCCATCGAGCCCGGCGAGGACGCCGGCAAGGGCTACGTGGCGCTCGCCCGCGCCTGGCTCGAGGGCCTCGGCGGCCAGCGCGATCCGGACAAGGCGCAGGCGCTGCTCGAACAGGGCGCGGCCGGAGGCGAGCCCGTCGCCCTCCTCGAGCTCGGCGAATTCCTGCTGTCGGACGAGTTCGGCCCGCCGCGCGATCCGGCCCGCGGTGTCCGCCTGATCCGCGACGCCGCCGGCGCCGGCCTGCCCGCGGCGGCCGAAACCCTGCGCAATCTTCTCGACGCCGGGGTCTCGGGCGGCGACCTGACGGCGGCCGAGTTGATCGCCGAGGCGATGCAGAAGAGCACCTCGGTGGAGGTCGTCACCGGCTCGGAGCAGCAGCGCAGCGAGGCGGAGATCCTCGCCGACCTCGCCCGCCGCGAGATCAAGGCTGGCTGCGATGGCGAGGCCCTCGTCGCCGTCGCCGATGCCTATGCGAAGCTCGTCGATCTCGTGCCCGTCGCCCGCGAAAAGGCCTCCGTGCTCTATGCGCGCGCACTCCTGGCGGCGCCGGAGGAGCCGGAAGTGGTCTTCAAGGCCGCCGAGGCGATCCGCGAAGGCATCCTGCCGGCGGAGCGTCCCGACCAGGCGGCGACGCTGCTGCGCATCGCCGCCGAGGCGGGCTACATTCCCGCCATGAAGTCCTTGGCCGAAGTGCTGGTGGCCGGCGATGGCGTCCCCGCCGACACCCGCGCGGCGATCGGCTGGTACGAGAAGGCCGCCGACGCCGGCGACGGCGGTGCCGCCGCCGACCTCTTCCGCCTCGTCGTCGTCGACCCGTCGGCCACCGACGACGACCGCAAGCGCGCCTGGGCACGGCTGCTGAAGGCGGCGGACGCCGGTGCGCCCGAGGCGATGCGCGAGGCGGGCGTGCGCCTGCAGCTCGGCTCCGCCGTGGCCGCCGACCCCGTCGCCGGCGCGGCGTGGCTGAAGAAGGCGGCGGAAGCCGGCGACAGCCAGGCGATGCGGGAGATCTCCCGCTCCTATGCCGCCGGCTTCGGCGTGCCGCTCTCGCCCGCCGACAGCGTCCTGTGGCTGGAGAAGGCGGCGGCGCGCGGCGAGGCGCGCGCGATGTACGAGCTCGCCCTCGTCTACCAGACCGGCTTCGGCGGCCGCACCGATCCGCAGCGGGCGGAGGAACTGCTCGAGGCGGCCCAGCGCGCGGGGTACGATCCATGATCGGCACGACGGGACGGATCGGCGGCGGCCGCCGGATCGCCGCGGCAGCCCTGCTCGCGGCGCTGCTGCCGCTCGCGGCGCTGGCCGTCGAGCCGCAGGGCCTCTCGGCCCGCGACTACATCGTCCGCGCCTACGTGCTGCAGCAGCGCGGCGACACCGCCGGCGCCTATGCGGCCCTGCAGGCGGCCGCCCGCAACGCCGGCGACCGCCGCGATAAAGGCGAGGCGCTCTACGCGCTCGCGGTGGGCGAACTGTCGGGGCGCTTTCCGGGCGGCACCGCCGAGGGGTGGGGCAACCTCGAGCAGGCGGCCTATGCCGGCTGGCGCCCGGCCATCCGCGACCTCGCGGCCGCCCAGCAGGACGGCCGCTACCGGCCGCGCGACCTTCCCCGCCTGGTGAAGGCCTACGAGATCGCCGCCAACGGCGGCTCGAGCTCGATCGCGGTGCTGCTCGGCGACCTGCAGCGCTCCGGCGCCCTCGGCCGGCCGGATCCGGTCGCCGCCGAGCGCTGGTACGCCAGGGCTGCCGCCGGCGACAGCATCACCGGCACGAAGCGGCTCGCAGTGATGCAGGCGGCGCGCGGCGACGAGGCGGCGGCGCTCGCCACCGTCGCCGGTCTGCCCGCCGCAGACCGTCCCGCCGCCTACCGCGAGATCGCCACCGCCCTCTCCACCGGCGTCGGCGTGCCCCGCAACGCCAGGGCGGCGGCGCAGTGGGCCGCACGCGGCGGCGTCGTGCGCACGGCACGCGCCGACGGGCGCGCCGCGAGCGGGACCGCCCGCAGCACCGGCACGGCCAAAGCGAAGCGGTCGCAGACGGCGACGCGCGGCACCCTTCCCGGCCTCGACGATCTCGCCCGCAGCCCGGCCGAGCTCGCGCGGCTGCAGAAGGCCGCCGCCGGCGGCGACGCGGCGGCATCCGCCCGCCTCGCCGACGCCATCGAGGCCGGCCTCGCGCCGGGATCACCGGCCGAGGTCGTCACGCTCCGCGTCACCGCCGTCGGCGGCGGACGCCCCGAGGTCAGCGATGGGCTGGTGCGGGCCGTCGGCACGGTCGCGCCGACCGATCCCGCCGCGGCGGCTGCGGTGACGACGCTGAAGACCGCGGCCGACAAGGGCAGCCCCGATGCGATGGCGGCCCTCGGGCGGCTCTATTCGTCGGGCGGGCCGGTCGACGCCGACCTCGCGACCTCGACCGACTGGTATCGCCGCGCCGCCGAGGCCGGCAACGCCGACGCGCAGTTCCGCACCGGCATGGCCTATTCGGGCGGCGTCGGCGTCGCGCCCGACCCGGCCGCCGCCCGCGCGTGGCTGCAGAAGGCGGCGGCGGCGGGCCATCCGGTGGCGAAGACGACGCTGCAGCAGCTCGATCCGGCCGACGCGGCCGGATCGTCCGCGCCGGCGCCCGCGTCGCCTCCGCCCGCGACGCAGTGAAGCCGCGATTGATACGACGGTAATCTTCTTTCGAGCCGCGGCTTGCGCCCATCCCAGCACCGTCTAAAGAGTAGCGCCGGGGGAGGCCGATGGTCGCTCGCCCCGATCGTCGATCGCATCGCGCTCGGCGGACGGGGCAGTCGCTACGGCGCTGGAGAGGAGAGTTCGGCGCTTCGCGGGGAGGAGCGGGACACGGGGACGCAACAACCCGTTGCCCGAGCTGGGGGTCGTGTATGCGTATCAGCGTCTTCGGGATCGGTTACGTGGGAGCCGTCACGGCAGCCTGCCTGTGCAAGGACGGGCACCACGTCGTCGCCGTCGACGTGAACGACGTCAAGGTCAACGAGATCAACGACGGCCTCGCGCCGATCGCCGAGCCGGGTCTCGCCCCGCTGATCGCCGAGGCGGTCGCCAGCGGCCAGCTGCGCGCCACCGACCGCTCGGAAGAAGCCGTCCACACCACCGAGCTCTCGATCATCTGCGTCGGCACGCCGAGCCGTCTCAACGGCTCCCTCGACACCCGCTACGTCCTGAAGGTCGCCGAGGAAATCGGCACCGCCATCGCCGCCAAGGCGGAGCGCCACCACGTCGTGATGCGCTCGACGATCCTGCCCGGCACGATGATCGAATCCGTCATCCCGGCGCTGGAGCGCGCCGCCGGCGGCGTCGCCGGGCGCGACTTCGGCGTCGCCTACTATCCCGAGTTCCTGCGCGAGAGCACGGCGATCGCCGATTATTACGATCCCGGCACCATCGTCTTCGGCAAGCTCGACGAGGACACCATCACCAAGCTGCGTTCGCTGGTCGCCCGCATCGGCGTCGAGCCGATCGTCGTCGACATGACGACGGCGGAGGCGGTGAAGTACACCAACAATGCCTGGCACGCGCTGAAGGTCAGTTTCGCCAACGAGATCGGCAACGTCTGCAAGGGCTCGCGCATCGACGGCCACGAGGTGATGCGCATCCTGTGCAGCGACAAGCGCCTCAACATCTCGCCCGCCTACCTGATGCCGGGCTTCGCCTTCGGCGGCTCGTGCCTGCCGAAGGACCTGAGGGCACTGCGCTACAAGGCGCGCACCATCGACGTCGCCACACCGGTTCTGGACGCGGCGATGACGGCCAACGAGATCCAGCTCGATCGCGCCTTCCACATGGTCGCCAGCACCGGCGCCCGCCGCCTCGGCCTGCTCGGCCTCTCGTTCAAGCCGAACACCGACGACCTGCGCGAGAGCCCCCTCGTCGAGCTCGCCGAGCGCCTGCTCGGCAAGGGCTACATGCTGAAGATCTACGACCCGAACGTCAGCTACGGGGAACTGACCGGCGCCAATCTCCAGTATGTGATGTCGCATCTGCCGCACCTCAGCCGCCTCCTCGTCGACTCCGTCGACGATATGTGTCAGGGAGCGCAGGCAATCATCATCGGCAAGAAGGACGCGGCGGCGGCCGGTCTGGTCGAGCGACTGGGCGGCAAGACGCCGATCATCGACCTCGTGCGTGTGAACGCGGTGAAGCGCAGCGATGGATCCTATGACGGCATCTGCTGGTGAGGCGAACGTCGCCGCCGGCGCGGCGCCGGAACCGGTCCACTGGTCCGAGACCTACTGGGCGCACGCGCTCTACATCCTGCTGACCGGCACGTTCGCCGTCATCATCAATCCGAACCCGCTCGTCGGCGTCGGCACGACGGCCGTCATCGTCATCGGCGTCATCGGCATCTGGCGCTACACGTGGGCGCTGCTGCACTTCGTGCGGGCGCAGTTCTACGTGCGCTACGCCTTCCCGCGCATGCGCCGGCGGGCCGAGGCGGCGACCGAAGGCACCTCGCCGCCGCACGCCTACCTTCTGGTGACGAGCTTCCGCATCCCCACCGAGACGACGATCCAGGTGTTCGCCGCCGCCTTCGAGGCTGCCAAGCGCTCCGCCGGCGGGGCGACGGTCGTCGCCTCGATCGTCGAGATGAGCGACGAACGGCTGGCCAAGAAGCTGTTCCAGACGGTCCTCGGCGACGATCCCGGCAACGTCCGCCTGGTGCTCGTGCGCATCCCCGGCACCGGCAAGCGCGACGGCCTCGCCTACGGCCTCAGGGCGATCCAGAAATACATGCCGAAGGACGACGACATCGTCGCCGTCATCGACGGCGACAGCATCGTCCAGCCGGACCTCGTCGAGAAGATCGCGCCGTTCCTGCGCTTCCGCAACGACGTCGGGGCGCTCACCACCGACGAGACCTCGCGCGTCGAGGGCGCCAAGATCTTCGACGTCTGGTACTCGCTGCGCTTCGCCCAGCGCCACATCCTGATGAGTTCGATGGGGCTGTCGGAGCGGGTGCTGACGCTGACCGGCCGCATGTCGGCGTTCCGCGCGGGGCTCGCCTGCGACCACTCCTTCATCGAGATGATCGAGGTCGACTATCTCGACCACTGGCGGCTCGGGCGCTTCCGCTTCCTCACCGGCGACGACAAGTCGACGTGGTTCTGGATGCTGAAGGCCGGCTACAAGATGCTCTACATTCCCGACGTCAGCGTTGCGACCATCGAGACGCCGCCGTCGGCCAACTTCTTCCGCGCCTCGGCGATGCTGATGGTGCGATGGTTCGGCAACATGCTGCGCAACAACCATCGCGCGCTGGCGCTCGGGCCTGGCCGCATCGGTTACTTCACCTGGTGGACCGTGCTCGACCAGCGCGTCACCATGTGGACGTCGCTGACCGGCCCGGCGTTCGCCATCATCGGCGCGATCTTCGTCTCCTCGCAGATGCTGCTGCTCTACATCGTCTGGGTGCTGATGTCGCGCTATGCGCTCGCCGTGCTGTTGTTGTCGGCACGGCCACGGATCTCGGTGCTCTATCCGTTCCTGATGTTCTTCAACCAGGTATACGGGTCGGCGATCAAGACGTTCGTCTTCTTTCGGCTCGACAAGCAGGGGTGGACCCGCCAACGTACGACGCTGGCGCGGGGCCGCGTCGCGGGGCGGCTGCCCGCCTGGACGTCGACCTACATGCACGTCCTGACGTTCTCGTTCTTCGCCGTCGCCATCGCCGTGCTGCTCGGGCTGCTCGAGTGGCCGGAGGCCTGGTCGTGACGGCGACGGGGCACGCGAGAGACGGCCTT